>JAKLKR010000144.1:8735-13775 GCA_023150565.1 Planctomycetota bacterium
CGATCCTCTGCCTGGCGGTGGCGCCGGCGGTGTGCGAGGAGCTGCTCTGCCGCGGTGTGTTGCTGTCGGGCCTCTCGCGCGGGGTCGGGCGGGTGGCGGCGGTGCTGCTCACCGCCTTCCTCTTCGCGGTGCTGCACCTGTCGCCCTACCGCCTGCTGCCGCAATGCGCCCTTGGCGTGCTGCTGGCGTGGATGACCCTGCGCACCGGCTCGATCGTGCCGGCGATGGTGGTGCACGCCGGCCACAACGGCCTGCTGGTGGCGGCCGAACTGCTGCATGCCCGCCCGGCCTGGGCGCCGCTCACCGCCTGGGTCCAGGGCCACGCCAGTCTCGCTGCCAGCGGCGGGGCGCTGCTCGCCCTGCTGGGCGGCTGGACCGGCTGGCGGCTGCTGCGCGCCGGAGATCCTCCACGGCCCCGTGAATAACGCCGTTTGCAACCGCTTGGAACGAGGTAAACGCTCTCCATGCATCTGCTCGTGGTGGAAGACGAAGACGCCATCCGCCATGCCCTGACCCGCGGCCTGGCCACCCTGGGGGTGACGGTGTCGGCGGCCGCCTCGCTGGGCGAGGCGCGCGAACTGGTGGCGGCAAAGCGGCCCGATGCCCTGGTCAGCGACCTCAAGCTGCCGGACGGCACCGGTCTCGACTTGGCGCGCGAGCTCGGCGTCCCGTTCGTGCTCATGACCGGCTACGGCACCTTCGACGACGCTGTCGCCGCCCTGCGACTGGGCTGCATCGACTTCTTCACCAAGCCGGTGCCGATGCGCGACCTGCGCCATGCCGTCGACCGCATCCGCGGCCGTCTGCACGCCGGTCCGACGGTGGTCGAGGCGCCCGCCGAGGCGGTGGTGGTGGCGAGTCCGGGCGAAGGTGACGCGGTGGTGCGCCTGGGGGCCGCCGGCTGGACCACCCCCGACGATGCCCGGGCCGCCTGGAGCCGGCTGCAGACCCTGGCCCCCGCCGCCAGCCACCGCCAGGTGCTGGCGGAATGCCTGCAGGCGGTGGGCAGCGGGCGCGCGGTGGTGAACCTGCGCGACGACCGCTGGCTGCTGCGCATGCGTTCGGAATGCGGGGTGTCGTGGACCGACGAGGTGAAGCGCGTGGTCGAGGACTGCGCGTCGTCCGTGCACTGGTCCTCCGACGGCTGCTTCGTAGAATGCGTGCATGGCGACTGATGTCCCCTTGCGCCCGAGCGGCCGCTTCCCCGCCCCCGGCCAGGAACGGGTGGGGCGCTGGAGCGGCGAGCTGCTGTGGCCGCAGGATCTCGACGAGGGCGATGTCATCGACCTCAGCCAGGTGACCCTGCTCGGCACCTGGGTCCACGCCTGGTTCCGCGCCCGTCCCGGCCAGGGGGTGGCAGGGGCCAGCCCGCGGCTGAAGGCCCAGCTCGACCATGCCGGGGTGGGTGTCTGCTGGCGCGACCCGGCCCGCATCCAGACCGGGGTGACGAACGCGGAACGGGCTGAGCTGCTTGCTCTGTGATCGTTGTAAGAACCTGTATTGAAATAATTTGCAATTCGACATCGGGAGTTCGGCCCGTCCTTTGCGTCTAGGCTTATGCGGGGGCCCCACGCCCCCATCCCTGTCGCACCTTTCACCACCCGCGGCGCACGCCCATGGCCGACAACCAGCCCATGTCGCAGGACGACATCGACTCCCTGCTCGCTCAGATGAGCGGGGGCGGCGAGTCCGCACCGGCTGCCAAGCCCGCACCTGCCCCGGCCGCCAAGTCGACGGCCCCGGGCATGATCGACCAGGCCGAGATGGATCTGCTGGTGGCGCAGGGAGCGCAGGACGAGGCTCCGGCGGCCCCCGCCCCCGCCCCCGCCCCGGTGGCGCCGGCGGCGGTCGCCTCCACCTCGCTCGATCAGGGCGACATCGACCAGCTGCTGTCCTCGCTCGGGGTTGACGACGGGTCGCATGGCAGCGGCCAGGCGGTGCCTCCTCCTGCCGCCAGCCCGGTCAAGCCCACCCGCCCGCCGGCGGCGACCGCCCCGGCTCCGGCCCCGGGCGGTCCCCTGGGCCAGGACGACATCGATGCCCTGCTCGGCCAGTTGCAGGAGCAGGCCGCTCCCGCCGCGGAGCCGGCTGCCGCCACCCCGGCCCCCGGCTGGGTCGGATTCGCGCCCAAGCAGGAATGGCAGCAGCCGGCCGCCGCCCCGGCTGCACCGGCTTCCGGCCCGCTCGGCCAGGATGACATCGACGCCCTGGTCAATCAGGTCGCCAGCGGCGCCGCGTCCGCGGCCGCCCCGGCACCCGCACCGGCGGCTGCCGCCCCGTCCGGCCCGCTGGGCCAGGATGACATCGATGCCCTGGTGAATTCCATGGCGGCGGCTCCCGCCGCCCCGGCCACTGCCTCGCCGGAACCTGCGCCGAGCGGTCCGCTGGGCCAGGACGACATCGACGCGCTGGTGAACCAGCTCGCCAGCTCCGACGCCGCCCCCCCCGCGCCCGCCGCCCAGCAGGTGCCGTTGACCCAGTCCGGCTCCCTGGGCCAGGACGATATCGACGCCCTGGTCAGCCAGCTGGCGGTGGGGGAGCCGGCCCCGGCTGCCGAGCCTGCCGCCCAGGCCAAGTCCGCTTCGCCCGCTGTCGCAGCCGCGGTCGCGGCCAAGGCCCAGGCGGAAGTGCCCCCGGCCGGGGTCGACCCCGACATCTTCGAGGGCCGCCTCGACCAGGACAAGATCGACCGTCTGCTGTCGCAGCTCGGCGCCGATACCGCCGTCAAGGCCCCCGGGACTGCCACCCCGGCCAAGGCGCCGGCCTCTCCCGGGGTCACCGCCTCGACCGCCACCGCCATGGCCTCGCCACTGGCCGGGGCCAAGACCATCGCGCTGTCGAACGAGGATCTCGACGCCCTGGTGGCCAAGCACAGCTCTGGTGACGGTGGCGCCTCGAGCGAGACGATGATCGCCCAGGCCGACATCGACGCCCTGGTGCAGCAGCTGTCAGGTGCCGGTGGCGGCGAGCCGGAGCCGGCGGCCAAGCAGGCGGTGACCAAGGCCCTGGCCAAGCACGACGCGGCGATCGACAAGCTGCTGTCCAAGGATGCCGGCGACGCCGCCCGGGCCACCGTCGATGCCCTGGATCCGCGCATCGGCGGCGACAAGCGGCCTGGCTCGCAGGCGGCTCCGACCGTGACCATGCCCTCGCCGGTGGCGGCGCCGGCGGCCCCCCATCCCGCCATCACCGCCATGGCCCCGGCCGAACTGCGCGGGGCGCGCGTGCTGCTCGCCGCCGCGGTGTTCCTGCTCGCGGTGTGCGCCTCCACCCTGGTGGTGGTGACCTCGGCGATCCACGGCCTGAGCGGCGAGCTCAAGGCGGAACGGCTGTCCCAGCTCAACCCCAGCGGCGACTTCGGCGAGGACTGGAAGGTCGCGCTCGCCCATCTCGAGGATCCCGACCCCGACCAGCAGAGCCGCGGCGTGCACCAGCTCGAACGCCTGCGCGGCCGCTACCCCGGCCATGAAGCCGAGATCGCCCTGGTGCTGGCGCGCTACCATCGCGGCCAGGGCGAATGGAAGCGCTCCTCGGCGCAGTACGCCAGCCTGCTCGAAGGCGCGGCGCGGCTGATGGACGATCCGCGCATCTACCTCGAATACGCCGAGGTCCTCGACCGCACCGGCGAACGGCCGGCGGCGGTGCGCCAGGTCTACACCCTGCTCGCCAACGAGCTGGCCTGGACCGGCGAACGTGATCTGCGCCGGATCCCGCGCCCGGCCCGTGAAGTCGCCGCCAACCGCCTGGTGATGCAGGAGGCCAACCTGCTGCTCGGGCGCCTGGTGGGCGAGACCCAGGCGCCGGCGGTGGCCAGCGCCGGCGGCCGTGCCGCCCCGGCCGGCGGCCACGCTCCCGCCGCCGCCCATGGCGGAGGGCACTGACCATGCGCGCCGCCGTACCCCTGCTGCTGGCCATCACCGCCGCCGCCGCCGAGGCGCCCCAGCCGCTGCCCACCCTGCCCCCCGAGGCGCGCACCCTCCAGCTCGCCGCCGGCGACCAGGGCCGCGGTGGCGGCACCGCCGCGCTCGACCGCAAGGAGCTGGCCGCCGACCTCCAGGCCCTGCGCCGGGCGGTCGAGCGGGTCGAGACCGCCTTGCGCCAGGATCCCGGCCTGGGCGCCGCCGGCGCCGGCCACGATCCCCATGCCGCCGCCGGCCATGGCGAGCCGGCCGCGCACGCTGCCGCCGGCGGTGCCGATGAATCGGCCGAGCCGGTGGCCTCGCCGCAGTTCGGCATCGACCGCCTGAGCATGCGCCGCCGCCCCGACGGCCAGCACACCATCAGCGCCGCGATCGGCGGCGAGCCGGCCGAGGTGGTGGCCAAGGAGATCTGCACCCTGGCCGGGCTGCGCCTCGACCTTCGCGATGCCGGCGGGGTGCGCCGGCCGGTGTCGCTGCACGTCAAGGATCTGCTCTGGCGCGACGCCCTCGACCGCGTCCTCGGCCAGATCGGGCTGTCCTGGCAGGAGGAGTCGAGCGGCGGCCAGCAGCGCGCGGTGGTGGGCGAAGGTCCGGCCGAGGGCGGCGAGGCCGAACGCTCGGCCGGGCGCGCGCTCGACCGCGCCGCCGCCGAACGCAGTGGCGCGGTGGCGGCCGAGGCGCTCTACCTGCTCGCCCGCCGCGATCTCGACGCCGGCCATCCCTCCGAGGCGATGCGCCGCTTCAACGACCTGGTCGAGGGCTTCGCCGAGGAGCGCGATCCGGCGGTGCGCTCCTGGGTGCAGCGCTCTGTGCGCGGCATCGGCGAATGCATGGTGCAGCTCAAGCAGTACCGCGAGGCGCGCAGCGTGTTCCGCAACTACATCTCGCGTGCCGGCGTCGACGACCCCGAGCTGCCGCGGGTCTACCTGCGCGCGGCCGAGGCCGGCCGCCGCCTGGGGGTCGAGCGCAACGACCCGGTGGCGCTCGACGAGGCGGTCGAGGACCTGCACGCGATGCTCGAACGCTTCGCCGGCAGGGACCGCGCCAAGGATCCGCCCGAGGTGGCGGTGGCGCGCCTGATGATCGGCGGCCTGCTCTTCGACGCCCGCCGCTGGCAGGA
>JAKLKR010000145.1:0-8151 GCA_023150565.1 Planctomycetota bacterium
GCCCGAAGGCCCTACGCCCCAGCAGCCTGCGGCTGCTCACTCCCCTCCGCGCGAGGCGCGCTTGCGGTCGGTCTCCTTGAGCATCGCCTTGCGCAGGCGGATGCTCTTGGGGGTGACCTCGACCAGGTCGTCGGCCTTGATGTACTCCAGCGCCTCCTCGAGCGAGAAGCGGCGCGGGGGGGTGATGCGGATCGCCTCGTCGGCCCCGGAGGAGCGCACGTTGGTGAGCTTCTTCTCCTTGGTCAGGTTGACGATCAGCTCGTTGTCCTTGTTGTTCTCGCCGACGATCTGGCCCTCGTACAGCGGCTCGCCGACGTCCGAGAAGAAGGTGCCGCGGTCCTGCAGCTGGAACAGGGCGTAGGCAACCACCTCGCCGGCGCACTGGCTGACGATGGCGCCGTTGGCGCGGCGCTCGAGGTCGCCGCGGTAGGGGCCGTATTCCAGGAACATGGTGTTGAGCACCGCCTCGCCCTGGGTGGCGGACAGCAGCAGGTTGCGCAGGCCCATCAGGCCGCGCGAGGGGATGGTGAACTCGAGGTGCTGGAAGTTGCCCTTGGTCTCCATCACCCGCAGTTCGGCGCGCCGGGTCAGCATCAGGTTCATCACCTTGCTGGCGTGAACCTCGGGCACCTCGACCACCGCCATCTCGATCGGCTCGTGGCGCTCGCCGTCGACCTCGCGGAAGATCACCCGCGGCGGGCCGACCTGGAGCTCGTAGTTCTCGCGCCGCATGGTCTCGATCAGCACCGCCAGGTGCAGCACGCCGCGGCCGGCGACCTCGAACACGTCCGGCTGGTCGGTGTCGGCGAAGCGCATCGCCACGTTCTTCTGCGCCTCGCGGTCGAGACGGGCGCGCAGCTCGCGGCTCTGCAGCGGCTTGCCCTCGGTGCCGGCGATCGGGCTGGTGGACACCCCGAAGGTCATCTTGATGGTGGGTTCATCGATCGGGATGGGCGGCAGCGCCACCGGATGATCCGGGTCGCAGATGGTGTCGCTGATGCCGACCTGTTCGAGGCCGGTGACCAGCACCACGTCGCCGGCGCGCGCCTCCTTGATCTCCTCGCGGCCGAGGCCGGAGAAGCGGTGCAGCTGCAGCACGCGGCCCTTGCGCGGCACCCCGGTGGGGCCCGACACCACCGCCACCGCCTGGCCCGGGCGGATCACGCCCGAGAAGATGCGGCCGATGCCCATGCGCCCGACGAAATCGTTGTGGTCGATGTTCGACACCTGCATGCGCAGGGGGGCGTCGGCGTCGATGCGCGGACCCGGGACGTCGCTGACGATGGCGTCGAACAACGGCATCAGGTCGCCGCCGCCCTTCAGGTGCCCGCGCGCGACCTCCAGATCGGTGTCCATGAAGCCCATGCGCCCGGAGCCGTAGACCACCGGGAAGTCGAGCTGCCAGTCGGCGGCCCCGAGTTCGACCATCAGATCGAAGATGCCGTCGGCGATCTTATCCGGCTCGCAGCCGGGCTTGTCGATCTTGTTGACCACCAGGATGAGCTTGAGCCCGGTCTGGATCGCCTTGCGCAGCACGAAGCGGGTCTGCGGCAGGGGGCCTTCGAAGGCGTCCACCAGCACCAGGGCGCCGTCGGCCATGCGCAGCACGCGCTCGACCTCGCCGCCGAAGTCGGCGTGGCCGGGGGTGTCGACGATGTTGACGCGGATGTCGCCGTGGCTCTTGCTGGGGTAGGTGACCGCGCAGTTCTTGGCCAGGATGGTGATCCCGCGCTCGCGCTCCTGGTCGTTGGAGTCCATCACGCAGTCGGCCACCTGCTGGTTGGCGCGGAAGGCGCCCCCCTGGCGGAGGAGGCCGTCGAGCAGGGTGGTCTTCCCGTGGTCGACGTGGGCGATGATGGCGATGTTGCGGACATCATCGCGGCGGGCGGCGGTATCAGGGTGCTTGGCGGTCATGGCGGGGCGGGGTGTTAGCGACCGGGAAGCGCGAAGGAAGCCGCTTCCGGCCATGGCATGCACGCATCCGCCGCGCGAGGCAGGGAACGGATTGATAATGCGGTCAGGTCGGGAACCTGCCCGCGTCCCCCGTGGACCGGAGTCCCTGCATGTCCTCCCACCGCCTGATCGCCCCCTCGTTGCTCCTGCTGGCCCTGGCCGGGGGGGTGGCGGCCGCCGATCCCGCCACCGCCGCCGGTACCGCCAGCAGCGCCCCTGCCGTCGATACCACCGCCATCTCGGCCGAACAGCTGCTCAAGAAGCTGCCAGGGTCGGACCGGCTGGCGATCAAGGACGAGCGGGTGGTGTGGTCGGACGGCAAGGGCGGCGAGCTGCGCTTCGCCCCGGTCGACCCCGGGATGGGCAACCCGCTGGTCGAGACCGCGATCGGCAACCTGGCGATCGAGCGCCGCCTGGTGGCCGAGAACCGCACCGAGGTGATCCCCCAGGTCGCGCCCCTGGTCGCGGCCGCCAAGGCGGGGGGCGTGGTGGCCGAGGGGCTGTGCCTGCGCGAGGGCATCCTCACCGGCATCCACCTGCGTTCCGACCAGCTGCTGGTGCTGCCCGAGGGGGTGCTCAAGCGTGCCGAGGCGGCGGCGGCCGATCGCGCCGCGGAGCGCGAGGCGGTCAACGCCGGGGTGCTGGCGGTGGTGGGGGAACTGGGCGAGAGCAAGCTCGACGAGCTCGGACGCAAGACGGTCGAGGACGTGCTGCGCCGCCTGCCCAACCAGGACGGCAACCAGGAGGGGGACGAGGTCCATCCCTCCTTCGCCCGCCGCCTGGTGCGGCACGGCTGGCTGGCAACCGTGCTGCCCGAGCGGCCCTCGGTCGCCCGCCTGGTGGCGGCGGTGGCGGCGGCCGACCGAGCCCAGCCGGTGGCCTCCTTCACCGGCAAGGGACTGTCCCTGGCCGAGCACAAGGACGCCTTCGGCCGCGGGGGCTGGATCCTCACCACCCCCACCCGCACCGCCTTCGTGCGCCAGCACCCGGTGCCGCTCTACCACTGGGCGTGGGAGGCGGCCAAGATGAACGTGGTGGTAGACCTCGAACCCGGCAGCGATCCGCTCGCCGGCCGGCTCAAGCCGGTGGCGGCGCGCATGGTCGAGGGCAACCGCACCCTGGCGCGCTGGTCGCGCACCGAGGGCTTCACCGCCGACCAGGACGCCTGGCGCCAGAGCGTGCCTGCCGGCCGGCGCAAGGGCGTCGATCCCAACGCGGTGGCCGAGTTCCTGCCCCCGCACATCGTGGTCGCCGGCCTCGATGGCGATGTGGCCGGGCTGATCGTGCCACGCGGCTTCCTCGCCGCCCCGGCCGGGGCGGACAGCGCCGAGGGCGAGCGCTTCCTCTCCGACGCCGCCCGTCTGCTGCGCGGCGACGAGGCGCGCGGGGTGCCCGACGCCGCCTACCTCGACCTGGTCGGCGAGCACCTGCTGACCTACGTCTATGACAGTCCCGACAGCCGCTTCCCGCTGCTGGTGGGCAACAAGCAGAACAAGGGCGACATCCACCAGACCGCGCTGCAGACCGTGGCCACCGCGGCCGGCGGCATCATGCGCGGCGACTGCGACGACCTCGCCGAGGTCTACCAGGTGCTGGCCGAGCGCCAGGGCCGCACCTCGATCGTCATCCAGCTGCCCGGGCACGCCGCCTGCGCCTGGGCCGACAAGGCGCGCGACGGGCGCTGGCACGCCTTCGTGCTGCAGACCGGGCCGGCGCTCGAGTTCAGCGACAAGGAGCTGCCCGACGCCCTGCGCAAGGCCTACCTCAGCTTCGACAAGAACATGCCCTTCGATCCCAACGGCATCGGCCTGCTGCTGCGCTTCTCGGGCGAGAACCAGCGCGGCAGCTGGCGCCTGAGCTGGCGCATATTCGCCGAGCCGGACTACTGCCGCACCATGATCGACGTGCAGCGCGACTGGCAGTACCAGACCTACCAGCGCGGCATCAGCAAGATGCTGAAGCTGGTCGCCGGCGGAGACACCGACACCGCCAACTACCGCGAGATCGCCGGGCTCTACACCTTCACCGGCCAGCACGACCTGGCGGCGGACTACCACCGCAAGGCCCTGGCCCAGACCCGCGAGCCCGAGAGCCGCTTCCTGCTCGAGATCGAGCTGCTCGGCAACCTGTTCGAGGCCGGACGCACCGACGAGGCGCTCAAGCTCGCCGACGAGCTGATCGACCGCCGGGTCGGCGAGGTGCGCGAGCGCATGGGCCAGGGCCTGATGCAGGCCGGCATCCAGCTCGCCGGGGTGCTCGCCGGGCACAAGCAGCCCGAGCGCGCCCTGCGCGCGCTCGAGGCCACCGCGCTCGAGCAGGCGGCCAAGCAGATCGCGCTCGCCTGCGCCTTCATCGGCAGCCCGCGCTTCGACGAGAACCAGTGGGACAACCACCCCCAGTGGCAGTCCCTGCGCCACCTGTCGATGACCTTCGCGCTCACCGTGACCGGCCTGCTGCAGGAGGGAGGGGCGCCGCTGCTCGCCAGCTCGGATGCGATGCGCATCGCCGCGCGCGCGACCCAGGACTGGCAGTCCTCGGTCGCCTTCCGCGACGTCGATGAGCCGGGCGAGGCGCCCAGCCGCTACGCCATGGTCGCGCGCTGGTACGTCGGGCTGCTCGGGCAGGAGCGGGTGGACCAGCTGGTCGAGCAGGCTCCGGCCCCGACCGCGCGCGAGCACGACCACCGCAAGCGCGTGGGCGGGCTCGCCCAGCTGCCCATCGACGCCTCCTGGCTCAAGGTCTCGGTGCCGTGGTGGCACGGCCGCCTGGCTGAGCAGTTCCGCAAGGAGGCCAAGACCATCGACCCGGCCAAGGTGGCGATGCTGGTGAAGCGGGTCGAGCAGGCCTACCAGGACGGCATCAAGCTGGGCATGGACCACCCCACCCTGGAGGACGAGCGGCATTTCGCCCAGCTGCTCGGCGCCCTGGTCGGCCGCGACGAGAAGCTGCTGCGCGAGCGCCTGCGCTGGGTGAAGGACAAGGACGACAAGCGCATCCGCGACGACACCGCGCAGTGGATCGGCGATGCGGCGCGCTTCCTGCCGGTGGAATGGTTCACCAAGGTGATGCGCATCTGGCAGGAGGAGCTCGACTACAAGCCCAAGTGGTTCTGGATCGCCTGGCGCGCGCGCATCGGCGGGGCCGACCAGCAGGCGCTGATCGCCGCCAAGATGGCCGCCGACCATTTCGCCGACGACCCCTCCTTCAAGGAGGAGTACGATTTCATGCGCGGGCTGATCGAGCCCGTGCGTCCCTCCGCCACCCCCGCCGCCGCCAAGTGAGCCCATGGCCAACCCGCCCCTGATCCACGCCGACTTCCTGCTCGACACCCCCGCCTCCCGCGAGCTCTACCACGGCCATGCGGCGCAGCTGCCGATCATCGACTACCACTGCCACCTGCCGCCCAAGGACGTGGCCGAGGACCGGCGCTTCGCCAACCTCTACCGCATCTGGCTCGAAGGCGACCACTACAAGTGGCGGGCGATGCGCTCGGCGGGGGTGCCCGAGGGCCTGATCACCGGCGCCGAGTCGACCGACGAGGAGAAGTTCCTGGCGTGGGCGGCGACCGTGCCCAAGTGCCTGCGCAACCCGCTCTACCACTGGACCCACCTCGAGCTGAACCGGCCCTTCGGAATCAACGACCGGCTGCTCGGCCCCGACACCGCCGACGGGGTGTGGGAGCGCTGCAACGAGCTGCTCGCCCAGCCCGGCCTCAGCGCGCGCGGGATCATGCGGCGGATGAACGTCGCGGTGGTGTGCACCACCGACGATCCGGTCGACGATCTCGCCCACCACGCCGCCATCGCCGCCGACCGCTCCTTCGCCACCCAGGTGCGCCCCACCTGGCGCCCGGACAAGGGCATGGCGATCGAGGACCCGGCGGTGTTCAACGCCTGGCTGGCCAAGCTCGAGGCCGCCAGCGGCGTGACCATCGCCAGCATGGACGACTACCGCGCTGCGCTCGCCAAGCGCCACGCCTTCTTCCATGAGCGCGGCTGCCGGCTGTCGGACCACGGGCTCGAGACGGTGTGGGCCGAGGACTGGACCGAGCAGCAGATCGCCGCGATCTTCAAGAAGGTGCGCTCCGGCGGCGTGCCCACCGCCGACGAGTCGGCGCGCTTCCGCTCCTGCATGCTGCACGAGTGGGCGGTGATGGACCACGCCAAGGGCTGGGTGCAGCAGTTCCACCTGGGGCCGATCCGCAACAACAGCACGCGCATGTTCAAGGCCCTGGGGCCCGACACCGGCTTCGATTCGATCGGCGACGCCAGCTACGCCAAGCCGCTGTCGCGCATGCTCGACCGCCTCGACCGCGAGGACAAGCTGGCGCGCACCATCCTCTACAACATCAATCCCAAGGAGAACGAGGTCCTGGGCACCATGATCGGCAACTTCCAGGGCGGCGGCATCGCCGGGAAGATGCAGTTCGGCTCCGGCTGGTGGTTCCTCGACCAGATGGACGGGATGGAGAAGCAGCTCGACGCGCTGTCGAACCTCGGCCTGCTCTCGACCTTCGTGGGCATGCTGACCGACAGCCGCTCGTTCCTGTCCTACACCCGCCACGAGTACTTCCGCCGCATCCTCTGCCGGCGCCTGGGGCGCGAGATCGCCGGCGGGCTGCTGCCCGACGACCTCGCCCTGGTGGGCGGCCTGGTGCGCGACGTGTGCTACCGCAACGCCGCGCGCTACTTCGGCTTCGGGGTGCCGGTCGAGGGCTGAGAGCCTGTAAAGAAACCCCTCGGTCGGATACGATCGGTCTCGTCGGCGTCCGCGGCGTCGGACTCCGTTCACGATACCTCCAGTATCGCTCCACTTCGTCCTCCTTGCGGCCATCCGACGATCCCGACCGTCTCCTCGGTCGGGGTTTCTTCACAGACTCTGATCCAGGAGCCGCTCCAGGCGGCCGCCGGCCGCCGCCAGCTCGCGCTCGGCGGTGGCGCGGTCGCAGGCGCGGCGGTGCATCACCACCGCGGTCTTGACCGCGCCGCCGGCGGCGTCGAGCAGGGCGAAGCAGGTCGGCCGGGGCAGCCCGGTCAGCTCGCCGACCATGCGTGCGGCGCGGTCGCGCAGCTTGGCGTTGGTGGCGCGCATATCGACCATCAGGTTGCTGTAGACCTTGCCCTCGCCCACCATCAGCGCGGTCGAGATGGCGTTGAGCACCAGCTTGGTGGCGGTGCCGGCCTTGAGCCGGGTCGAGCCGGTGAGCACCTCGGGGCCGCAGGCGCAGACGATCAGGTGGTCGGCCGCCACCGGGCGTTCGACCGGGGCGCAGGACAGCAGGCCGGTGACCGGAGCCGATGGGCCGGAATCCTTGAGCGCGGCTAGGGCGCCGAGCACGTAGGGGGTGGTGCCGCCAGCGGCGATGCCGAGCACCGCGTCGTCGGCGCCCAGGCGCAGGGCCTCGAGCGCCGGCAGGGCGCCGCGCGGGTCGTCCTCGGCGCCCTCGCTGGAGCGGCGCAGGGCGCCGTCGCCGCCGGCGATGAGGCCGATGATGCGGTCGTGGGGCAGCTGGAAGGTGGGCGGGATCTCGCTGGCGTCGAGCACCCCGAGACGGCCGCTGGTGCCGGCGCCGAGGTAGACCAGGCGGCCGCCGCGGGCGAAGCCCGGGGCGATCGCCGCCACGAAGGCGGCGAGGCTGGTTTCGGCCCGTTCAAGCGCGTGCAGCACCAGGGCGTTCTCCTGGTTCATCAGGTGCACGATGGCGAGCGGATCGAGGAGGTGGAGGCCGGTGGAGCGCGGGTTGCGCTGCTCGGTCAGCACCCCGGCGCGGTCGGGGACGGGGATGGCGGTCATGGCAGGGTCCAGCAGCCGGAGATGGGGGCCTTGGCGACCCCGGTGACCTGGGGCAGGGTGACCGGCACGCGGTCCTGGCTGAGCGCCCCCAGCACCGCCCAGGCCATGGCTTCGCGCCAGGCGGCGGGCACCCCGAGGGTGTCGCTCGGCTGCACCGGGATGCCGGCGCGCTCCTTGAGCTCGGCCATCAGGGCGCGGTTCAGCACCCCGCCGCCGGCCAGCACCAGGCGGTCGCAGCCGGCCGAGGCCTGGACGATGGTGTGGGCGATGGCGGCGCAGGCGGTGCGCGCCAGGTCGGCGGGTTCGACCGTGCGCGAGCGGCCCAGCCATTCCTGCAGCTCGTCGCCGGTGCCGAGCGAGCGCCCGGCGCCGCGCTGCTCCTCGAGCAGGCGCACCAGGGCCTTG
>JAKLKR010000145.1:8161-13711 GCA_023150565.1 Planctomycetota bacterium
ATGGTGCCGACCATGGCCGCGTCGCCGTGCTCGTCGAAGGGCTTGCCCAGGCAGGCGCGCGCCACCGCATCGAGCAGCTGGTTGCAGGCGCACACGTCCGAGCCTTCGACCTTGTCCGGGTCGCCGCCCGGGGGCAGGCGGGTGAGGTTGCAGAAGCCGCCGAGGTTGGCCACCGCCCGGCGCTCGCGCTTGTGCGCCAGCAGCACCGCATCGGCGAGCGGGGTGAGGGGAGCGCCCTGGCCGCCGCAGGCGAGGTCGGCGGCGCGTAGGTCGCACACCACCGGCACCCCCAGGCCGTGGGCCAGGGGCGCGGGGTTCATCAGCTGCCAGCTGGCGGGCGGCTGGTGGAACACCGTCTGCCCATGCACCGACACCAGGTCCACCCGGCGCTCGCCGGCGAGGGTGCGGATGGCACGCAGGTGGAGCAGGGCGAAGGCGTGGGCCAGGCGGGCGATGGCGCCGGCGGTCATGGGCTCCTGGCCGGCCAGCTTGCGCAGCGGCTCCTCCAGCTCGCCCAGCGGCTCGCGGTGGTGGGCCGCCAGGGTGGCGCGCAGGTGCAGGCCGTGGCCTTCGACCGCCACCAGGGCGCAGTCGAGGGCGTCGATCGAGGTGCCGGTCATGCAGCCGGCCACCAGGCGGCGCGCCTGATGGCCGCCGAGGTCGTTGGGGCCGCTGGGCACAGCCACCGGCGGCAGCACCACCGGCACCGGGTCGTCGCTGGCGTCGAGGAAGCGGCTGGGGATGCGGCGGCGGTCGGTGGGCGTGCTCACAGGCGGTCCAGTTCGTCGGCCAGGGAGAGGAAGTGGGCGCGGCTGTCGTCCAGGCCGCCCGGGCGGGTGCGCAGCCGCCACAGGCAAGCGTGCTCATCGGCGAGGTCGCGGAAGCAGCTGGCGAGATCCTTGAGCGCCGGCCGGTCCTGCTCGCGGCGGGCGACGGCGCGCCGGGCGGCGACCGCGGCCCAGCGGCAGGTGTGGCGCAGTTCACGCTCGACCTGGGGGTCGAGGCCGGGCGGCAGGGTGGCGGCGGCCTGTCCGACCCGCTCGCCGGCCAGGCGCCAGGCCTCGGCGGATCCCCCCCAGGCCTGGGCCAGCGGCTTGGACAGGTCCTTGAACAGGGCGGACTGGTTGTTCACCGGCCGTCCCCCGTCCTCGCAGGTGCGGCGCAGGGCGAGGTCGCAGTCGCCCAGCTGGTCGAGCCAGGGACCGGCGGCGGGGACGCCGAGGGCATGCAGCCCGAGTGCGCGGGGGTCGCAGGGCGCGATGCCGCTCCAGCCGCGATGGGCGCTTTCGGCCAGGGCGTGCAGCTCGACCGGCCATTGCTGGTGGTGGCCGCGGTCGCCCCAGGCGGTGGCCAGCCAGCCGCTGGCTCCGCCGGCCAGGCCCTGGCGGGCGGCGGCGAGCAGGTTGCCCTGGCGGTCCCAGGTGCGGCCGGTGGGGGCGCACCAGGTCGAGGTGCCGGGGCATACCCACACCTCGCGTCCGGCGCCGCGCAGCTGCCGGCACCAGCGTGCGAAATCGGCGTCCGCCTCATAGCCCCAGGCCAGGCAGAGCAGGTCCTCGGGCAGCTGGCCAAGGGCTTCGGGATGCTCGAGGGCGATGTCGGCCCAGAAGGCCGGGCGTTTGCCGTGGCTGCGCGCCAGGGCGCAGACGCGGGCGACGAACTCCAGGTACACCGCCGCCCGCCCGCGGCGGGCCACCTCGTCGCGTGAGCGGCCCCAGCCAAGATCGAAGGTCTCGTCGCAGCCGAGGTTGGCGAGGGGGGCCGAAAAGCAGGGCAGGTACTGCGCCAGCAGATCGGCGACCAGGGCGGCGGAGCCGGGGTCGGACGGGCACAGGCTGCTCGGGCGCTCGAAGCGCTGGCCCCAGGCCTCCCAGCGGTCTCCGGGCTGGATCTCGGCCAGCGGGCGGTAGCGGGGATGCTTCAGCCAGCGTTCCAGGTGGCCGAAGCAGTTGAGGTTGGCCACCAGGGCGATGCCGTGGCCGGCAGCCACCTGGTCGAGCCGGCGCACCTCGTCCGGGGTCAGCGGCGAGGCGGCGTCCCACACCTCCTGATGCCCGGCGAAGGCGAAGGTGTGCTCGACGTAGAGCTGCAGTTGGTTGATCTTCCATGCCGCCAGCTGGGCGATGGTGCGCTCCAGCTGGGCCATGGTCCACACCCGGTCGCGGGAGATGTCGAGCATGACTCCCCGCACCGCAAAGGCGGGGGCGTCGGCGATCTCCAGGCAGGGCAGCACGGCGCCGTACTGCCGGCGCAGCTGGGCGAGGGTGGCGAGCGCATGGCGTCGGCCCGCGGGCAGGCCGGTGACCTGGACTCCGTTCGGACCCACGCTTAGCCGGTAGGCCTCGGCGCCGCCGGCATCCTGGGTTTCTTCGCTGATGGCGAGGTTGGCGCTGGTGCCGCCGACGAGGCGCAGGGAGCGCGGGGCCGGCAGCAGCAGCGGAGTGCTCATGTCCCTATGGTTGATTCGCCGGTGCGGGCGTCCAGGGGCTTTGCGCTTGCGGTATCGGGGATTCCCAAGTCACGATAGGGATAGTCAATGAAGGCTTGAAACTCGATGAAACCATTGGAGTCGCTGAGGCTTACGCCAAACCAAACGGCGATCACTGACGAACTCACTGCCAGACGCGGTAGGCCCAAAACGCTTCGTCCGACTCAATCCGGCGCCATAAATCCTCGGGGCTGAAGCCAGTCAGGCGCCGCGTCTCGCGGCAGAGGTGGGATTGGTCGGCGTAGCCGGCATCCGCCGCCACGCCGGCCCAGTCAAAGCCCGGGTCGTGCTGCGTGGCCGCCACTTGCAGGAAGACGGCCTCGGCGCGTGAGGCGGCCCTCAGCTCGCGCAGCGGCAGGCCGGCCCAGGCCTTCACGCGGCGCTCGAACTGCCGCAGGCTGCGCCCGGCGCTGCTGGTGGCCGCGCGCACGGCCAGCGCTTCGACCCAATCCGTCAGGCGCAAGCCCAGCGATCGCTCGGGCTGCAGGGCCTGCCAGCGCGGGGCCACAAAGGCTTCCAGCGCTGCCAGGCACGCGGCCTCGTCGCTCGCCTGTGCCATCGCCGTCAGGAGCGGCTCCCAATCGGCCGGCAGCCAGTCACGCGCATCGTCGCAGCGGTTCTGCAAAGTCTCGGGAGCGATGCCCGTGAGCGCCTGGAAGGCATCGAGCATGAACATCACGATCAGGCCATGCGCCGGCCCACGCGCGTGCATGTGGGTGGGGCCCTTGAAGGGGCCGCTCAGCATGCAAGGCCCCAGGCGGTAGCTGGCATTGGGTGGCACAAAACCCGGCGTGGTCAGCCAGTCCCCATCGCCCGTGAACAACAGGTGCAGCGAGCAGTAGGGCGAGGCGGGCCAGTAGGTGGCGTGCGTGACGCCCTCGGCCACCAGCCCCCGCGTGTCACGCAGCAGCACCGCCCGCACGCAGCCCGCCAGGCGCAGCGGCGGCAGCCACAGTCGCGTCGCGCCGTGCAGGGGCGCAAGCGGGGTCACGTTCGGTGCCATGGCGACACAGTGTCGCATTCGTTCAATACCGCCACTGCGCTGGCGGGCAGCATGCCGGCCATGGACATCACCTGGAACGACCTCCCCGGCCCGCCGCCGTGCTACTTTGGCTTTGCTGAACTTTGGGCAATGCGGCGCGACTACCTCGGCACGCTGGCCCGCTACCGGCGCCTGGGCGACGTGACGCGGCTGCGCATCTCAGTGGAGCGCACGCTCGACATCTTCGACCCCGAGCTGCTGCGCCGCGTGATGCTGGAGCACGCCGACGCGCTGATCCGCTGGGAGCGCGCGACCGAGGTGTTCGGCGAGACGCTCGGCCAGTCCGTCCTCGTGACCGAGGGCGCCACTTGGCAGCGCCAGCGCCGCATGCTGATGCCGGCCTTTGCGCCCAAACGCATGGCGGGCTATGCGGGCTTCATGGCCGAGGCCGCGCGAGATGCAATGGCAGCCTGCCCCGGCGGATTGGTGGCCATGGATGCCTTCTTCAGCCACGTCACCGTGGACGTTATCCTGCGCGTGCTCTTCAGCGCCCGCGCCGGCAGCGAGACCGCCCAGACCGCCGCCGCCACCCAGGTGCTGAGTGAGACGGGCTTCAAGGAAATGTTCTGGCCCGCCACGCTGCCCGACTGGCTGCCCCTGCCGGGCAAGGCCGCCAAGCGTCGGGCGCTGGCCTTCATGCGCGGCCTGCTGCGCCGCCACCTCGATGCGCCACCCCGCCCAGGTGCGCAAGACCTGCTGACCCAACTGCGCGCGCTGCGCGACGAGGAAACGGGCGAGGCACTGAGCGAGCAGGAGGTGTTTGACCAGTGCATCACCACCTTTCAGGCCGGGCACGAGACCATCGCCACCGCGCTGCTGTGGTGGGCCTGGCTGATGGCCGAGCACCCCGAGGCGCAAGCCCGCGCTGCAGCCGAAGTGCAGGCCCTGCTTGGAGAGCGTGCACCCACGCCCGACGACCTGCACGCCCTGCCCTGGCTGACGGCCACGCTCAAGGAGGCCATGCGGCTCTATCCGCCCGCCGCCGCCCTGCTCACCCGGCGGCTGACGCGCGACATCGCCGTGCCCTGGAGAGGCGACACGCTGCACTTGCCGCGCGGCGCCTTGCTGTGCTGCACGCCCTACCTGCTGCACCGAGACCCGCGCGTCTGGGCCGAGCCCGACGCCTTTCGGCCCGAGCGCTTCCTGCCCGGCGCGCCCGAGGCGTCCGAGATTCCAAGAGGCGCTTACATGCCCTTCGGCCAGGGCCCGCGCGTCTGCCTCGGTCAGCACTTCGCGATGCTAGAGATGAGCCTCGTCGCGGCCCTGGTGCTGCAGACCTTTGAGCTCGGCCCTAGCGGCGACCCCGCTCCGCGCCTGCGCCTGGCCGTGACTTTGCGACCCGCCGGAGGCTTGCGCCTGCGGCTCACCCCCCGGAGCACCCGATGAGCCATGAACCCAAGACCGTCAGGCGCCAGTTGCTGGCCGCCGGCTACCTCGCCTGCTTCACGGCCCTGCTGCATCTCATCGGCGGCACGATCGAGATCCACGAGCCGCTGATGACCTCCCAGCTCACCGATTTCCTCCGCCTGCTGCTGTTGGCCTGCTGGCATTTGGTGAGCGTGGCTCTGCTCGTCTCGGGCCCGGCGCTGCTGTGGTGTGCGAGACCGGCACGGCAGGCCAGCGCGGGCGCCCTGGCCCTGTTCATCGGCGCAATGTGGCTGGGATTCGGCGCCGTCTTTGTGGCCGTGGACGTGGTCTACCAAGGCATGGCCGGCCTCGCCTTGCTGCCGCAGTGGACGCTGCTACTGCCTGTTGGCGCCCTCGCAATGCTGGGCGGCCGAAGGCTTCTGGGGGAGCTGACAGCTTGGGGGCAGGATGCGAGCATACGCGCCGCGCCAGCCCCCAGCTCATGTCCGAAATCACCCTCCTCCTGCAGCAACTCGCCAGCGGCGACGCCGAAGCGCGCGACCGCCTCTACACCGCGCTCTACCCCGAGCTCAAACGCCTCGCGCGCGCCCACCTCTCGCGCCAGGCCCCGATGAAGCTGGAGCCCGCCGCGCTGATCCACGAGGTCTGGCTC
>JAKLKR010000146.1 GCA_023150565.1 Planctomycetota bacterium
CTGTGCGACGAGCCCACCGCCAACCTCGACTTCGCCTCCGGCAAGGAGGTCCACCGCATCCTCAACGACCTCAACCGCAAGCAGGGGGTGACGGTGATCTGCGCCACCCACGACCACGAGATGCTGGCGGTGAGCGACCGCATGATCTGGATCGAGGGTGGGCGCATCAGCCGCATCGAGGTCACCGCCGAGGTGAAGCTCGAGAAGGCCAGCCTGGGGGAGGACGAGGGATGAGCGTCCTCAAGACCGTGCCGGGCATGGAATCGCGCAGCGACGCCGGATGCGAGCCCGGGAGCGCGGCCCTCCGGGCCGCTCTTCATGAAAGGCAAAGAGCGGCCCGGTGGGCCGCGCTCCCGGGGCACCGTGCTGGCGCCTTGGAATTATGGCTCTCAACGGTGATCGCGATCCTCCTGTGCCTCCTTTCCCTGCCCGCGGCCGAGGTCTACCAGCCGCTGATGGCGGAGTTCGCCAAACCCGAGGCCGCCAACCGCCTGCCCGGCAGCCCCGGCTTCGCCGCCGCCGCCGAGGCCCTCGAACGCACCCTGGGCGGGGCGGGGGTCCGCCTCCAGCGCCAGCGCTTCGCCACCCTGGCCCCGCACACCACCACCTGCCGGCTGACCGTCGACGGCCGGCCGCTGGCGGCGGTGGCGCTGGCCCCCAACGGCATCGCCCCCCCCACCACCTGGGGCGGGGTGATCAGCGGCCGCTCGGTCTATGTCGGCCGCGGCGATCCCGGCACCCTGCCCGCCGTCCCGGTCGCCGATGCGGTGGCGGTGCTCGACCTCGGCGCCCCCCGTTCGCAGGAGCTGTTCGCGCTCGGCGCCCGCGCGGTGGTGCTGGTGGCGGATGGCGGCGAGAGCCAGTGGAGCGTCGCCGGCCACTTCACCGAGCTGCCCATCCAGACCCCGCGGGTGGTGGTGGATCGCGCCGCCGCCGAGGCCGCCGGCCTGCTCGCCCCCGGCGGCCGCCAGGTCGAGCTCGAACTTCAGGTCGAATGGGCCGACGCGGTGGGCGAGAACCTGTGGGCCCTGCTCCCCGCCGACCCCGCCTCGCCCACCCGCGGCCAGACCATCATCCTCGCCGCCACCCTCGACACCTTCGGCATCACCCCCGAGCGCAACCCGCAGCTGCGCCAGGCCGCCAACTGCGCCCTGCTCGCCCAGGTCGCCGCCGATCTGCGCGGGCAGGCCTTGAAGCGCAACATCCTGGTGGTGTTCCTGGGCAGCCACTACGGCGCCCAGGACGGCGCCCGCCGGCTGTACTGGGTGGCGGCCAAGGTCATGCGCCCGTCCGAGAGCGGCGAGCGCCTGGATGAACGCCAGGCCGGGCTGGTGGAGGCCGCCGCCGAGGTCGACGAGGAGCTGGCCCTGCTCGCCGGCGACTTCCTGCACGCGCGCGGCGACGGCGCCTTCACCCTCGCCCAGCACCTGCGCACCCGCCTGGTGGGACTGGTCAACAACCTCAACTACGAGGCGCGCACCGTGCGCCTGGCCAAGCGTGCCGGCGACAAGGCGGTCAGCCAGGGGCGCGCCACCCCCGCCGGCCAGCAGGAGCTGGAGCAGCGCGAGGCGGCGGTGGTCGAGCGCAAGCGCCGCATCAACGACCTGCGCCGGCAGGTGCACGAGGGTGTGATCAGCGATCCCGCCACCTTCGCCGAGGTGGTGGCGGCGATGCGCGCCGAGGCCCTGCGCCAGCAGGCCTACATCGCCCAGGAGACCGCCCACCTGGCCAGCTCGCGTGCGCTCGCCGACGCCCTCGCCGGCAGCGCGGTGGTGGCCCACCTCGGCTTCGATTTCGCCGATGCGCGCCGGCCGTGGATGGCGGATCCCTCCAGCGCCCGCGTCCAGTGCAGCAACAGCGGCGGCTCGGCGGGCCTGTTCGGCAAGCAGATCCGCGCCCTCGCCCAGGCCCATGCCACCATCCCGCCCGCGCTGGTGGTGGCGCCGCTGCATGTGCCCGATGTCTCGGCGACCTGGGCCAGCTGGACGGCGAACACCCCGCGGGTGCGGCCGCTGCCGATCGCCGCCGCCTTCGGCCTGGGGGTGTTCGGCGCCCACCTGGTCACGGTCGGCGACCCGCTCGCCCAGGACGAGCTGCCGCTGCGCTGGCAGGGCGACCTGGCGCCGCTGGCGCCGCAGCTGGCGCGCTTCGCAGCCGCGGTCGCCAACCATCCCGAGCTGCCGACCAAGACCCAGCTCGTCCCCACCATCACCTACGACCGCCGCTTCGTGCGCACCCGCTCGGGCGGACGCTGGCAGGGCCTGCGCGTCGACGACTGGGCGCGCGGCAGCGAGGAGATCACCGGCCCCAGCGCCGACGCCCTGGTCTTCGCCCAGCGCTTCAGCGAGGTGCAGTCGGCGGCCGACACCGAATCGTGGGCGGGCGTCTCGGCCATCGCCTTCGGCCGCGTCGACCCATCCGGCTTCGTCGACCTGCCGCGGGTGGCCGACGACAACACCGCCGGCAACGTCCAGGCGGTGGGCTTCGACGAGCGCGGCTGCATCGACCGCATGTCGGTGCGCAACGAGTCGACCCACCTGTACGCGCGCCTGTTCTACACCCGGGTGGGGGGGCTGTTCACCCCGCTGATGCCCAAGGACTACCTCACCCTGCTGCCGCCCACCGTGCTGGAATCCGGCGGCGACGCCAAGGTGCGCCGCCAGACCGCGCTCATCTCGCGCTCCGGCCTGGCCTTCTTCGCCGACCAGGAGAAGCCGGTGAAGGTGCTCAGCGGCGGCAACATGCTGCTCGGCGGCGCCCAGGCGGCGGGGGTGCCGTTCCGGCCCGACCAGCTGCTGTCCACCGACCTGCTGCGCAGCTCGGCCGAGGACCTCTCGGCGCTCAACCACCGCCGGCTCGAGGTGCTGCGCAGCCGCAACCTGGTCAACCGCCCGGTCGAGCAGCTGCAGGCCGACGCCGACGACCATCGCGAGCGCGCGCAGGCCGCGCGCGAGGCCGGCGACCAGGCCGGGGCCGGGGCCCACGACACCGCCGCCGCGGTGCTGGCGGCGCGCGCCTACGTGCCCATCCGCGCCACCGCCGACGACATGCTGCGGGCGGTGGTGATCCTGCTCCTGCTCGCCATCCCCTTCGCCTTCGTGTGCGAGCGCCTGCTGCTCGGCTCGACCTCGATCTACCGCCAGGTGGGCGGCTTCGCCGGGATCTTCTGCGCCACCTTCGCGGTGCTCTACCTCACCCACCCGGCCTTCGCCCTGGCCTCGGCCCCGGTGGTGATCTTCCTCGCCTTCGTGATCATCCTGCTCAGCGGCTTCGTGATCGCGGTGGTGATGTCGAAGTTCCGCCACGAGCTCAAGGCCATGCAGGGGCTGTCGTCGCGCGCGCACAGCGCCGGCGGCGGCCAGTCGACCGCCTTCGCGGCGGTGATGATCGGCATCTCGGGCATGCGCAACCGCCCGCTCAAGACCTTCCTCACCGCCAGCACGGTGATCCTGCTCACCTTCACCATCCTGGTGTTCGCCTCCTTCGAGGCCACCCTGGGGGTCAAGTCGACCTGGCTGGGCCGCGCGCGCGGCGCCGAGCGCATCGAGCTGCACGCGCCCTCGTTCCTGCGCCTGCCCGACCGCCTGCTCGACAGCGTGCGGGTGCTGGCCGGCGAGGGCTTCGAGGTCCACCTGCGCTCGGCCTCGTTCCGCGACCCCACCGCCTGGGTCAACGAGCGCCCGCTCAGCAACGTGGCGCTCAACCCGCGCACCCTCGCCAGCCAGGCGCTCGAAGGCGTGCTCGGCATCGAGCCGGGCGAGGTGCTGCGCCTGGGCGGGATCTATGCCGGGCTCGACCGCACCGATCCCGCCGGCCGGCCGCCGCTGCTGCTGCCGGTACCGCTCGCCGCCCAGCTCGGCCTCGTCCCCGGCGACGAGGTGCGCCTGCGCGGGACCGCCTTCGTGCTCGCCGGCACCTTCGATCCGCGCGCGGCGCAGGCGCTCGAGAACATCGACGGCTCGCGCATCGCCGCCCCCAACTACGAGGCCACCCTCTCGGCCATCAGCCTCGACGGCGGCGGGGCCGACCTCAAGAGCACCCTCGCCACCATCGACGCCGGCGCTATCCAGTGGGCGGCCCCCGAGCTGACCGCGGTCACCACGGTAGCGGCCCTGCGCCCGCTCGGCGCCCAGCCCAACCTGGCGGTGCTCTACGTCCGCCCGGGGGCCGACGCAGCGCGCACCGCCGACAGCCTGGCGCCGCTGTTCAACTACCCGGTGTTCGTCACCGGCCCGGATGGCGCCCGCTCGCTGTTCTACACCCGCCTGATCGAGGGCAGCGGCTACCTCGAGCTGCTGGTGCCGCTGCTGCTGGGCGGGCTGATCATCTTCTCGTCGCTGCTCGGCTCGATCGTCGACCGCCAGAAGGAGATCTTCACCTTCTCCGCCCTCGGGCTCAGCCCCAAGGACGTGGGCATGCTCTTCTTCGCCGAGTCGGCGGTGTTCGCGGTGGTCGGCGGCATGGGCGGCTACCTGGTCGGCCAGGTGGTGGCGAGCGCGCTGCAGGCCCTGGCGGCGCGCGGGCTGGCCACCGCCCCCAACGTCAACTTCTCCTCCACCTCGGCCCTGGTCACCATCCTCATCGTCATGGCCATGGTCATGCTCTCGACCATCTATCCCGCGCTGATGGCCAGCCGGTCCGCCAACCCCGGGGTAAACCGCAGCTGGCGCATGCCCAGGGCCGAGGGCGACCGCCTGGCCTTCACCTTCCCCTTCACCGTGCCGGCGGCGAGCGTGGGCGGCATCCTGGCCTTCATCGGCGAGCACTTCCGCAACCACGGCGACGCCTCGCTCGACGTGTTCTCGGCCCGCGACACCGTGATCGAGCCGCTGCCCGACGGGCGCTGGGCGCTCGCCGCCGAGGTCGCCCTGGCGCCCTTCGACCTCGGGGTGGTGCAGGGGTTCCGCCTCGCCACCCGCGCCTCGGACATCCCCGGCATCGACGAGGTGGTGGTCGAGCTCGAGCGCCGCAACGGCACCCCCGGCAGCTGGGTGCGCGGCAACCGCGCCTTCATCGACGACCTCCGCCAGCAGTTCCTGGTCTGGCGCTCGCTGCCGGTCGAGACCGTGCATCACTACCAGCAGGCCATGACCACGCCCGCCCCCGCCCCAGCCGCCGTGACGGAGACCGCCCATGGCCAAGCCTGACCAGGAGCTGGAGCGGTACCGCGCGCTGATGACGGTGCCCGACCGCTTCGACGAGGGCTTCTCGTTCACCTCCTTCATCGGGGTGCTGTTCGTCGCCCTGGTGATGGTGCCGGGGGCGCTGTACATGGACCTGCTCGCCGGCGCCGGCATCGGCCCGGCGGCGCAGTGGGTGACGGTGATCCTGTTCATCGAGGTGGCCAAGCGCGCCAACGCTAAGCTCAAGCGCGCCCAGATCTTCATCCTCTTCTACCTCGCCGGCACCATCGTCGCCAGCCAGGGCCAGGGCCTGATCTTCAACCAGTTCCTGGTGCGCAGCGAGGCGGCGCTGTCGTTCGGCCTGGCCGGGCAGTTCCCGGAATGGCTGGCGCCGTCCGACCCGGCTGCCTACGAGACGCGCTCGTTCCTGCAGTGGGCGTGGGCGCCGGCCATCGGCCTGATGCTGTTCCGCATGTTCTTCTCGCGCCTCGACAACATGATCCTGGGCTACGGCCTGTTCCGCGTCGCCTCCGACGTCGAGCGCCTGCCCTTCCCGCTCGCGCCCATCGGCGCCCAGGGGATCATGGCCCTGGCCGACGACCTCGACGGCGGCAGCGGCGCGGCCGGCGCCTGGCGCTGGCGGGTGTTCGCCATCGGCGGCGCGCTGGGGCTGGTGTTCGGTCTGGTCTACCTCGGCATCCCCACCCTCACCGGGGCTCTGCTCGGCAAGACCATGAGCGTGTTCCCCATTCCCTTCACCGACTGGACCGGCTACACCCAGGGGGTGCTGCCGGCGGTCGCCACCGGCATGTGCTTCGACCTCGGCCAGTTCATCATCGGCATGGTCATGCCCTACTGGGCGATGATCGGCTCGGCGCTGGGGCTGGTGGTCACCTTCTGCCTCAACCCCATCCTCTACCACGCCGGCATCCTGCGCACCTGGACCCCGGGCGATTCCACCGTGGTGACGATGTTCAAGAACAACATCGACTTCTATTTCAGCCTCGGCATCGGCCTGTCGGTGGCGATCGCGGTGATCGGCCTGATGTCGGTGCTGAGCCTGCGCCGGCGCGCGCGCCTGGCCCACGAGCAGCTGGCGCCGGTGCCCAAGGAGCGCGGCGACATGCCCAACTGGCTGATCATCGGCTGCTACCTGGTGTCGACCCTGGTCTACATCCTGGTCAGCGGCTGGCTGATCGACTGGCATCCCGGGGTCATGGTGGTGCTGCTGTTCTTCGGCTTCCTCTACACCCCCATCGTGTCCTACGTCACCGCCCGGTTGGAGGGCATCGCCGGGCAGGTGGTCGAGATCCCCTTCATCCGCGAGATGGCGCTCATCCTCTCCGGCTATTCCGGGGTGAAGGTGTGGTTCATCCCCATCCCCCAGGCCAACTACGGCGGCCAGACGGTGTTCTACCGCCAGGCCGAGCTGACCGGCACCCGCTTCACCTCGATCTGGAAGGCCGAACTGTTCCTCTTCCCGGTGATCGTCATCGCCACCATCGGCTTCTCGAGCTTCATCTGGAGCCTGGCCGAGGTGCCCTCGTCGGTCTACCCCTTCGCCCAGCAGATGTGGGAGCTGAACGCCAAGAACGCCTGCCTGGTCTACTCCTCGACCTCGGGCGAGTTCAGCGACTTCCAGCAGGCGCTGAACGGCCCGGTGGTGGCCATCGGCACGGTGGCGGGGATGCTGCTGTTCGGCGGGCTGTCGTGGGTGGGGGCGCCGGTGACCCTGGCCTACGGCCTGATCCGCGGCATCGGCCAGGCCATGCCCCACACCATCATCCCCAACCTGGTCGGGGCGCTGATCGGCAAGTACTACTTCGAGCGCAAGCTCGGGCTGAAGTGGCGCGAATACGTGCCGGTGCTGTCGGCGGGGTTCTTCTGCGGCGGCGGCCTGATCACCATGTTCTGCATCGGCCTGGTGTTCCTCTCCAAGTCCTCCAACCCGCTGCCCTACTGACCGCCATGGCCGCCATCGTCACCGTCCAGGGCGTCGACAAGATCTACCGCAGCGGCGGCGAGGAGGTCTATGCCCTGCGCGGCATCGATCTCGTCATCGAGCAGGGCGAATACCTGGCGATCATGGGCCCGTCGGGCTCCGGCAAGTCTACCCTGTTCAACATGATCGGGGCCCTCGACCGCCCCAGCCACGGCAGCATCATGGTCGGGCCGGTGTCGCTGCCGGCGCTGCGCTCGCGCGAGCTGGCCTATTTCCGCTGCCGCCACATCGGCTACGTCTTCCAGAGCTACAACCTCATCGCCTCCCTGACCGCGCTCGAGAACGTGATGCTGCCCCTGACCTTCCTCGGCACCGATGACGCCGCCGCCCGCCGGCGCGCGGCCGAGGTGCTCGACTTCGTCGGCCTGGGCGAGCGCATGGACCACACCCCCGGCCAGCTCTCGGGCGGCCAGCAGCAGCGGGTGGCGATCGCGCGCGCGCTCGCCAACGACCCCTCGATCCTGCTCGCCGACGAGCCCACCGCCAACCTCGACGTCAAGACTGGCGAGATGGTGATCGAGATCTTCAAGAAGCTCAGCCGCGAGCGTGGCATCACCGTCATCTCGGCCACCCACGACCACAAGATGCTGGCGGTGTCCGACCGCATCGTCTGGATCAAGGGCGGGCAGGTGGACAAGATCCGCAAGGTCAGCGAGATGCACATCTCGACCGGCTCGATCGGCGGGGCACCGGGATGACCGGGTCGGGCCAGCGCCTGGCCTGGCACGGCCTGTCCTGCACCCTGCCGGCCGGGTGGGAGGTCACCGCCTACCGCCTGGGCGAGGAGGACGGCGAGTTCCGCCTGCACCGCCGCCTGGATCCGGTGGCGCAGTGCGGATGGAAGCGCCTGCCCGGCCGGCCCGACGCCATCCAGGTGATGCAGGAGCGCCACCGCCGCTGGTGCGAGGAACGCGCGCAGCCGGCCTCGGACCTGCGCATCGCCAGCCTGGGACCGTGGACCTGCGGCGAAGCCCCGGGGGCGCCGCTGCGGGCGGTGTGCTGGCAGCCGGTCCGCCGCCGGCTGGTGGAATGGACCTTCGGCCTGGCCAGCCCGGAGGAGCGCGGGGCGCTGCTCGCCAGCGCCGCCCTGGCCGAGGATGACGAGGGCGGGGAATGGTCGCTGTTCGGCCTGGGCGTGCGGCCCGGCGGGCACTGGCGTCCGGTCGAGGTCGAGGCGCGCCCGGCGGCGGTGCGCCTGGTGCTGGAATCCGATCCCCGTCGCCGGCTGGTGGCGCGGCGCTTCGGCCTCGCCCGGCACTTGCTCGCGGGCCGTGGCCTCGACGACTGGTACGCCCGCCTGCTGCGTTCCTCCTTCGCCCGCGTCGAGTCGGTCGAGGCGGCTCCCTTCCGTGGCCATGACGGGGTGGTGGCGCGTTTCCGCATGCGTGGCGAGCACGCGCTGGAAAAGGCCATGGGCCGGCGCTGGCACGGCCTGGGCCGGCTGTGGTACGATCGCGCGGCCATGCGCCTGCACGCGGTCGAGAGCATCGCCCGCCGCGCCGAGGATCTGGTGGAGGTGGACCATGCCCTCCTCTGAGCCGGCGCTGACCCAGGAGCAGCAGCTCGCCCTGCGCCCGCAGCGCAACGCCCGAGCCACCGTGCTGCTCGATGAGCCGGAGCGGGTGCGCCTGGCGGTGCCGCTGTCCTATCGCGGGCCGCTGGCGCTGGCCCGCCGCCTGCTGCGCCTGCGCGAGCAGCGCACCTACGTCCTCGACGGCCTCGGTCTGGAGCTGTGGCGCCGCATCGACGGCACCACCACGGTGGCCGGGCTGGTGGAATGGCTGGAGCGCGACGAGGGGCTCAGCTTCCAGGAGGCCCGCCTGCTGCTGGCCGACTACCTCGGCACCCTCACCGCGCGCGGGCTGGTGGCGGTGGCGGTGCCGGCTGGGCAGGGGGGCTGAAAGGACCAGGGCGGGGCTACCACCGATCGCTTGCCAAATGGATTTATCACAGTAGAAAAACCCCATGATCAGCGGCGATGAGCTGGCGGCGGAGCTCGGCATCAGCCCCACCGCGCTGAGCCAGATCCTGCACGGCAAGGGCCGCTACGCCGAGGCCACCCGCGCGCGCGTGCTGGAACGGGTGCGCGCGGTCGGCTATTCGCCGCATGCCGGGGCGCGCGCCGCGCGCCTGCGCCGCTTCGACACCGTGGCGGTGTTCTCGACCAGCCGGGGGGCGAACTGGAAGCTGCATCCCCTGCTGGTCGAAGGGCTGATGGCCGGGGCCCGCGCCCACGGCCAGCGCCTGCTGATGGAGGGGGTGGCGGAATCCGACCTGCCCGCGTTCACCGCGCGCGCCAGCCTGTTCGGCCAACGCCTGTGCGACGGCCTGGTGATCAACCACCAGATGCCCCCCAGTCCCGAGCTGCGTGCACTGGCGGCGGCCTGCGATGTGCCGGTGGCGTGGCTGAACGTGCGCAGCGAGGAGGGCGGTATCCACGCCGATGACCTGGCGGCCGGGCGGGCGGTGGTCGAGGCCCTGGTGCGGCGCGGTCGTCGCCGGCTGTCCTGGATCGATACCAGCCACGACCATTCCTGGGCCGCCGCCATCGGCGGGGCGCACTACAGCGTGCGCGACCGCCTGGAGGGCGCCCTTGCCGCCGCCAGCGAGGCCGGGGTGGCGCTGCGGGTGGTGTCGCTGCCCTTCCAGCAGGCCAGCTGGGAGCGCGGTCTGCCGGCGGTGGCCGCCGCCCTGGAGGGGGCCGAGGCCGCCGATGCCCTGATCTGCTACGGCGCCATGGATGTCCACCTGGCGCTGGAGGCCATCGCCCGGCGCGGTTGGCAGCCGGGCGGCGAGGTCGGCCTGGTGCAGTTCTGCGGAGAATCCCATCAGGGCGGCCGACCGTTGGCCACCGCCCTGGTCCCGCAGGCGGAAATCGGGTATGCTGCGGTAGCGGCGGTGATGGCGGCGGTGGCGGCCGGTGAGTGCGCGGTCCCGGGGCGGGCGATCCCCTTTGCGTATCGGCTGGAAGGCACCTTATGAGACCGGCGTTCACCCTCATCGAGCTGCTGGTGGTGATCGCCATCGTGGCGGTCCTGGCGGGCATGCTGCTGCCGGCGGTGAATCTGGTGCGCGACGCCGCGCGTCAGACCACCTGCATCAACAACCAGCGCCAGTGCATGCTGGGGATCCAGCAATACGCAGCCGACAACGATGGCATCACCCCGCCGGCGGACAGCACCGCCTACACTCCCAGCCCCTGTCGCCCACGCAACGTGCTCACCAACCTGCTCAGCAATGGCTACCTGCCGGACAACGCTGTGGCGGCCTGGGATGGCGGTACGCCCATGAACACCCCCAGCCTGCGCTGGCCGAACCTCGTCAGTTGCTCGGTATTCCGCCCGCCCACCAACCCCACCGGCATCGGCAGCGCCAACACCGCCTTCGGAGTACGCTGGAACCTCGGCTCGATCGCCGGCAGTACCGAGGTCTTCCCCGCCAGCCAGGCCGGCGGCGCGCTGCTGCATACCCTGCGCAGCGAGATCCCCCTGCTTGCTGACACGGTGTGGACCACCACCCCCACCCGCGCGACCTCCTACTTCGTTCCCGGCTCGCTGGTGAACAATGCCGCGATCCACCTTGTCCATGGTCGGCAACGCGCGGTGGTGGCCTACAGCGACGGCCGCGCCCAGGCCCAGAACCGCGCCCAGCTGCTGACCCAGAGCATCCACAGCACCGTGATCTATTCCCCGCCTTGAAAGGCCCCGCATGCGTCTGTCAGCCGTCATGGCCGTCTGTCTGGTGTCCCTGACCATGGCCGCGGCTGAGCCGCTGCGGCCGTTCCTCGACCATATCGCGCCTCCGCGCACGGCGCTGGATCTGGGCGGCAGCTGGGACTGCTGCCTTGCGAGCGATCCGGTGGCACCGCCGACCAGCGCCGCGTCCACCGCCTGGCGGCCGGTCGTCGTGCCCGGCGACCACGGCAAGCTGTTCCAGGGGCCGCCGGATGTGCGCAAGCAGGGCCGGGTGTGGTTCCGCACCCGCTTCACCCTCAGCGCCGAGGACGCGGCGCGGGCGGTCGATCTGCATTGCGAGCGGGTCAACGACACCTGCCTGGTGGTGGTCAACGGGGTGCCGGTGGGCGAGACGGTGGAGGCCTGGATGCCGGTGCGCGTGGCCCTGGGGACCGCGGTGCGCCCCGGTGCCAACGAACTGCTGCTGGGCGTGGCCGAGAGCCGCGCCAGCGGCGCCCTGGGCCACCGTCCGCAGGGCATCCCCTGGTTCCATGGGAGGTGGCGGTCGAGACCCACCTGGCGGGCGGATCCCGGCTGGTGGCGCGGGCGACGCTGCGCAACCAGGGCGCCACAGCGGCCACGGCGGTGCTGGCGGGCGGCGTGGGGGAATCCTTCCGCCTCGGCGCGCAGCCGGTGACGGTGCCGGCGGGCGGCAGCATCGAGGTGCGCCTGGAGGCCCCCTGGGCCCAGCCGCGGCTGTGGTGGCCGCATGATCCGCACCTCCAGCACCTCGACCTGGCCCTGAGCCGCGACGGCCGCGCGCTCGACGCCCTGCGCGTGCGCTTCGGCTTCCGCGAACTGCGCGTCGACGGCCCTGACCTGCTGCTCAACGGCGTGCCCTTCGTGCAGCGCCGGGATTCCATGATCCCCTACCTGCGCTTCGCCAATCTCACCGATCTCGATTCGCTGCTCGCCGGGCTGCGCAGCCACGGCTACAACAGCGTGCGCCTGCACCTGGGGGCGATGCCGCGCATCGTGCGCCGCTGCGACGAGGTGGGCATGCTGGTGAACCCGGAGGCGGCGATCTGCCAGCCCGCCGGCCATCAGGTCGAGGACGACTTCTGGCCGGCGGCCGAGCATCATCTGGACGCCTTCGTGCGCAGCATGCGCAACAGCCCATCGGTGGCGCTGTGGTGCATCTCCAACGAGTTCGGTTCGGTGTACATGCCGGGCGACGACAAAATACCGGCCGGCAAGCGCACCGGCGCCCAGGTCGACGCCTGGCAGATGGAGCAGGTGCGGCGCCTGGCCGTGCTCGACCCCACCCGCCTGGCCTGCGCCAGCGGCTCGGTCGGCCTGGGCGGCCTGGGCAGCGCCGGCCCGGCCCCGGCGCTCAGCCTGCACTACGCCTGGCAGCCGTGGAAGCTCGGCAACCAGCTGCCGCAGACCGCCGACTGGCTGGCGCGCGGGCTCAAGTCGTGGCACGGCGTGGCCTGGGACCAGCGCAAGCCGATGCTGCTGAGCGAGGACCTGTTCGAGCCCTACAGCTTCAAGATCCCCCACGGCCTGAGCCAGTGGGCGGGCGATGCCGCCTACGATCCGGTGGGGGCGGTGGACGCGGTGCGGCAGGCCTACCGCTGGTTCGCCTGCGGCAACTACCGTGGGCGGGTGGCGCTGTGGAACCCCTGGGGGGTGGCGGGCGGGCCGGTGGATGCGGACAAGCAGCCGCTGCTGGCAAGGCTGCACGGCGAGGGCGGCGGCGCGGCGCTGATGCCCGCCTTCGCCCTGGGCTGGCGCGGCCACGAGCGCGCCTTCACCGCCGGCACGCGCAGCGACCGCACCATCGAGGTCCACCACCGCGACCTGCTGCCCCTGGCCGCCCCGGCGGTCGAGGTCGCCCTGCTCGCCGGCACGTCCATCACCTGGCAGCGGCGGCTGGCCGTGGATCTGGCCCCCGGGCGCTCGGCCGACCTGCGCCTGGAGGTGCCCATCCCGGCCGCCGCCGGCCCGGTCGCCGCCCGCCTGCGCCTGCTCGACGGCGAGCGGGAACTGGCGCGCGAGGAGCAGCGTTGGGTGGTGCTGACCTCGGCGCAGCCGCGCCTGCCCGCGGGCACGGTGTGGCTGGGGGCGCAGGCCCCCGCCGGAGTGGCGATCGCGGCCACCGCTGCCGAGGCCCTGGCGCTCAAGCCGCGCCTGCTGGTGATCGCCCGCCAGAAGCTGCCGGATCAGGTGGTGTACCAGCAGGTGATGCCGGCGGCGGCCCAGGGCCTGCACGTGCTGTGGCTGGAATGCGGCGACGGCATGCGCCTGCCGCCGCCGCTGCATGCCGCACCGCGGCACGACACCGCCCACGCCTTCATCCGCAGTCCGCTCGATCCGCTGTGCCGCGACCTGCCGCCCGAGCTGCTGATGTCCTGGCGCCCGGCCGGGCGGGTGTGCGCCGAGGCGGTGCCCAAGTCGGAACTGGCAGGCTGGCGCATCCTGCTCGACGTCGGCGGCCCCGACGGGCTCAGCCATGCCGCGCTGGCGCGCCGTGCGCACGGCGCCGGCACCCTCACCGTGTGCCAGCTGGCCATCGTCAGCGCCCTGGAGGCGGGCGAACCGGCGGCGGCGGCGCTGCTCGAGCGCATCGCGGCGGCCCCGGAACCGCGCCCGGCAACCCGGCCGCTGAGCGTGCTCGCCGCCGCCGACGCCCCGCTCGCCGCCGCCCTGCGCCGCTGGAGCATCGCCGCCCCGGCCTGGCAGGCCGGGGCGGCCGGCGTCCTGCTCGCCGACGGCAGCGCGCCCGGCGCTGAAGCG
>JAKLKR010000147.1 GCA_023150565.1 Planctomycetota bacterium
GTGGGCAGGTCATCGCCCGCGACCAGGACGCCATCACCGTGCTCGCCCCGCGGCCCTGCCGCGCCGAGGCGGCGGTGGCGCTGATCGATCCCGAGGGCGACAGCGCCAGGACCCTGGCCGCGGCCGGGGTGCGCTTCCGCCAGCTGCCGTTCGGCGCCGACCTCGCGCCCTATGCGGTGGTGGTGTTCGGGCGGCGGGCCTTCGCCTACGAGGCCAAGGCCCTGGCCGGCGGCGTCGACCTCGGCGCCCTCACCCGCGCCGGCAAGCGCGTGCTGGTGCTGGAGCAGGACGAGGCGACCCTGCGCGGCCGCTTCCGCTTCCGCACCGAGTACGTCAGCCCGCGCCAGCTCTACGGCCGCATCGGCGGCCACCGCGTGCTCGATGGGCTGGGCGACGACGCCCTCGCCTTTTGGCGCGGCGCGTCGACCCTCACCGACGGCCATGCCATCGCTCGCAACGCCGACCTGCTCAACCTCGAGCACAACGGCGCGCGCTGGTTCTATCCCTGGAACGACGGCAGCGAGCACCCCCGGCCGATCAAGTGGGGCAACGCCCACAACGTCGCCACCGTGCTGGTGGTGAAGCCCGACGCCGGCAACTTCCGCACCCTCATCGACGGCGAGTACGCCCACAACTACGCCGCCGCCTTCGAGCTGGAAAGCGGCCGCGGACGGGTGGTGTTCTGCCAGCTCGACGTCAGCGGGCGCACTCAGGCCGAGCCGGCCGCGGCGCGCCTGGTCGCCAACCTGGTCGAGCACTGCGCCGCCGCGCCCGAACCGGCCTGGCATCCCGCCGCCTACCTTGGCGGTGCGGAGGGGGCCGCCCTGCTCGCGGCCCAGCGCGTGCCCCACCGCGTGGTCCAGACCCCGGCCGAGGCCGGCGCCGGCGCGGTGCTGGTGGTGGGCGAGGCAGAACCGGCCGCGCTGGCGGGCTGGAAGGACGCCCTCGCCGCGCACGCCGCCGCTGGCGGCACGGTGTTCGTGCTGCCCAAGCCCGCCGCGGCCTTCGCCGCCGGCTTCACCCCGTTTGCCGTGACCGCCGCGCCGGCCCAGGTTAGCGAGACCCTGATCGGCAAGCCCACCGACCCGCTGCTGGCGGGCCTGGGCAACGGCGACCTGCACTGGAACGGCTTCGTCGCCGTCGACGCCCTCGCCGGCCTGCCGGCGGGCGCCCTGACCGTGCCCACCGGCATCCTCGCCGCGGTCGGCCACGGCAAGGGGCGCTTCGTGCTCTGCCAGGTCCAGCCCTCGTCGTTCGACGTGGCGGCGCGCTTCTGGCAGCGCGAGCACGCCCTGTGGATGGGCCGGGCGATCCGCCAGATGCTGGCCAACTGCGGGGTGGCGATGGATCCTCCGCGCCTGCTGCGTCCGCCGCGCGGCGCCGAGGAGGTGGTGGCGCGCGTCGACGTGGCCGGCGCCTGGCAGGCCTGCCCGGCCAGCGACGAGACCTGCCCGCCGGTCAGCGATCCGCGCTGGAAGCCGATCACGGTGCCCGGCTTCTGGGAGCACCAGCGCCCGGAGTGGGCCAAGGTCGACGGCTTCGTGTGGTACCGCCGCACGGTGGCGTTGAAGGACCTGCCGGCGGGCGCCAACGCGCGCCTGGTGGTGGGGGCGATCAAGGACGAGGACGACACCTTCGTGAACGGCAGGCTGGTCGGCCACATCGGCCGCGACACCCACGTCAACGACTACTTCGAGGCCCTGCGCGACTACGCCCTGCCCGCCGGCCTGCTCAAGCCGGGCGAGGCCGAGATCGCCATCCGCGTGCGCAACATCAGCGGCCTGGGCGGCATCGGCTCCGGCCCGGTCGAGCTGGTGTTCACCCGCCCGGCCGAGGCCGCCGCCGGCCAGGAGCCGATCGACCTCGCCGGCACCTGGCAGGGGGCGCGCACCGGCGCCGACGAGCCCTGCCCTCCGGCCAGCGACCCGCGCTGGAAGGAGGTCAAGGTCCCCGGCGCGTTCCAGCCCCAGCGCGCGGAATGGGCCGCGGCCGGCAACGGGGTGTTCTGGTACCGGCGCACGGTCGAGGTCGAGCGCCTGCCACCGGCCGGGGTGCCGGTGCTGCTGAACCTGGGTGCGGTCGACGATGAGGACGACACCTTCATCAACGGCACCAAGGTCGGCCACACCGGCGTCGACACCAACCCCAAGAATTACTGGTGCGCGCCGCGCAGCTACCTCATCCCGGCCGGGGTGCTGGTGGCCGGCCGCAACGAGATCCGGGTGCGCTGCAACGACATCCGCGGCGAAGGCGGCATCACCCTCGGTCCGGTGCGCCTCGACTTCGGCGACCCCGCCGAGGCCGCCCGCCGTGCCCTGGCCGACACGCCCTACCTGCGCGTGGTCGACAAGGGCGACGACCCGTACTGCTACAACGGCTGGTGACTTTTTGGGTTGTTGGTTGTTGGTTGTTGGTTGATGGTTGTCCAGCGCCATGCCAGCGAGTCGCTCAACCGCCAACCGCCAACCGCCAACCGCCAACCGCTATCCCGAACATCCGACAATTCCGGCTGAAGGTCCGACAAGGACAGGGGGGAGCCGGCGGGGATGCTGCGGGCTTCACCCTGCCAGGAAGCCCCCATGGCCCGTGCCACCGCCGCCGCCCCGTTCACCCTCGGCATCGACTTCGGTTCGGACTCGGTCCGCGCGGTGGTGGTCGACACCCGCAGCGGCGACGAACTGGCCACCGGGGTGGCGGCCTATCCGCGCTGGGCCGCCGGGCGCTGGTGCGATCCCGCCCGCCAGCAGTTCCGCCAGCACCCGCTCGACCACCTCGAGGCGATGACCAGCGCGGTGCGCGCCGCCTGCGACGCCCTCGGCCGCAGCGGGACCGCGCGCATCGCCGCCCTCGGCGTCGACGCCACCGGCTCCAGCCCGCTGCCGGTGGCTGCCGACGGCAGCGCCCTGGCCCTGGCCAAGCCCTTCGCCGACGATCCCGACGCCCTCTGCGTGCTGTGGAAGGACCACACCGCCGAGGCCGAGGCGGCGCGCATCAACGAGCTGGCGCATGGCGGCCGCTTCACCGACTGCACCCGCTGGTCGGGGGGTGCCTACAGCCCGGAATGGTTCTGGGCCAAGGTCGCGCACATCCATCGCACCAGCGCGCGGGTGGCGCGCGCCGCCCACACCTGGATGGAGCACTGCGACTGGCTGCCCTTCACCCTCGCCGGCGGCGGCGATCCCGCGCTGGCGGCGCGCAGCCGCTGCGCCGCCGGGCACAAGGCGATGTGGCACCCGGCCTGGGGCGGGCTGCCGGACGAGCGCTTCCTGGTGGCGGTGGAGCCGCGGCTCAAGGGCCTGCGCGCCCGGCTGTACACCACCACCACCACCATCGACCAGGCGGTGGGCAGGCTGTGCCCGGAGTGGGCGCAGCGCCTCGGCCTGCCCACCGGCCTTCCCATCGCCGGCGGGGCGCTCGACGCCCATATGGGTGCGGTCGGGGCCGGCGCCGCCCCCGGCACCCTGGTCAAGGTCATGGGCACCTCGACCTGCGACATGCTGGTGGCGCCGCGGGGGGCCCTCGGCCGGCGCGCGGTGCCGGGCATCTGCGGCCAGGTCGACGGTTCGATCATCCCCGGCCTGGTCGGGCTGGAGGCCGGCCAGAGCGCCTTCGGCGACATCTTCGCCTGGTACCGCCGGCTGCTCGCCTGGCCGCTGGCCGGGTTGCCGGCGGCGCGCCGTGCCGCCCTGACCGATGGCATCCTGCCGGCGCTGGAGCGCGAGGCCGCACGCCTGCCGCCGCTCGGCGCCGGGGTGGTGGCGCTGGACTGGTTCAACGGCCGCCGCACCCCCGACCTGGATCCCGCCGCCCGCGGCGTCATCGCCGGGCTGCACCTCGGCCACGACGCCCCGGCGGTGTACCTCGCCCTGGTCGAATCCGCGGCCTACGGCGGCCGCGCCATCGTCGAGCACCTCGAAGCCTCGGGGGTGGCGGTGCGCCGCATCGCCGCCCTCGGCGGCATCGCGCGCAAGTCGCCGCTGGTGATGCAGGTGAGCGCCGACGTGCTCGGCCGGCCGATCCAGGTGGTGGCCAGCGACCAGTGCTGCGCCCGCGGCTCGGCCATGGCCGCGGCGGTGGCGGCGGGCCTCCACCGCGACCTGGCCGCCGCCTCCCGCGCCATGGCCAGCCCGGTGGCGAACACCTGGAAGCCGCGCCCGGCGGCGGTGCGCGCCTACAACGACGGCTACCGCCGCTACTGCGCGCTCGGCGGGCGCTGAGCGGGACGGACCCCCGGCGCTGGCGATGAGGCAGGCGCCTTATCGTCCCTGGTTCAGCTCGGCCGCGAGCGCAGGCAGGATGGCGGCCCATTCCGCCGGGCCCTGGTCGTGCGGGCCGATCCTCCACCACCAGCGTAGCCGGCTGCCGCCGCCGCTCCCGGCTGGTGGCAGCTCTGGCGGCGGCGTGGCGGCCGCCCCGAGCAGGGTCCAGGCCGGCGCGGCGGCGTGCAAGGCGGCGAACTGGCCGAGCGGATTGGACCAGGGATCGTCTTCAGCGCAGCACAGCATCACGCTGCGCGGGGCGCAGCAGGCGATCAGGTGATGGTGGTCGATGGCGGTCGCGGTGGGGTCGCGGCCGAATTCGGCATACCCGGGTACGAACCACCCCGGCCGTGCCCCATAGACATCAGCCACCTGCTCCGTGCCTGGGATGCCGCCGCGGACCGGCGCCGCACCGCCGCAGCCGCTCTGGATTGGCACCACGGCGGCGAAGCGCCGATCCTGGGCGGCGGCCCACAGCGCCGCCTTGCCCAGGCGGGAATGCCCGACCACCGCCAACCGGTCGGCATCGATGGCGGGATCGGCTGTCAGCACATCGGCGAGCCGCGACAGCAGCCAGGCCCAGACGCCGATCGCACCGCAGGGGGGCAGACCTTCCTCATGCCAGCGTCCGCTCAGGGTGTCCCAGGGCCGGGTGGCGCGTTCGTGATCATCAGGATCAGGCTCGATCTCGCCGTAAAAGGCGGTGGCCAGGGCCCAGCCGCGTGCGGTCAGGGCCTTCCAGCACCAGGCCGGGGCGAAAAGCCCCCGTTCCTTGGCCACTGGCGGCCCCCATAGGCCGGTGCCCTCTGGCACCACCAGGCCTGGATCGCCCACCAGGCTGTGGTTGCCGGTGAAGTTCAGGCCAACCACGCAAGGCGCCGGTACCCGGCCTGGCGGGCGGATGATCGCCATGTGCAGCGGCCGTGAGCCCGGCCAGCAGTGCAGGCGCCATTCCTCGATGGTCGCTCCGTCGCCCTGGGGGAGGGCGCGACGGGGGAGCGCAGTCGCCAGGCGCATCGGCGGCGCCGTCGGAGCCGAGCCGAAGGCGTTGTTGCAGAACCAGGCGAGGAGCTCCGGCCGGTGGAGGGAATTCCAGGAGGCGACATCCGGCGCACGGCGGCCGTCGGGCAGGGTGAGCACGTCGGGCAGGTCATCGGGGCTCATGGCAGTCTCAGGCGCCGATGGAGGTGGTGGCCGCCGCGGGCTGGCTGCGCCTCATCAGCCGCCGGTGCAGCAGCAGCAGGCCGAGACCGACTGTACTCATCGCCAGGCCGAGCGCGAAGGCGGCCTGGTAGTCGCCGCCCAGGGCGTCGATCAGGTAGCCCGAGACGACCATGAGCATGCCAGCATAGAGGTTGCGGGTGAAGGAGTTGGAGGAGGTCACCGAGCCCACCTCGGCGGGCGCGGCGGTCTTGAACACCAGCAGGTCGGCAGCGGTGTAGAGCGGCATGGCGATGGTCGCGCAGACCGAGGCGAGAATCAGGCTGGACTGGTCGTGGATGCGCATGGCGAACCAGCAGGTCACCGCCTGCAGGGCCCAGAAGGCCACCACCACGCGCAGGCCGCCGAAGCGGTCGATCACCCAGCCCAGCGGCCAGGCCAGCGCCACCCCGATCAGCGGGCTCCAGGCCAGCGCCTCGCCGATCATGGTTTTCTCCAAACCGAGGTCCTTCTTGGCGAACAGCCACACCCAGGTGTTGTACATGATGATGAAGCTGTGGATCATCCCCACCCCCAGCATCAGCACGATGGTGCGCCGGTCGCGCCAGCCGATGGCGAGCGCCGACCACGGCTTCCACGATTCGCTGGTGGGGTTGTGCACCGGCGGCTCGCGGATGAGGAAGACCAGGAAGCTGGTGGCGAACATGAAGGCGGCGCCGCCGACATAGGCCATCCATTCCGCCCCCTCGACCGCGTGGAAGCCCCAGCGCAGGGCGGCGAAGCCGACCAGGCCGCTGACGATGCTGTAGATCGAGGCGAGCTGGGCCAGGCGGGCGCGAGGGAAGCAGTCGATGGGCAGCAGCACGTAGGTGCTGTTCTTGAGGTCGCCGAACAGCAGCAGCACGGCGTAGAGGGTGATCAGGGTGATGGGCGAATCGAACCACGGGAACAGCGCCTGGACCGCGATCAGGAACACCGCGCTGACCAGGAAGTAGGGCACCCGGCGCCCGAAGCGCGAGACGGTGTGGTCGCTGCGCCACGAGAAGTACATCACCAGTACCGACACCACCCACAGGTTTATCGAGTTGATCAGGCCGAGGGTGCCGTTGCTGATGCCGCAGTCGCTCATGTGCAGGGTCATGAGCGGGGCCACCACCGTGCTCACCAGCTGCCAGCTCGCGTTGCACGCCATCAGCACGATGATGTTGCGGCGGAGGATGGAGCGGTCTGCGTAGTAGGCGGCCAGCTCCGGGGTGGAGGCCTGGTCGGGAACGAGGCGGGTGGTCTCTGAGGCCATGCCGGATCCTGGCGATGCGGGTGCGGTTCCGCCACGCCGGTCCCGCCCCGCGCGGTTCCCTGGATCGCGACAGCCCGTCAGCCCATCGGACGGGCGCGGCGGGCTTGGCGCCAGGCCCCCGGGGCGGCGCCGGCGACCGCTTGGAAGGCGGTGATGAAGGCGTTGTGCGACAACCCGCAGGCGGCGGCGACGGCCGACACCGGCAGGTCCCTGTCCGCCAGCAGCTCCATGCCGCGCTGCACGCGGATGCGGCGGATCTCGTCGTGCACGCTGCGGCGCAGCACGCCGCGGAAGCGTCGCTCGAGGGTGCGTCGGTTCAGGCCCGCGGCGGCGGCGATGCGCTCCACCGCGAGGTCGTCGGCGAGGTGCTCGCGAATGTAGACCGACACCCGCGCCAGAAGCGGGTCGCTGCACGCGAGGCCGTCGGAGGATGCGCGGGCGATCACCGGCCCAGGCGACAGCACCACCGGCGGGCCGGGATCGCGGCCGGCGAGCAGCGCCGCCAGATGCAGGGCGGCGGCGGCGCCCAGCTCCTCGTGCGGCATGGCCAGGCTCGACAGAGGCACGTCGGCGAGCAGGCAGCGCAGCGGATCGTTGTCGGCCCCCACCACGGCGATGCGCGCCGGCACCGGCAGGCCGGCCTCGCGACAGGCGGTCAGCACGAGGTCGGCATACCAGTCGCCTACCCCGAACACCCCGGTGGGAACGGGCAGGGCGGCCAGCCAGGGCACCAGCGCAGCGATCAGCTCCGCCGGTCGTTCCAGCGGCGGGCAGAAGACCTGGCAGGCGGCTCCCGCCTCCTGTGCGGCCTGCTTGAATCCGGCGATGCGCTGGGCGCCCACCGCATGGAAGGCGGCGCTCGACACCACCCCCAGGCTACGCAGGCCCTGGTCGAGCAGGTGCCGGGCGGCGCAGGAGCCGGCATCGGCCTCGGCGATGAGCGCCGGTGGCGGGGGGGCGCCGGTCTGCTGCCGCAGGTCGACCACCGCCAGGCCGGCGAGGCGCAGCCGCTGGGCCGGATCCTGCCCGAGATAGCCGATCACGCCGTCCAGGGGACGGGGGAAGGGGGCCTCGCCGCCTTCGCTCCAGGGCTGGCGGGCGAAGCGCAGCTCCCAGCCCTGGTCATGGCCGATGCGGCAGGCTCCGCGCAGGACGTCGACCCCGTGGCGGGTCTCGAGATCGACCACCAGACCCACCCGTGCGCGCATGTCGGCAGCATGCGCGTCAGGCCGTGGTGGCCAGATGGCCGGCGGCGGTGTCGCGATCCTGTGAGGCACGGTGGTTGAAGCCTGGATTGCCATGGTGGAAGCCGGGGGGTAGGCTGGGGTGATGGTCATCGCCTGCCGCCATCTGATCCCAGCCGCCATCGTCATCGTCCTGATGGGCTCGTGCCGAGAGCAGACGGCGCCAGCTCCGGGCCCGGGCCCGTCACCAGCCCCTGCGACCGCCATCCGTTCCCTGCCGGTGTCCGGATGGACCCTGGAGCCTGGTCGCGCAGACGGCGCAGCCACCGCCGATGGGCATGCGATCACCGTGCGACGAGGTGCGGACGGCGCCGAGGCCTACTTGTCGCGCGCCTACCTCGACCTGCCGGTGCAGCCGGGTGGCCAGTACCTGTTCCGCTGCCAGGTGCATACCACCGGGGGCGGTTCCGGGCGCCTGTTCTGCTCTGTCGGCGATGCCGCGGGCTGGGACGAGCGTTCCATCACCTGGGGTCGGCAGCTCGCTCCCGGCGAGCCCGTTTCCGCCCTGCTGCCGGTGGTGGTGCCGGCAGGCATGACGCGCATCCGTCTGTGCCTGGCCGCCGAAGGAGCATCGACCACCAGCCGCTTCAGCGACCTGTCGCTGGAGCTGGCGGTGCCGCCGTTGCTCCTGGCGCCGGCCACCGCAGCCGCCCCGGCGCTCGATGGCGTGCTCGATGATCCGCTGTGGCGCGATGCTCCGCGCCTGGCACCGCTGCGGGTGCTGGGTGACATCGGCTGCCCCGCCGCCCTCGCCAGCGAGGCCCGGCTGGCGCTGCGCGACGGCTGGCTGTGGATCGCGGTGCGCTGCACCGAGCCCGACCCCGACCGGATCCGCGCCGCCGACCAGGATTCGTTCGCCATCTACGGCGACGACTGCATCGAGGTCTACGTCTCGGCCGACCGCGTGGAGTATTCGCAGGTGGTGGTCAACGCCGCCGGCCGTCACGGCTGGAAACGCTTCAACCGCCCGGTCGCCGGGCGCTCGTGGCTGCCGGTGGCCGATGAGGGCGCTCCCGGCACGGTGGAGTCGGCGGCGCGCATCGACCGCACGCGCGGCGAATGGGCCTGCGAGATGCGCCTGCGTCTGGCGGACGTCCTCGGCGCCGGCGCCGGCGGCCGCGCCCCGCTCCATCTGAACCTGGTGCGCCACCGGCCCCGGACCGCCGAGGAATACGTGAGCTGGGCCCTGCTGCCTGGCATCACCAACCACGACCCGCGCCATTTCGCCAGCGTCATCCTCGACCTGCCCGGCAGCGTGGCGGCGGCGGCCACCGGTGCGGCCACCGCAGCGCCGCTGCGCCTGTCCCCGACCAGCCGGCTGGCGGTGCCCGAGGTCCTGCTCGGCGCCACCCCAGTGCGGCTGGTGGCGGCGGGCGGTCGCTTCGCCCTGCCCGCCCGCCTGCGCGTCGCCGATCGCGTCGGGATCGATCCCGGGGTGATTGCCGACATCGAGGACGCGGTCCGCTGCGCCGGTGGCGGCGAGGCCGGTCTGGACCTGGCGATCGAACCGGCGGCCTGCGACGATCCCGTCCTGGATCCCGCTCAGCGCGCACGCATGGCCGGGTCCGAGGCCTTCCGCCTGGAATTGGCGGGTTCTGCCATCGCCATCCGCGGGCGCACCCGGGACGGAATCCTGCGCGGCCTCGCCACCCTGGCGCAGATCGGCGCCCGCGCCCGCCTGTCCGCGCGCGACCTGCCGGCGCTGGTGCTGCTCGACGCTCCCGCCTGCCCGGTGCGTGGCTGGATGCTGCACGACAGCAAGCCGATCGCGGTCACGCACAGCTCCATCGACCTGGCCTTCCGCCTGCGCCTCAACCACCTGCTGATCGCCGTCGACAGCTTCAACGGGCCGACCGGATTCCCCTTCGCCTGCGCGCCAATCGGCGATTCCCAGCGCACCCGCCAGGAATGGATCGACGCCTTCGCCTATGCCCGCGCGCGCGGCATCGAGCCCATCCCCTACATCTCCTCGTGGTCGCGCACCCAGTACCTCACCCGGCTGCCGCAGTACCACCACCTCATGGTCAGCGACCGCGGGCTGGTGCAGGCCGAGCACCGCAACCTCGACGTGGCCAATCCAGAGGCGCAGCGCCTGATGCTGGCCTTGCAGGCCGAACTGATCGAGACGCTCAGGCCCAGCGCCCTGTGCATCGCCTTCGACGAGATCCACTATTCGGAGATGGTGGCGAGCGCGGCGGCCAAGGCCAAGGGCTGGAAGCCCTCGGATTGGGTGGTCGAGGCGCTGACCGTCAACGCCGACTTCCTGCGCGGCAAGGACGTGCGCATGTGGCTGTGGGGCGACATGCTCGACCCCGGGCAGAACGGCCGGCACCTCGATGCCAGCGGCCCCGCGCTGCTCGCCCGCCTGCCCCGGGACATGACCATCCTCGATTGGAAGTACGAAGGTGCCTTCGACAGCGCAGCTGATTTCCCCTCGATGGCGATGTTCGAACGCCACGGCCTGCCCACCATCGGCTGCCCGTGGTACCAGCCGGGGAACGTCGCCGCGGTGGCCGCCTCGGTGCGGCGGGCCGGGGCCCGGGGCATGATCCAGACCTCCTGGAACAGCACCAACCCCGCGGGCATGAAGAGCGAGCTGCGCCGCGCCCTCGCCCTCACCGCCCGGCTGTCGTGGTCGCCCGAGGACGGCGACCTGGCGCGGCTCACCACGCTGCCGGAGGCTCCGGTGGATGTCGCCGGGCCCCGCCGCGAGGCGGCACTCGGTCCGCCCGTCGCCCAGCGGCCGCTGGTTCCCGCCGACGGCCTGCTCGACCAGGCGGCCACCGCCGCCCTGCTCGGCTGGCCCGGTTCCAGCCTCGACTTCCTCACCGCCCCGCTGGCCAACCCCCGCCGCATCGTGCTGCAGCCGTTCCGGCGCCAGGGCCTGCCCGCTTCCCTTCCGGTGGATGGTTCTGCCCCGGCGATCTCGGTGGGCGCGCCGGTGCGGGCGCTGACCTTCCTGCACGCCACAACCCCGCGCCGGCTGGTGGGGGACATGGCTGCCGATGCCAAGATGACGGGGCAGGAGGTGGGCGCCTATGTGGTACGGTACGCCGACGGTGGCAGCGAGCGCATCGTCCTGTCGTACCGGGTGAACATCGCCGCGATCAACGACCCCGCCCTTGGTCGGGAGCAGGACGCGGTGGTCTTCGGCACCCTCGCCAACCGCTATTTCGTGAACTGCGCCAGCCACACCTGGATCAACCCGCACCCCGGCCGGGCGGTGGCCGCAGTGGCGACCGTGTCCGGCGCCATCGCCGGGGTGCAGGCGGTGCTGCTCGCCATCACCGCCGAATGAGGAGGCCACGCATGCCCATCCAGCGCGGATTCACCCTCATCGAACTGCTGGTGGTGATCGCCATCGTGGCGGTCCTCGCCGGCATGCTCATGCCGGTGGTGGGGATGGTGCGCGACGCCGCCCGCGCCACCGACTGCTCGTCGCGCCAGCGCCAGATGGGCCTGGCCTTCACCTCCTATTCCAGCGACTGGGAAGGGCGCCTGCCGGCGCCGTTCAGCCTCGCCGGCGAGTCATGGAACACCGCCCTGTCGCGGCTGGTGGATGATGGGAAAACCCTGGGCATGTGGCGCGAACCGCTGTTTCGCAACCGCAACGGATTCCCCCAGAGCTATCTCACCGGCTATGGCATGAACGCCAAGCTGCCGCCGTCGCTGCTCGCCACAGCGCTCAACCTGACCCAGGACGTGGCTCCGCTGCTCAACCGCGTGCGCGCCCCTGCCCTGACCGTGCTGGTGGCCGACAGCGCCGGAACCTATTACGCAGCTTCCACCGGCTGCTCCTGGCATGTCGGCGGCAACCAGGCCTGGGAGCAGATCAACCTGCACGGCTACATCCACCGCGGGCGCAGCGTCTGCCTGTTCGTGGATGGCCACATGCAGACGACCAGCCGAGCAGAGCAGGACGCGATCTACCGCCAGACCCCCACCTACGCACAGGTGGCGGCCTCCGATCCTGCCGCTGCCTGGTAGCCCGGGGTCAGGCCGTCCGTCGCGCCCGCCGCGCGCGGCGGATGACGTCGCGCAGCTGGCTGCGGGTGAGGGCGTCTGGCAACCCCACCCCCGGAGTGGGGAGGTAGGTCAGCCCGACATGGTAGCGGTCGAGGCGGTCGGCCAGGGCCTCCACCTCGGCCCAGGTTCCGTCGGCGGGCACGCCGGTGCGCAGCGCCTCGTGGTAGGCGGTCACCGCCACCGTCAGCGCCAGGCAGTCGATACCCCAGTGGATGCAGCGGCGGTCCTCGGACAGGCGGCGCTCGATGCGGTCGTCCTCCGGTGCTTGCTCGCGCTCGCGCGCCAGGCAGCCGGCGACCAGGGCCTGGGCCTCGGCCAGGCGCGCCAGGCTGGCGCGGCCGGCGGCGATGGCGGCGGCGGCGGAACCGAAGTGGGTGGCGGTGGCCAGCTCCTCGCTCGGCCGTGCGCCGTCCCAGGCGAGCAGGCGGGTGAGCACGCTGCGCTGGGCCCAGGCGCGCCAGTCGGCGATGTCGGCCTGGGCCTGTTCGAGGATGCGGTAGGCGCCGCGCATGGTGGCGGCATGGGCACCGTACCAACGCGCGCAGTACTCGTCCATCCACGCCTCGGCGTCGCTGCCGGCATCCCAGGCGAGCTGGGCGTACAGCCCCTGGGTGGCGGCGCGCACCGACCAGTTCACCAACGGGACGTGCATGTAGGTCATGCCGCTCGCGCCCAGGCGACGGTACGCGCGCAGGTCCTCGGCCTGACGGCGGGTGAACACCAGCGGCAGATCGTCGAACTTGGAGACGTTCCAGTACTCGCCCACGCTCAGCTCCAGGCGCGGCGCCACCGCCAGCTGGCCCTGGAGGGCGCGGTGGTAGCGCTCGTTGACCGCGCAGGCGGGGTCGGCGAAGGCGTGGTCGTAGCAGCGGTTGATCGGGTAATAGACGCCGTAGTCGCCGGCCCGGCGCAGGGCCTCGGGAACTCCGTGCAGGGGGGCGTCGAGGGTGGCGGTGCCCTCGTACAGGCACAGCCCCAGGCGCAGGTCGTGGTCCAGGCGGCCTTCGCCGCGGGCGCGGTCGAGGTGGCCGCGCAGGGCGGCGAACAGGTGCAGGATCTGGTCGGCGCCATTGCCCAGGCGGGTGCAGCCTGGGCAGTGGCAGCATTCGCCCCAGGTGTCGAAGCCCCACACATAGACGATGTCGGCGGCATTCCACGCTCCCTGCACCCATTCCAGCAGGCCGTCGGCGAGGAACGCCTGCAGGCCCTGGTCGGAGACGCAAACTTGGGTCTTCTGCGCCAGCGCCTTGGTGCGTGTGCCGCCCGAGGGCAGGCCGAACCAGGCCTGGTGGTCCTGCCACAGGCTGCGGCCCGAGGGCATCGGCCGGTCGGGGTCGAGGATGCGCTCGAAGATGTGCCCGCCGGCCTGCAGGGTCAGCCCGAGCTTGCGCGCCAGCGACCGGATGCCGGGGCGGTCGCCGACCATGTTCATGCGGTTGCGCGCCATCCACAGCACCAGGTCGGCGTTCTCGCGACCGTGGGCCTCGATGTCGAAG
>JAKLKR010000148.1 GCA_023150565.1 Planctomycetota bacterium
TGGGGGAATTCCCGAGTCCGGCCGGGAGCAAAAAGCGTGCGCCGGGCTACAGACCAGCGTGATTTTCGTGCGGGCGCTCGACTGATGCGCCGCACAGCACCGAGGCCGGATCCCGGGCCCCAGGGGGAACGCCACGGCAAGCGACCCCGCCACCCCGGTCGCAGCACGGCCAACCACCCGGGCCGCGCCCCCAAGCGCCTGCTCACACACGGCCAGGATGGCTCCACCGGCGGCGAATTGATGCCTAGGGGGGCGTTTCTAGGGTGCTGGCTCGTTCCCGTCCGGGCTTCCTTCCATCTCGCTGCCGCCACGTCGCGCGGCCACAGGGGCATCGCATGAGCACCACTTACAGCACCCCGAGCTGGTTGTCGGGCCTGCTGATCGTCTTCGCCTGCTCCTCGGCCGTCACCTGCGGATTCATGCTCTACCGCCATGCCGAGGCCGCCCAGCTGGCCGAGGACAACCTGCGCATGGCCTCGCTGCTGCCCGCCCTGCGCGGCGACACCGCCCACCTCGAAGGCCTGGTCGCCCCCCTCGACAAGGGCATCGCCCAGCGCAAGGAGCGCCTCGGCCAGCTGGCCGAGTTCCAGAACGCCAACCTCGGCGACATCGAACGCCTGGTGACCAGCAACGGCGCCACCGTCAAGTCGACCCAGGCCTCGATGCGCAAGGAGACCTCCGCCTACGGCGAGATGCTCAAGGAGGCGGGCGACCGCCGCCAGGAGGTCGGCAAGGAGGAGGAACGCCAGTTCACCGCCGAGCGCGAGAGCGACGACCGCCGCCGCCAGCTGCGCGAGGATGTCGAAAAGGCCTCGCAGGCGGTGGAGATCTTCCGCAAGAAGGCGCGCAGCGACAACGCCGCCCTCGACGACCGCATCGCCGAGCTGGAAAGCCGCGTGCGCCAGCTCACCAACCAGATCGACCTCTCCAACCGCGAGTTCTCCTCCGACGGCTCGATCCTCGCCAGCGAGGCCGCGCGCGGCTTCGTGGTCATCGACCGCGGCACCCGCCACCACCTGCACCGCGACATCAAGTTCACCGTCTACACCCGCCGCGCCGGCCGCAACGTGGTCAAGGGCCAGGTCCAGGTCACCGACGTGCAGGACGCCATCGCCACCTGCCGGGTGCTGGAGGAAAAAGACCCCAACGATCCGATCATCGCCGGCGACGTGCTGCACAACCCGGTGTACGACCCCAAGCGCACCCGCGGCTTCGTGGTGCGCGGCGACTTCGCCCGCTTCGCCCGCCCCGAGATCGAACGCTTCATCGCCGAGGCCGGCGGGCGGGTCGACAGCGGCCTGTCGGTCGACACCGACTACCTGGTGGCCGGCGGCGGCACCGACAAGGACATCGAGCTGGCGACCAAGCTCGGCGTCAACGTGATCAGCGAGGAGCAGCTGCTGGAGGTCATCCGCCCCGGCAACGGCCCCGATCCGCGCACCTGGGACTACATCCTGCGCCGCGCCAAGGAGGGCGCCACCTTCGGCCTGGTCGGCAACTTCAACCGCGCCAACCGCGCGCTGGTGGTCAAGGCGATCGAAGGCAACGGCGGCCGCACCTCGGGCGGGGTCTCCGCCGGCCAGGCGGCCCTGATCGCCGGCGACGGCGCGGTCGACGACATGACCAAGGCGCGCCAGCTCGGCGTGCCGGTGATCGGCCAGGAGCAGTTCTCCCACCTCGTCGAAAAGTCGAAGTGAGCCTACCGTGCGCATCAATCCCATCGCTCTGATGTCGCTCATCGTGCTGGTGATCATCACCGGCCTCTTCACCCTGCTGGTGGTGGTGAAGACCAACAACATGAAGCGCTACATCGAAAAGGGCTACGAGCCCGGCTTCCGCACCAACCAGGAGCTCGAGACCGAGATCAAGGAGCTGCTCAACCGCACCGAGGCCGCCAAGCGCGACCTCGCGGTGCGCCAGCGCGAGCTCGACCGCCAGGACCTGCTGCTCGCCCCCCATCGCCACTACATCTCCGGCGACCGCGGCCTGCTCGGCGGCATCGCCACCCCGGACAAGGCCGAGGACACCATCCTGGGCAAGCCGACCCGGCTCAAGGACAGCCAGGCCCGCCTGGTCTCGCTGCGCATCGAGAACGCGGCCAAGCGCCTGGAGATCGGCAAGGCCGACGCCGAGAGCGGCGAGCGCCAGAAGTCGCCCGCCCTCGACGATTCGATCCGCAAGCGCCAGGACGAGCTCAACGCCGTGCTGCGCCGCATCAGCGACCAGGAGTCGCTGTTCAACAAGGACCGCGACGAGCTGACCAAGCGCCTCGACGAGCTGACCAAGGCCAAGGAGGAGGCGGAGAAGGTCCAGCGCCAGGAATACAGCCGCCGCGCCACCAAGGTCGCCCAGCTCGAGGACGACATCCGCCAGCTGCTCGAGCTCCAGCTCAAGTGGGTCAGCGAGATCGAGGCCGACGGCAAGGTGCTGCAGGCCTCGCCCGACCAGGTCATCGTCGACATCGGCGCGCGCGAACGGGTCACCCCCGGCATGCGCTTCTCGGTGTTCAACTTCAGCCAGGGCAAGCAGGTGATGAAGGGGATGGTCGAGGTGGTGCAGGCCGCCGAAGGCATCTCGCGCTGCCGCGTGCTGGAAGCCATCGATGCGCGCAAGCTGCCGATCGGCCCCGGCGACCACATCGGCAACCCGGTGTTCGATCCGGTGCAGAAGCGCATCTTCTACCTCGCCGGCGAGTTCAAACATTACAACCGCGACGACCTCGCCAGCTTCGTGCGCGCCGCCGGCGGCGTGGTGGCCGACCGCCTCGGCCCGCACTGCGACTTCCTGGTGGCGGGCGACCGCTCCGACCGCGAACAGGCCACCGCGCGCCAGTTCCAGGTCCAGGCCATGAACGAGGATTTCCTGCTGCGCTACCTCCAGCCCACCTTCGGGCCCAAGCCGGCGGCCAAGAAGCCCTGAACCCGGAGCTCCCGCCGCTGCCTCCCCCGCCATCGCCGGCCGTCCCCAGGACGGCCGGCGATGCCGTTTCCGGGCCTGCCGCGCCCCCGCGCCGCATCGCGGAGGTGCGGGAGAGGTCGGTGTGGAGCGCGGTGCGCGATCCGCTGGCGGGGGCGCTGATGGTGTGCCGCGGCTGCGGTGCCGGCAATGGCCGCGACAGCCAGCATTGCAGCAAGTGCGGCGCCAGCCTGCGCGACGCGGTGCCGATCCGTGGCGCCGGCGACTTCGGCAATGACGCCGGCCGGGCCTGGCACCATGCCCTGGTGCTGCGCCACCGGCGCTGGTCGGTGGCGGCGGCCCTGACGGTGGCCACCGGGATCCAGGCGACCATCGGCGGGCTCACCGGCGGATGGCTCAATGCCGCCGCCCACGGCGCCGTGGCGCTCACCGTCATCGCCCTGGTCGCCTGGCGGAGGTGGGGCCACCTGCCCGCCATGGCCCTGGGCGGGGCCGGCACGGTGGGCCTGTGGATGCACGCGCCCTCCATCCCGGCACTGCTCTGCCTGCCGGTCCAGATCGCGCTCTACGCCTGGATCGGATCCGGCCTGCGCTCCACCAGCGACCTCACCGACGGGTAGGCTGCAGCCGCTACACCAGCCCGGACAGCAGGCGCGGAAACAGTACGTCCTGTTCCAAATGCACGGTCTCGCCCAGGCGGTGGTCGACGGACTCCAGGCCGTGGTAGAGGGTGCGCAGGTTGCCGGAGCAGCCCTCCCAGGGCTGATAGCCGTCGCAGCAGGCGCGGATGCGGGCCATGCGCTCGCCCAGGGCGGCATGCTCGCGCAGCGAAGCGGAGACGGCGGCGCGGTCGGGGGGCTGGATGCCGCCGGCGGCGGGGAACACCCGCTCCTCCTCGTCGATGATGTGGGCCTGGAAGTCGGCACGGAAGGCCAGCAGCTCGCCGCCGAGCCGACCCAGGCCGGGATGGGTCGGGCCGTGCTGGCCGGCGACCTTGTCGGCGATCGGCAGCAGCAGGTCGAGGGTGGTGAGCACATCCTGGTGGTGATGGGCGCGCAGATGCCGCTCGAGCTCGCCCAGCGGCCGTCCGCGCCAGGCCGCCGGCAGGTGGGCGAGGTGGGCCGGCGGCGGCTGCAGCGCGCGCTCCTCCTCGCCCGGCCGGCAGCCGGCGTGGGCGAACAGCAGCGCACGCACCGCCGGATCCGCGTCGGCCCGGGCCACCCCGTAGCGTTCGGCCAGGGCGTTGGCGCGCGCGATCATGCGCGCGTGGGTCTCCTCGCCGAGGGTGTCGGCGGCGACCACCGCGAAGCGTCGCGCCAGCTCGGCGCGCGCCTCGGCGTCGAGCAGTTCGCCGGCGCGCGGCAGCAGCCCCGCCTCCTCGCGTGCGATATGGGTCCGGATCAGCTCGACATAGCCGTCGGCGGCGCGGGCGAAGGCGGCGCCGTTGTCGGCCGCGACCGCGCGCGCCGAGGCCGCGGCCAGCTTGCGGCCGCGCACATGCTCCTCGCCCAGGCCGGCGAGGTCGAGCCCGTGCGCCCCCAGGGCGTCGAGGGCGGAGAAGAGCAGGTCCTCCTCCTTGCCGTGGTGGCAGCGGTCGGCATAGGTGCGCATGAACTCGACCGCGGCCCCGGCCGCGGCCTCGTTGACGTGGCCGGTGCGGGCCGCGACCGCGCCCATGGCCTCGATGCAGGCCGTGACCTGGAGGATGAGGCGGTGTTCGGCGCCGAGCAGGGCGATGGGGTCGATGTCAGCCATGGCGGTCCCCTCCTCGGGGGCAGATCGGAGCGGCAAGCGGATTCAGCGTTTGGTGGCGCGCAGATGCTTGACCATCTCGCGGTCGGCGCCCTCGTTCTGGTGGTAGACGAACTGGTCGCGGAACTCGGTGAACAGGCGCAGCTGGTCCCGCCCGGATTCCAGCCCGGCGCGCAGGGCGGTGAAGGCCTCGAGCAGCTGCTGGTGGTAGCGGTCGTGGCTGGCCATGCTCGGGCACAGGCTGCGGCGCATCAGCTCGTGCTCGTGGCGGAAATGCTCGCCGATGTCGGTCTCGAGGGTGTCGAGCAGGCCGCGGAAGGAGGCCGCGCGCTCGCCGGCGACGATGCGTCCGCCGAGGTTGTTGATCGCCACCAGCACCGCGCGGTGGTCGCCGTCGAGACGCTCGTCGCCGGTGAGCCAGCGTTCGTCGAACTGGGTGGGGGTGGCGGCAGCCGTGCTCGCGGTGGTCATGGCTTCTTCTCCAGGTGGGCGGCGTAGGCGCGGTCGGCGCCGATGATGTGGCGCACCAGCCAGTCGCGCAGGTGCAGGTGCAGGTGGCCGGCCAGCTCCTCGCGGTCGGCGCCGGGGGCGGCCAGGCGCTCGCGCAGCCGGACCAGTTCGGCGCAGAAGCCGGCGTGCTGGGCACGGTGCTCGGCCAGGGCGGGATAGCCGGCCCGCTCCATCACCCGCTCCTCGTCCGCGAAATGCTCGCGGGTGTAGTCGTCGAGGAAGGCCAGCACCGGCGCCACATCCGCGGAACCGCGTCCGGCGCGGATCGCCGCCACCAGGCGGTTGAGGCGGGTGAACAGCTCGCGGTGCTGGGAATCCAGCTCCGGCACCCCCACCGACATGCCCGGGGTCCAGCCCGAGAGGATGGGCAGCGCGATCTTGAGCAGCAGGGTGTAGACCAGCAGCCCGCCGGCGATCACCCCCAGGGTGATCTTCCACTCGGTCACGGTGGGGGTGAACTCCACCACCTCGTGCAGGGTCGAGGGGATGAAGCCGGGGATGATCAGGCCCATGCCCTTCTCGATCCAGATGCCGACGAAGGTCATCACGCAGGCGGCCGCCAGCAGGCCGCGGTGGCGCAGCAGGCCGGGCCACAGGAACAGCCCGGCGGCGATCACGTTGAGCGCCACCGCGCTCCAGAACCACGGCACCAGGGCGTGGGCGCCATGCTCGCCGAAAAGCAGGTAGCGCAGGCTGGCGGCATGGGTGGATCCGGCGTAGAGCGCGGTGAAGCACTCGGCCGCGAGCATGAACAGGTTGATCAGGGCGGTGATGCGCACCAGCCGCACCAGGAAGCCGATCGGACGGTCGCCGAAGGGGTAGCCGCCCAGGCGCTGCAGCACCATCAGCGCGACGATGATGAAGGCCGGGCCGGCGACGAAGGCGCTGGCGAGGAAGCGCGGCGCCAGCAGGGCGGTGTTCCAGAACGGGCGCCCGCCCAGGCCGCAGTAGAGGAAGGCGGTGACGGTGTGGATCGACACCGCCCACACGATCGAGAGGAAGACGAAGGGCAGGTAGAACGACTTGCGCGGAACCACCCCGTTCCAGCGGCACCACAGCAGGTAGCCGCAGATGGTGACGTTGAGGCCGAGGTAGCCGTTGAGCACGATCACGTCCCAGGTCAGCATCGACAGCGGCCAGTTGAAGCGCCCGACGACCGGCATCAGGTGCCAGAAGCGGTCGGGACGGCCGAGATCCACGGTGACCGAGAGCAGGCAGATGGTGATGGCGGCGATCGCCAGCAGCTCGCCCACGATCACCGCGTCGTGCAGCTCGTGGTCGTGGTAGAGGTAGGCGGGGATGACCATCATCACCGCCGCCGCCGCCACCCCCACGAAGAAGGTGAAGTTGCTGATGTAGAGCCCCCACGAGACATGGTCGCCCATGCCGGTGACGCCCATGCCGTGCACGGTCTGCTCGGCCCAGGCGTTCACCCCCACCAGTGCCACCGCGGTGAGCACGGTCATCCAGGTGTAGAACAGCGGGCCGCCGTCGGTGGCCCAGGCGAACGCCTGGCGGGCGAGGGCGAGGGCTGAGCGCAGCGGGGAGGCCGGACGCGCCGGGACGAGGGTGGACATGGTCAGCCGTGGGGTGGGGGTGGATGGGGCCGCGGTCGGCTCAGTGCTTCTCGGCGAGGGGGTAGAGGACGGTCTCCTCCTTCTGCACCCACTCGCCCACCGCCTTGGCCACCGCGCCCAGCTCGGCGGTGAACTTGCCGGCGTCGGCCTTGATCGCGCTCTCGCTCCAGGTGCGGTTGAAGGTCTTGAACACCTCGACCAGGCCGCCCATCTCGCTCTGGAAGCGCTTGGCGGTGGCCGCCACCTGGGGGTCGGGGCTGGCGGCCAGGGCGGGGTAGACCACCTTGTCCTCGCCGCTGAGGTGCACGGTCAGCTTGCCGGCGAGCTGGTTGAGCAGGGCGCGGATGTCGGCGGCCTTGGCGGCGAGCTTGGCGATCTGGCCGATCAGGTCGGCGAGCTCGCGGTGCTGGTTGCGCTGCATCTGGACGTTGGGCATGGGGGCCTCCTGCGGGAGCGGACGGGGTGGGCGCGGGTCACTTGCTGAAGAAGTAGAAGAAGCGCGGGCGGGTGCCGAGGTCCTCCTTGAGGATGAACACCCGCTTGTTCTCCAGCACCCAGCGGATCTCGGAGGCCGGGTCGGCGAGGTTGCCGAACACCCGCGCCCCGGTCGGGCAGGCCTCGAGGCAGGCGGGCAGGCGGCCGCTGCGGGTGCGGTGCAGACAGAAGGTGCACTTCTCCATCACCCCCTGCGGACGCACGCGGTTGGACAGGTAGCCCTGTTCGGTGGTGATCTCCGCCGCCGGGATCTCGGGCTTCTGCCAGTTGAAGCGCCGGGCGTGGTAGGGGCAGGCGGCCTCGCAGTAGCGGCAGCCGATGCACCAGTTGTAGTCCACCACCACGATGCCGTCCTTCTCCTTCCAGGTCGCCTCGACCGGGCAGACCTTGGTGCAGGGGGCGTTGTCGCAGTGGTGGCACTGCACCGGCATGTAGTACTTGCCGGGCTGCGGCACCGGGTGGTCGTAGCTGGCGCTGCCCTTGGCCAGGTCGAGCGAGCCCTGCTCCATCTCGAACACCCGGATGTAGCTGTTGTGGCTGGCGCGGTCGTGGTTGTTCTCGACGTGGCAGGCCTCGGCGCAGCGCCGGCAGCCGATGCACACCGAGAGGTTGAGCGCGTAGGCGAACTGCACCCCCTCCTCGGGCTTGGGGTCGGTGATGTGCACCGCCACCCCGTGCTGGGCCTTGGCCTCGGCCTCGAGGCGGGTGATGATCACCGCCATCTCGGCCTCGCTCAGCTCCTTGTAGTGCTTCTGCAGGAAGGCGTCGACCGACTCCGCCGGCTTCCACTCGGTGAGCGGGGCGATGGCCTTGGCGAAGGCGGCGGCGCCGAGGGTGGCGCCGGCGGCCTTCATCACCGTGCGGCGGGTGCAGCCGCCGGAACAGGATGCGTCGTGGTCACTCATGGCCGGCTCCCGGGGCGACGAAACGGTCCTTGGGCGGCGGCATGGGGATGGCGCCGCGGTACTTGGGGGCGTGCGGGTCGTGGCACGAGGTGCAGGTGTTGCGCACCCGCCCGCCGCGCTGCTGGTCCCAGAAGCCGGCCATGCCGCCGTGGGCGCCGCGCTGGTAGTCGCGCCACTGCGGGCCATGGCACTGGGCGCACAGGGTCATGACCTCGGTGAACTCCACCGCGCTGCCGTCGGCCAGGCGCAGGCGGTCGTAGTCGCCGGGGTTGTGGCAGCTCAGGCAGGCGTTGCTGCCGTGCTGCACCAGCAGGCCCTGGTGGAACAGATCGAGGTCGCCGCTGCCGCGGTTGGCGGGATTCGCCGGCCGCACCGCATGGCAGGTCGAGCAGGCGATGGTCACCGGCTGGCCCTGGTGGTCGCGCTCGCCGGTCGCCACCCGCGGCGCCGCCGCCGGCGTGCGGTAGATGGTGGGATGCGGCGCGCGGGTGGCGCCGGCGCTAGCGCTGCCGCCGGCGGGGGCCACCGGGGTCGCGAGCGGCGGCTCGGCCGCCGCCAGCGCCAGCAGGGCGATCAGCAGGACGCATCCGGCGGAGGCGGCGACCGGCCACCGACGGGCTCGGGCGGTCGCGCTGCGGGCAGGGGAGGAGGCCATGGCGCCATCCTGTCGCAGCCCCAGCGCCGGCGCCTTGATCCAGATCAAGGATGACCATAGGCGATTGTCCCAGGTCATTGCCATGAGCGTGTTTGAGACACCCGGCTTGATCCAGATCAAGGCGCCGGCGCCGGCGCCTCGGCATCCTGGCCACCATGGCCATCTGCAGCTTCGCCGTCCAGTTCGCGCCCGGGACCGCCGGCGACGACGCCCGCTTCACCCTCGGCTCCGACCCCCGCGTCACCCTCGGACCCGTCGCCGGCGACCGCCTGGCGCTGGTGATGGAGGTGCCCGACGACGAAGGCGAGGCGGCGGGCGAATGGCTGCTCACCCTGCCCGGGGTGCTGCGCGCCACCCTCGCCTCGGCCTATTACACCGACCTGCCCATCACCGCCTGCCCGACCCGCTGAGGACCCCATGATCCAGCTCGAACGCCGCGATTTCCTCAAGATGTCGGCCATGGCCGCGGCCGCGGCCATGATCGCGCCCGGCACCGCCGCCGCCGCCGAAGGCGCCGCCCCCGCCGGGGGCGACGGCCTGACCTGGAGCAAGGCCCCCTGCCGCTTCTGCGGCACCGGCTGCGGCGTGCTGCTGGGTGCCAAGGACGGCAAGGTGGTGGCGATGCAGGCCGACAAGGAGGCCGACGTCAACAAGGGCCTGTGCTGCATGAAGGGCTACCACGTCGGCCTGATCCTCTACGGCCAGGACCGCCTGACCCGCCCGCTCAAGCGCGTGGCCGAGGGCAAGTACGAGGCGATCTCGTGGGACGAGGCGCTGACCATCATCGCCGAGCGCATCAAGGCCAAGCCCGGCAAGTTCGCGCTCTACGGCTCCGGCCAGCACACCATCGTCGAAGGCTACATCGCCAACAAGTTCGTGAAGGCCGGCCTGGGCCACAACCACATCGACCCCAACGCGCGCCTGTGCATGGCCAGCGCCGCCACCGGCTACAACGCCACCTACGGGGTCGACGAGCCCACCGGCTGCTACGACGACCTCGACCACTGCACGGTGCTGATCAGCTGGGGCAACAACCCCGCCGAGCAGCATCCGGTGCTGTTCTCGCGGGTGATGGACCGCCGCCTCAAGGGCGACAAGATCCACTTCATCGATCTCGCCACCCGCCGCACCCGCTCCAGCGAGCAGGCCGACGAGGTGCACTTCTTCGCCCCCAACAGCGACCTGGCGGTGGCCAACGGCATCGCCCACCTGCTGGTCAAGAAGGGCTTCATCGACAAGGAGTGGGTGCAGAAGCACTTCAACTTCCGCAAGCGCGTCGCCGAGTACGCCAAGGACCCCGCCAAGCCGGTCGACTTCGACCCCGAGGCGATCAAGCCGCAGAACCTGACGGGCGCGCCGATGACCGCGGCGGAGTACGCCAAGGCGATCGAGGAGTACACCCCCGAGCACGTCGAGAAGATCAGCGGGGTGCCCGCCGACGCCATCCGGCGCATGGCCGACCTGTTCGCCGACCCCAGCCAGAAGGTGCTGAGCTGGTGGTGCATGGGCCCCAACCAGCACACCCGCGGCACGGCGATGAACTCGCTGCTGCACTCCATCCACCACCTCGCCGGCCAGTGGGGCAAGCCCGGCTGCGGCTCGCTGTCGCTCACCGGCCAGCCCTCGGCCTGCGGCACCGCGCGCGAGGTCGGCACCTTCTGCCACCTGCTGCCCGGCCACCTGCCGGTGATCAATCCCAAGTACCGCGAGCTCGCCGAGGAGTACTGGAGCCTGCCCAAGGGCCGCATCAGCGACAAGATCGGCTTCCACACCGTCAAGATGTGGGAGGAGTTCTGCAAGCCCGACGGCGCGGTCGACACCATCTGGGTGCAGGTGACCAACCCCGGCCAGACCCTGCCCAACCAGAAGAAGCTGTTTTTGAAGAAGAAGGAGTGCCCGGACAAGTTCCTCATCGTCAGCGACGTCTATCCCACCGCCACCACCGCGCTCGCCGACCTCATCCTGCCCTCGGCGATGTATGTCGAGAAGAACGGCATGTACGGCAACGCCGAGCGCAAGACCCAGCAGTGGTTCAAGATGGTGCCGCCGCCCGGCGAGGCGCGCGACGACGCCTGGCAGACCCTGGCGGTCAGCCGCAGGCTGTTCGACATGGGCGTGGAGACGATGAAGGACAAGGACGGCGAATGGATCTTCGCCAAGACCCTGAAGAACCCCGACGGCAGCGTGCCCGAGGCGTGGAAGTGGGAGAGCTACTACAGCATCAACGTCGATGAGCGCTGCTTCGAGGAGTTCCGCCGCTTCACCCGGCTCAAGCACAAGGACCTGGCGCCCTACCAGGTCTACGTCAAGGCCCACGGCCTGCGCTGGCCGGTGGTGCAGCAGCCGGACGGCAGCTGGAAGGAGACCCTGTGGCGCTTCGTCGAGGGCAAGGACCCCTACGTGAAGCCCGGCGCCGGCTGGCAGTTCTACCATTCCAACAGCAAGGACGACCGCGCCTTCATCTGGTTCCACCAGTACGAGCAGCCGCCCGAGATGCCGGATGCGGCCTACCCCTTCTGGCTGTGCACCGGTCGGGTGATCGAGCACTGGCACAGCGGCACCATGACCATGCGCGTGCCGCCGCTGCGGCGCTCGATGCCGCACGCCTATGTCGAGGTCCACCCCGACGACGCCGCCGCCCTGGGGGTCAAGAGCGGCGACCAGGTGGTGGTCGAGTCGCGCCGCGGCGAGCTCAAGCTGCCGGTGTGGATCAACGGCCGCGGCAAGCCGCCCAAGGGCACGGTGTTCGTGCCGTTCTTCGACGAACGCCTGCAGATCAACCTGGTCACCCTCGACGCCCACGACCCCTTCTCGAAGCAGCCCGACTTCAAGAAGTGCGCCGTGCGCCTGCGGCGGGCCTGAGCCATGGCCGGTCCCGGACCCGCACGCGGCTGGCTGGCGATCCTCTGCGCCGGCATCATGGGGGTGGCCCTGGTCGGGCTGGCGCTGGGCATGGGCACCCCCGCCACCGCCTGGACCGCGCCGGTCAGCGCCCGCCCCGACCCCGGCCTGGACGGCGCCCTGCCCGCGCCGCGCTACGCCGAGATCGACAGCCGCGCGCGCGGAGTGAACGCGCACTACCACAGCGACCTGCGCACCCTGGTCAGCCGCACGCCGGGGCTCGCCGAGGCGGTCGACACCAGTGAGGAGTCGCGCCGCGCCACCCTCGCCCGCCGCGCCGCCCGCCGCGCCTACGCCGGCGCCCCGCCCACCATCCCGCACCCGGTCGACGCCAACCAGGTCGAGGCCTGCTACGCCTGCCACGGCCAGGGCCGCGAGATCGACGGCCTGATCGCCCCCAAGATCAGCCACCAGCGCTACACCAACTGCACCCAGTGCCACGCCCAGGGCGGCACCCCCGGCCCGGGGCCGGAACTGGCGATTCCCAACCTCTTCGCCGGCGACCAGGGCCCCAGCAGCGGGGTGCGCGCCTATCCCGGAGCGCCGCCGCAGATGCCGCATCCCACCACCATGCGCGAGGACTGCACCAGCTGCCACGGCGTGCTCGGTGGCAAGGGCATGCGCACCAGCCATCCCTGGCGGATGAACTGCGTGCAGTGCCACGCCCAGTCCGCCACCCTCAACCAGTCGTACTTCGGCGAGGAACCGCCGCCGCCCTGGGCCGGGCAGAAGTAGCCCGGTGGCCGGCCGGCCCGTCTGGCGCTGGTGGCTGTGGCTGCGCCGCGGGGTGCAGCTCGGCGCCCTGGTGGCGTTCCTCGCCGCCTGGCCGGCGGCCTGGGCCTTCCAGCTCGATCCGCTCACCGCGCTGGCGGCCGGCCGGGCCGGCACCCTCACCCTCGTCCTCGGCCTGACCGCGCTGGCGGTGGTGGCCCTGACCCTGCTGTTCGGGCGCTTCTTCTGCGGCTGGCTGTGCCCGCTCGGCACCCTGCTCGACCTGGTGCGGCGGGCCACCGCCTGGTGCACGCCCTGGCGGCGCGGACGCCTGCCCGGCGAAGGCTGGCTGGCGCGCGGGCCCCAGGTGGTGCTGGCACTGGGCCTGGCGGCGCTGCTGGCAGGCGCGCCGGTGCTGGCCTGGATGCAGCCGTTCGCGCTGATCGAACGCGCCCTCACCCCGCTCCAGCCGGCGCTCGCCGGAGCGCAGACGGCGGCCTGGTTCCGCCCCGGCCTGCAGCGCGAGGCCGCCCCCGGCGACCTGCAGGCCTACCGCTTCGTCGACGCGCCGGTGCGCACCACCGACGCCGCCAGCTACCGCTGGGCCGCGCTCTCGGCCGGCCTGCTCGCCCTGGTGCTGGCGCTGGAGCTGCTGCAACCCCGTTTCTGGTGCCGCACCCTCTGCCCCACCGGCGGGCTGCTCGGCCTGCTCGCGCGCTGGGCGCTGGTGCGGCGGCTGCCGGGAAGGACCTGCGGGGCCTGCCAGGATTGCGTGCCCGCCTGCGCCATGGGCGCCTTCGACCAGCGCGGGCGCATCCGCCCCGCCGCCTGCACCGCCTGCCTGTCCTGCGTGGCCGCCTGCACCCATCAGGTGGCGCACTGGGGCGCGGGCGCGGCCGCGGCCGCCGCGCCGGTCGACCTCGGCCGGCGCGGCTTCCTGGTCGCCGCCGCCAGCGGCGCCGGGGTGGCGCTGCTGCCCGGCAGCCGCGCGCGCAGCCCCGATCC
>JAKLKR010000149.1 GCA_023150565.1 Planctomycetota bacterium
GTCAGGTTGTCAATAACAATATTTCCAACAACGACTTACGTCGCTAAGACAACGCCATTGCTGTCCCGATGCCCCTGGTCAGCCTCGGCCCGCCGACGCGCCAACCCGTCCTGGACCTGGGCGAACAGCCCGGCCGGCACCACCGCCGGATGGTTCCCGATCCGCACCGTCTCCACCCCCTGGAGGGTGGTGTGCAACTCGCCCAGGTAGACCCGATTGACCAGGATGCGGCGAACCCGCTGCGCCGACCAGGATTCGGCAGGGAATTGCCGCTGCGCCCAGGTGGCGAGGGCCGAACACCCGCACGATGCCGCCGCCGCACGCTGGAACAGCGCCAGCACCAGCGGTGCCCGCACCGGATCCGGCGCCAGCACCTCCGCATCGGCCCCCGCCGGCGTCATCAGCTGGTACCCGAACGGGATCCGCCCCAGCGGCAGCCCATGCGCCACCCGGGCCCCCATGCCCGGCAACGACCGGCTGAGGATCTGCCGACGCTCGAAGTCGCCCAGCCAGGACAGGATGTGGGGAAACATGCGGCTGCTCCGCGCATCAACCACGCAGCCGTTTTCCACCGCCACAATGTCGACGCCGGTGGCGGTCCATTCCTCGAACAGCCCGACGTTGTCCTGGAAGGAGCGCCCCAACCGGTCGATCTTCGACACCACCACGTAGTGGATGTCGCCACGGGCAGCCGGCCAGGCTCGACGCCTTCTGCACCGCCGCCTCCGGGCGCTTCGTCCTGCTCACCCATGTCGGAGGCCTGGCCGCGAACGACGACTTCAGCAACCCCGACAAGATCGCCAGCCTGGGCCAGCGTCACCCCGACCTGGAGGTGGTCGCTGCGCACATGGGCGGATTCCGATGCTGGAACCGGGCGTATGAGGTGCTGGCAGGCACTCGTGTCTGGCTCGACACCAGCAACTCACTGAAGTTCATCGAACCAGTCCTCTTCCGCCGGTTGATCGAAAAGGACGGCAGCGACCGCATCCTCTTCGGCAGCGAATTCCCCACCACCTCCCCGAGCAAGGAGTTGGAACTCCTCCAGGGCCTGGACTGGGTCAGCGCCGAGGATCCCAATGGCATCCTCGGCACCAATGCCGCACACTTGTTTGGGCTTTCGTTCGAAGGCGAGGTAGAATAGCAGCAACAAGGCGTAGTCAGGCGCATCTCCCTTGAACTCGGCCCTCATCACCCTGCTATCACGGCATGCTGTCCGGTGATCCATCCTGGCTCAAAGCATACGAGGATGCGCTAGCCCGGGTTTCTGGATGCCGCGATCCCATCCTCTTGTGTTCCTGGATTTCGCGATGGTCCCAGACCCCAGCCTCAGCCGCCGAGCTGGTGCCAGAGGCGCTCATACCGTCCGTCATCGGTTCCCTGCTCTCTGCTGCCAGCACCGCCCTCGCCGGAGTCGTACCACGTTTGGGCCTGTCGGATTGCGAGGCGGTGGTGAATGCCCTGCCGCCGTCCGGTTTCCAGGGCTTCGGTCCGGTGGGCCAGGCGCATGTGGCGCTTGCCGATGCCCTGGCCCGACTTCGGCGACCCGGTGACGAGACGGCGTGGAAAGCCCTGGTTTCCTCCGCCTTGGCGGTGGACGGATCCCTGGATTCCGCAGGTCAGCGCACTCAGTCCCCGGAATTCCTGGTGGAATCCGCCTCCGTCGGATCGGCCATGTGCGCCGACCTGGTGCTGGCACACTGGCTCCTGTGGCATCATCGCTGCGACCGGCTGACCTCCGTTCCTTGGACCCGTATCCGCCTGGTGCTGGGCGCCCACCCCGAGCGGTTGAGCCGGATCATGGGCGGCACGCCCAAGGCCATCCAGAGCCAGTTGGCTGATCTGGAGCTGCGCTCCGCCGCCACGGCCGGGGACACCGCGGCTTCCTTGCGGACGGCGATCCGGCAGGGGAGCCTCGCCGAGCTCTCGGTGGCGCAGGTGGCGATCCTGCTTGGCAGGAAGGAAAGCGGCATCCGGACGGCGCGGCGCCAGTTTCCAGCCGAGGTCCAGTTTACGCGCGGTCGCCAGCGGCTGTTCCGTGCCGCTGAGCTCGTCCGCCTGCTGGATGCCGGCTTCCGTCTTCGCGCCCATTCACCCGTCAAGCGCCGCGTGGCCAGTCCGACCACGGACGCATCCCAAGCGCAGCAGCCTGGACCGCGCCGCAAACCGCATCGCCGTGGCACTCCCCCACCACCGTGACATGCCGGTGGCAGGGGAGCCGATGCCAACGCTCACCAGGTCAGGTCTTTGACCGCCCGCCCCGCCTCCTCGTCGCTGAAATCAGCATAGATCAACGTCGTCTTCAGGTCCTGATGACCCAGGAGACGCTGGATCGTCGCCAGTTCGACCCCCTTCCGCCGCAGGTGGGTCGCATAGGTGTGGCGGAGGTCATGGATGCGCGGGTGCGGGATGCCGGCCAGGCGCGCCGCTTCACCCACGATGCTGTTGAGCGAATGGCGGAGCAGACCGCCTTCGCGCCCCGGAAACAGCAGCGGGGGCGGAGGCAGGGAAAGCCGTCGACGGGCCATCACCAAGCGGTCATCGGGATACCAGGCCGCCAGCGGCCGTTTCACCAGATCGCTGAGCAAGGGGCGCAGCGGCGCGGGTATGGGGATGCGCCGGGGGCGGCAGTCGCCCTTGGGATGCCAGTGCAGGCGGTAGTGGACCTCCAGGGCCTCCTCGGCGTCGTGATAGCGACCCTGGGCCAGCGCGGCATCAGGGATGTCGGTGGGAAGGCGGGGCAAGGCCGGCCGGCACCCGCGCTTCATGGCCTTCGCGAACTCGGCGTGGCGGTGGTGGCGCATGGACAGCAACACGGTGAGGTCGAGATCCTTGGGTGCGATGGTGACGAAGCCGCGCTCCAGGTCGATGTCGCCGGAGGTGAGCAGCCGGGCCTCCTCCCGGCGCAGCCCAAGCCCGAAGATGACCTCCAGGAGCGGGGCCAGGAAGGGGAGGTCGACGCGACCGCGCGCCCAGCGATCCGCGGCCACGGCGCGAGCCCCCTGCAGCAGCGCCTGCACCTGCTCGATGGTCATGGCCCGTACCCGCGGCTGATGGGCCTTGGAATCGCGCTGGATGCGCCGGGTTGGCTCCTCCTCCATCCATCCGCAGGCGACTGCGCGGCGGAAGCAGGCACGGAGGTGGTCGAGGTCGTTGGACAGGGTGCGGGCCGAGGGCGGGTGCAGGTTGCCCTGACGGCGGCCATTGCGGGCGATCGGGGTGCGCGCGCGCCAGGCGATGAACTCGCGCACCACCGTGCTGGTGACCCGCCGCAGCTCGGGAGCCATCCCCAATTCGTCGCCCATGAAGGCCGCCAGCTGCTGCAACCGCTGGCGGTACAGCACCAGCGAATAGGTCGCCAGGGATCCGGCGCGATGCTCATCCTCGATCCTGGTCAACAGATGCCGCAGGGTGGGCACGGCGACGGGCCGCTCCCCGGTGGCCGGAGGGCCCTCGGTCTGGATGCGCGCCAGGGCAAGGACGGCCTCGGCGAGATCGGCGGTACCCGAGGACCGGCGGATGCGGGTGCCCCGCCAGGTGATGTCGATCCACAGGCAGGGGCTGCCGGCCCGGCGCACCAGGCCGGCAGGCAGCAGCATCTGGCCAGGACCCGTGGACGGTGATGGGATGCCGGCGATCGCCGAGGTCTGGGACGAATCGGCCATCAGCGGCGGAGCTGATCGGCTGACCATGGCAGCGGGGAATGGGAGGGCGGGGAGGGAGGACATGGGGACCTCGGGGAAGTCCGTCCCATGATCGTCATCCCGTCCCCCTGGTGGCTCCCGTGTGACGGGACCGTGCCAGAAGAGGACAACGGAGGATATAACCTCAGTTCCCTCGTCCGAGAGTCAGATACCTGACGCGCCCCGTGAGGGCGAAAGAACTCCTTGCAGCATCTTTGGTTTATGCTACAAGGAGTGTGGAGGCAGGTACTTATATCGGAGAGGGGGGGATTCGAACCCCCGAGTGCCTTGCGACACTATTAGTTTTCGAAACTAACGCATTCAGCCGCTCTGCCACCTCTCCGTGGGCGGGGCGGGGAAGCTAGCCGGCTTCCCCGAGGTGGGAAGGGGGAAGATCCCTTCCGGCACCCGCGCCGCCCTTGCCTGCCTGATCGTCACGACCACCGTGCCCGCCCATGCTCGCCCAGGTCCTGGCCCGCGTCGACAGCGATTTCCCCCGCACCCTGGAACGGCTCAAGCAGCTGGTGGCGATCCCGTCCTGCAGCTTCCCGGGCTACGACCCGGCCGAGGTGGTGCGCAGCGCCGACGCCACCGTGGCCTGGCTGAAGGAGGCGGGCTGGCCGGAGGCGCGCTGCGTGACCCTGCCCGGGACCGCCCACCCCTACGTGCTCGCCCACGACCGCCGCGCCGGGCCGGGCGCGCCCACCGTGCTGCTGTACGCCCACCACGACGTGCAGCCGCCGCTGCGCGAAGGGATCTGGCGGTCGCCCCCCTTCGCCCCCAGCGAACGCGATGGCCGGCTGTACGGCCGCGGCGCCGCCGACGACAAGGCGGGCATCGCCCTGCACGCCGGCGCGGTGGCAGCCTGGGGCGCGGTGGCCGGGCGGCCGCCGGTAAACCTGGTGGCCCTGATCGAGGGCGAGGAGGAGATCGGTTCGCCGCATTTCGCCGCCTTCCTCGCCGCCCACCGCGACGAACTGCGCGCCGACGCGGTGGTCATCGCCGACCTCGCCAACGTCGACACCGGGCTGCCGGCGCTCACCACCAGCCTGCGCGGCCACGTCACCGTCGAGGTCGAGGTGTGCGCCCTGCGTTCGCCGCTGCACAGCGGCGTCTGGGGCGGGGCGGTGCCCGACCCGGCGGCGGCGCTCGCCCGCCTGCTCGCCAGCCTGTGGGACGCAGCTGGCGCCCTGGCGGTGCCCGGCCTGTGCGACGCGGTGCGCCCCCCCACCGCCGCCGAGCTGGCGGGCTTCGCCCAGGTGCCCTACACCCGCGAGCGCTTCGCCGAGCAGGCCGGGGTGCTGGCGGGACCGGCGGCGGTGCCGCCCGACGCCGCCGAGGCCCATAGCCGCCTGTGGCGGCGGCCGTCGCTCACCATCACCGGCCTGCAGGCGGGCGAGCGTGGGAAAACCGGCAACGTGGTGATGGATGCCGCCTGGGCGCGCCTGCGCATCGTGCCGGACATGGATGCGGTGCGCTCGCAGGAGCTGCTGTGCGCCCATCTGCGCGCCCATGCCCCCGCCGGCTGCGAGCTGGTGCTGAGCCCGGGCGGCGCCGGCGCGGCCTGGGCCACCGACACCGCCCATCCCTACTTCGCCTGCGCCCGACGCGCGCTCGCGCAGGGCTACGGGCGGGCGGCGGTGGAGATCGGCTGCGGCGCCAGCATCCCCTTTGTGGGCGACATCTGCGCCGCCCTGGGCGGGGTGCCGGCGCTGCTGCTGGGGGTCGAGGACCCCGCCTGCGGCGCCCACGCCGAGAACGAGTCGGTGCACCTCGGCGACCTGCGCAGCGCCATCCGCGCCGAGGCCGCGCTGTTCGCCGAGCTGGCCGCTGCCGGGCGCTGATGACGCGGGTGACGCCGGTTCCGCCGCTCGCCGCCCTGGCCGGCCTGGCCCTCGACCTGGCGCGCTGCCTGCCGCCGGGCCTCGCCTGGTGGGCGGGCGGGCTGCTCGGCCATGCCTTCGCCCTGCTGCCGGGGCGCGAGCAGCGCCGCTGCCGCGAGCACCTCGCCCTGGCCTTTCCCGGGCGCGATGCCGGCTGGATCGAGCGCACCGCGCGCGCCACCTTCCGCCACAGCGGACGCATGGCGCTGTGGACGCTGGCGGTGAACCGGCGCCCGCCGGCCGGCCTGCGCCGCGGCATGGTGGTGGTGGGGGCCGAGCACCTGCGCGCGCTGGCGCGCGCCTGCCGGCGCGGCGAGGGCACCTTCGTGTTCACCGGCCACCTGGGCAACTGGGAGCTGCTGGTGCGGGTGTTCGCCACCGTCATCCCCACCACGGTGATCGCCCGCCGCCTGCGCCATCCCCTCGCCGACGCCCTGGTCCAGGCCGGTCGCGCCCAGGGCGGGGCCGAGGTGGTCTACCAGGACGACGACCCGCGCGCGGTGCTGCGCGCGCTGCGCGCCGGGCGCGCGGTGGGCACCCTCTTCGACCAGGACGTGCCCTCGCTCGCCGGCACCTTCGTGCCGTGGTTCGGCCGCCTCGCCAACACCCCCAGCGGCCCGGCGGCGCTGGCGCTGCTGGCGCGGGTGCCGGTGCAGGCGATCTACTGCTACCGCCAGGCCGGGCGCTGGGTGCTGCAGGTCGGGCCGCGCACCCTGCCCGCGCGCAGCGCCGACCGCACGGCGGCGATCACCGCCCTGACCGCGCAGCAGACCGGCTATCTCGAGGCGCTGGTGCGGCGCTTCCCCAGCCAGTGGGTGTGGTGGCACAAGCGCTGGCGCATCCGCCCCCCCGGCGAGGCGGATGCGGTTGCCGCCCCGCCCGGGGCTCCAGGATCCCGCCCATGACCCGACCTGGCATCCGTACCGCCGGCAACCTCCGCGGCCTGCCCCCCGCCCTGTGGGACAGCCGCCTGCTGCGCGCCTGCCGCGGCGAGGCGGTCGACCGCCCGCCGGTGTGGCTGATGCGCCAGGCCGGACGCTACATGGCGCACTACCGCGGCCTGCGCGCCGACGCCGGCGGCTTCCTCGGGCTGTGCAAGGACCCCGCGCGCGCGGCCGAGGTCACGGTGTTCGCCCGCCAATGGCTGGGGGTCGACGCAGCGATCATCTTCAGCGACATCCTGGTGGTGCTCGAGGCCCTGGGCCTGCCGCTGGAGTTCGTCGCCGGCGACGGCCCGCGCCTGCCCCGCCCGCTGCGCTCGGCCGCCGACGTCGCCGCCCTGCGCGACCCGGCGCAGGCCGCCGCCGACCTCGCCTACGTGTACGAGGCGCTGCGCCTGACCGTGCGCGACCTGCCCGCCGACACCCCCTGCATCGGCTTCTGCGGCGCCCCCTTCACCCTCGCCGCCTATGCCATCGAGGGCGGCGGCAGCCGCAGCTTCGGCCGCGCCAAGGCCTTCATGTACGCCGAGCCGGCCGCCTGGCATGCGCTGATGACGCGCCTGGCCGACACCCTGGTGCCCTACCTGACCGCGCAGGTGGTGTCGGGGGCCTCCTGCCTGCAGGTGTTCGATTCCTGGGTCGGCAACCTCACCCGCGCCGATTTCGCCGAGTTCGTGCAGCCGCACCTTGCCCACCTGGTCCGCCGGCTGCCGGCCGGCGTGCCGGTGATCCTGTTCGGCACCGGCACCGGCCACCTGCTCGACCTCATCGCCGCCTGCGGCGCCGACGTGGTCGGGCTCGACCACACCGTCGACCTCGACCAGGGCTGGACGGCGGTGGGCGGCCCCGGCCGCTGCGCGGTGCAGGGCAACCTCGACCCCTGCCTGCTGCTGGCGCCGCGCCACCGGCTGGAGGCCGCCGCCGGCGACCTGCTGCGCCAGGCCGCCGGCCGTCCCGGGCACATCGTCAACCTCGGCCACGGGGTGCTCAAGGAGACCGATCCCGAGGCCGCGCGCGCCCTGGTCGAGGCGGTGCGCGCATGGCGGCCGTGAGCCCCACCAGCCACGACGCGATCGTGGTCGGCGGCGGGGTGGGCGGCCTGGCCGCCGCCTTCCGCCTGCGCCAGCGCCGGCCGGACTGGCGCATCGCGGTGGTCGAGGCCGCCCCGCGCTGGGGCGGGGTGGTGAGCAGCGAGCGCCGCGACGGCCTGGTGCTGGAGCACGGCCCCGACAGCCTGATCCGCACCAAGCCCGAGGGCATGCGCCTGATCGACGACCTCGGCCTGCGCCCCCGCGTGCAGGACACCGATCCGCGCTTCCGCGGCGCGCTGATCGCGCGCGGGCCGCGCCTGGTGCCCATCCCCGAGGGCCTGTACCTGCTCGCGCCCGGGCGCTGGCTGCCCTTCCTGCGCTCGCCCATCCTGTCGTGGCCGGGCAAGCTGCGGGTCGGGCTCGACCTGCTGCTGCCGCGCGGCCCGGCCGCGCGCGGCGAGGACGAGAGCCTGGCCGGCTTCGTGCGCCGGCGCCTGGGGCGCGAGGCGCTGGAGCGCATCGCCCAGCCGATGGTGGGCGGGATCTACACCGCCGACCCCGAGCGCCTGAGCCTGCCCTTCACCATGCCGCAGTTCGCCGAGATGGAGCGCAGCCACCGCAGCCTGCTGCTGGCGATGCGCGCGCGCGCCAAGGCCCAGGCCGGCGCCGCGGCGGCGCACGGGGCGCGCTACGGCCTGTTCGCCAGCCTGGAGGGCGGCCTGCAGACCCTCACCGACACCCTGGCGGCGCGCCTGGACGGCTGCCACCTGGCGCTGGGCGCGCGCGCCGAGGGCCTCACCCGCCGCGACGGCGCCTGGCGCCTGGAATCGCCGGCGCTGTCGGCGCCGCGCCTGTGCCTGTGCCTGCCGGCGTGGGCGGCTGCCGGGCTGCTGGGCTCGGTGGCCCCGGAGCTGGCGGTCGAGCTCGCCGCGGTGCCCTATGCCGGGGTGGCGACGGTGAACCTGGTGTACGAGCGCGCCGCCATCCCGGCGCTGCCGGCGGCGGCGGGCTTCGTGGTGCCGGCGGTCGAGGGCCGCTCGCTGGTGGCGGCGACCTTCTGCCACCAGAAGTACCCCGGGCGCTGCCCGGACGACCTGGTGGTGCTGCGCGCCTTCGTCGGCGGCGCCCTGCACCAGGACCGCCTGGCGGCGGGCGACCAGGCGATCCTGGCCAGTCTCGCCGCCGACCTGCGCGACCTGCTCGGCATCGCCGCCGCACCGCGGCGCACGGTGGTCAGCCGCTGGCCCGAGGCGATGGCCCAGCCGGTGGTCGGGCACGGCGTGCGCCTGGCGCGCATCCGCGCCGCCGAGCGCGCCCTGCCCGGGCTGGCGCTGGTGGGCAACGGCTACGAGGGCGTGGGCGTGCCCGACATCTGCGCCCAGGCGGCGCTGGCGGCGGAGCGGCTGGCTGCCGGCTGAGCCCATGGCGTAAACCCATGCACGCCGATCTGGGACCATGGCAGCGTCACCGCGGCGTCGACGTGGGCGTCGACGCTCCGTAAGAGCCCACCGCACGCTCTCAGCCTCGGCTTCGCGCCACTGGGCGATCACCCGCCAACGCGGACGCCCCCGGAGGTCCCTCCGGGGGCGTCGCGCAGACCGGGTCCGGCCGGGGTCAGTTGACCGAGGGCGGCGGCGGTTCGATCGCCGGCTTGGTCTCGGCGGTCTCGTCCACCGGCAGCGCCTCGACCACCTGGCCCTTGAAGGTCAGGAGCAGGGGCGAGGCCACGAAGATCGAGGAGTAGGTGCCGGCGATCAGGCCGATGAGCAGGGTGGCGGTGAAGGCGTACAGCGATTCGCCGCCCCACAGCAGCAGCACCACCGTGGTCATCACCACCGTGCCGGTGGTGAGCAGGGTGCGCGGCATGGTCTGCGCCACCGAGATGTCGATGATGTCGGCGAGGCTCCTGTCGACCATCTTCTTGAGGTTCTCGCGGATGCGGTCGAAGGTCACGATGGTGTCGTTGATCGAGAAGCCGATGATGGTCAGCAGGGCCGCGATCACCGTCAGGTCGATGCGGATGCCGAGCAGCGAGGCCAGGCCGACGGTGAGCAGGATGTCGTGGAACAGGGCCACCACCGCGCCCACGCCGAAGCGGAACTCGAAGCGCGCCGCGACGTAGGCGAGGATGCCCATCAGGCTCAGGATGATCGCCGCCAGCGCGCGCACCTTCATCTGCCCGGCCACCTGGCCCGAGAAGTGCTCGGAGGCGGGGAACGGGCGGGCGATGGTGAGCTTCTGGTTGGCGGCGACGTTGACCACGCCGTTGTAGAGGTCGAAGGCGGCGGCGGCCTGGCCGTTGGCCTGCTCCGGCGTCGCCCCGCCCCCGAGGGTGCGCAGGCGGACCAGCACCGGATCGCTGACCTCGAGGTCCTTGGCCGCCGCCGGCGCGGTGCGCAGGGTCGCGCTGATGGTCAGCGACTTGCCCGCCGCGGCCACCTGGATGGCCTCGAGCTCGGGCCGGCGCTTGAGGCGTTCGGCCACCTCGGCCACCTGGGTGGCGGTGGGCTCCTCGAGGGTGGCGAGGTCGAGCGCGAGGCTGCGTCCCTGCCAGGAGGCCTTGAGCACCTCCTCGCCCTCGGTGGCGATGTCGCCGCTGAACACCCCGGCCACCTGGCGCTTGAACACCTCGGTGCGCTCGGCGATGCGCCGGCCGAGATCCTCGATCGGCTGGCGGAATTCCGCCACCCGCGCCTCGAGCGCCTTCACCTTGGCGGGATCGGGCTTGTCCTCGGAGCGCAGGGTGTCGAGCTCGCGCTGGACCTTGCCGCGCTGCAGCTCGATCTCGGCGCGCTCGGCCTCGAGCCGGCCGCCTTCCTCGTCGCGGGCGCGGAAGGCCCACTGGCGGCTCGCGCCGCCCTTGCCCAGCTCGGCGAAGTAGGCCTGCTTGCGCAGCTCGGCGGGGTCGACCATGGAACCCGGGCGCTGGTCCGCGGGCAGCGCCGCCCAGGCCTTCTGCACCGCCGCCTCGATCGCCTCGAACTCCTTGGGCTCGCGGAAGTTCACCAGCACCATGTTGCCGCCGGTGAAATCGATGTCGAAGTTGCTGTCGAAGGTGCGGCCCTTGCTCAGGTGGTGCCCGAACAGGAACCAGCCGATGCCGAACAGCCCGGTGAGGATCGACAGCGCATAGCCCACGTGGCGCCAGGCCACGTAGGGGAAGCGCCAGCTCGGCCGCACCAGCACCTCGCTCATCCACACCCCCTCGCGGCGGCGGCAGAGCCAGTCGTTGATCATGCGGCTGACGTAGACCCCGGAGAACATGCTGATGGTCAGGCCGATCATCAGGGTCAGGCCGAAGCCCTTGACCGGGCCGCTGCCGATCCAGTAGAGGATGAAGGCGGTGAGGAAGGTGGTCAGGTTGGAGTCGAGGATGGTGAGGAAGGCGCGGTCGTAGCCGGCCTCGATCGCCGCCTTCATGCCTTTGTTCTCCTTCAGCTCCTCGCGGATGCGTTCGAAGATCAGGATGTTGGTGTCGACCGCCATGCCGATGGTCAGCACCAGGCCGGCGAGGCCGGGCAGGGTGACCGTGGCGCTGAACATCGACAGCACCGCCCACACCAGGAAGGCGCCCACGCACAGCGAGAGGTTGGCCACCGTGCCCAGCACCAGGCCGTAGTAGCACCACATGAACAGCACGATCGCGGCCGAGCTGAGCGCCATCGCCAGCAGGGCCATGGTCACGGTCTGCTCGCCGAGGGTGGCGCCGACCACGCGCTCGCTGATCACCTCGGGGGTGACCACCAGCGAGCCGCCCTTGAGCGCGGCCTTCAGGTTGTCGATCTCGTCCTTGGTGAAGCGGCCCGAGATGACGCAGTTCTGGCCCGAGGGCTCGATCACCCGCGGGGCGCTCTTGACCACCCCGTCGAAGATGATGGCGAGCCGGCCGGTGCCGTCGCCGCGGTCGCCGCGCGCCTTGACCTCGCGGGTGAAGGCCTCGTTCTTGGCCGCGCCGGTGGCGGTGAACTCGATCGACACCGCCAGCTCGCCCTGGTGGATGGTCTCGCCGGCCTGGGCCACATCCTTGCCCTGCAGGCGCACCGCGCCCAGGCGGTAGAAGGTGTGCGGCTGCTCGCCGGGCTCGGCCTCCTGCGGGGCGATCAGCTCGCCCAGGCGGCGGTTGAGGTAGGTGCCGGGACCGGCGTCGTAGCCGCCGTTGGCCTTGGCCACCACCGGCTGGTCGGGCTCGCCCAGGCGCACGTTGGTGAAGTCGGCCATGACCTCGCGGAATTCCAGCCGGCCCGAGGTCTCGAGCACCCGGCGGGTGCGCGCGGCGTCGGCCCGGGTGCCGCCGGGGATGACGATCTGGATGTCGCCGTTGGACAGCCGCGACACCGCCGGCTCGGTCAGGCCGCGTTCATCGAGGCGGCCGCGCAGGATGTGCACGGTCTCCTCGTCGGCGGCGACCGTGCGGCCCTCGTCGTCGTGCAGGCGGCAGATGAACTCGACGCCGCCGCGCAGGTCGATGCCGCGGGTGATGTGCAGCAGGCTGCGCGCCGGGTTGTCGCGGTGGTAGGGGCGGCCGCACAGGCGCGAGCGCAGGGCGGCCTCGTCGCCGGGGCCGGCGGCGGCCTCGGGCAGGGTCACCAGCAGGCGCCGGCCGTCATGGACCAGCTTGTCCATCGGCAGGGCCTTGAGGCGGTCGTTGCCCTTGATGCGCAGCTCGGCCTCGACGCGGTCGCCGTCCACGGCATCGACCGGGTTGCCGGCGACATCGCGCAGGACCACCGCGAAGGTGCGGGCCTGGCCCTCGACCGGGTTGAGGTCGGCCTGCAGGTCCTGCTGGCCGACCAGGACCTTGTTCTGGACGGCCAGCAGCAGGAGCGCGACGACGCAGACCGTCGCGGTGACGATGAGGCGGCGCAGCATGGACTTACTTCTTGTCCTTGGCGCCGGCCTCGCCGCTCAGGTTCTGGCCGACCGCGGTCTTGTTGAAGGTCACCACCACGCCCTTGGACTCGTCGCCCAGGCGCACGTCGACGGTCTGCTCGCCGACCGCCTCGACGGTGCCATGGGCGCCGCCGATGGTCACCACGCGGTCGCCGCGCTTGGTCTGCTCGATCATCTCCTTGCGGCGCTTCTCCTCCTTGCGCTGCGGGCGGATCATCACGAACCACATGAAGGCGAACACGCCGACCATGAGCAGGATCATGAACAGCGGGTTGCCCTGCTGCGCGGCGGCGGGGGCGCCTTCGGCGCCGCCGGCGGGGCCGGCAGGACCGCTGCCGGCGGGGCCGGTGGCCTCGGCGAAGGCGATGGCGGAGGCGGACAGGATGAGGGCGAGACGGTACATGGTGGGTATCTTGGGGGGTTGGAAGGTGATGAAGCAAGGGGGGAAAGCAGCGCCGGGACCGGGCTGCCGAGGAAGGCGGACGCTACGGAGCGGGCCTCAGGGGGCGCGCGGACCGCCGGCGGAGCCGTGGCGCCGGCTGGGCGCCGGCACCGTGCGCCCGCCCGGCAGGACAGCGCCGGCGCGGTAGGCGGCGAGCACCAATGGCCGCGCCAGGCCGCTGATCCGGCGCAGATGGACGGCGCCGGTGAGCGGGCTGGTGATGGCCGGCCGCGCCGGATCGCTGTCCGCCCCCAGGCAGCCGGCGACGGCGCGCGGCGCCACCAGCGCCGACAGCAGCAGCGCCAGCAGGGCGGCGGCGCCTTTCAGCAGGATGCGGGGGTGGATGGACACAGGGCGGCGCACGTTAGGGGGCGAGCGACCGGGGCAACCCCGGGGTGGCTGGCGATACCCGCTGCGATGGTGGCGGAAACGCCCGGGTGGCGCCGACTCTTGACTATCTGCTACCAGCGGTGTCGTTTAGTGAGCGCGAGAACCGAAAGAACGGGCAGAGGCGCCCCTGGGACCGCCGGGCTCCAGCCCGGCAAATAGAGCCTCCCAAA
>JAKLKR010000014.1 GCA_023150565.1 Planctomycetota bacterium
AGGGTGCCGGCGCATACGGACGGCCGCTCAAGCCGCCGTCAGGCGGTCATCCGACCCACGAATTCGCCGGAAGACCCCCTTTTCTTTCCCTGGCTGTGCGCGGCGCCGGGGGCTGCCGTCCCTGCTCCTGGCCGCCGCGCTCGCCGCCCCGCTGTGCGCCGAGTCGGCGACCTCGGCCACCGTCACCACCGATGGATGGGATTGCTCCGGCGAGGTGGTGGGCGGAGCGGGCGAGGAGCGCCTGGTGCGGCTGGAGCTGGCCGTTCCGCGCGGAACCGCCGGCCTGTCGCGGACGGTGGATCTGCCCCCAGGGCGCACCTGGGCGCTGGCGGTCGACTACCGTTCCACCACCACCGAGTCGGCGCGCGATCGCGGCGCCTGGGCCTATGTCGCCTACCGTGATGGCCAGAACAAGACGGTCGGCGAGCAGGCCCACCTGTTCGCCCCCGCCGCGGCGTGGACCCGGGCCGCAATCGCGCTGCAGCCGCCGGCGGCGGCGACCCGGCTGTTCCTCAGCATCCGCCAGCAGCAGCGGGTGGGCACCCTCGACCTGCGTGCGGTCGAGCTGCGCCCGGCCGAGGCCGGTGCCGCGCCGGTGCTCACCCTCGGCCCCGCCGCCCTCGCCGGCCTGGCCTGGATCCAGACCCCCGGCCGCAAGCTGAGCCCCGCGGGCGAGGCGGCGCCCGCCGGCGGCGACATCTTCGCGCCCTTCCTCAAGGGCCAGGCCCCGGCCATCGTGCGCGAACTCGGCAGCAGCGAGCGCGACGGGGTGCAGGTGCGCAAGGTGGCGTTCCGTTCGCTGCTGGTCGGCGGCGAGACCCAGGACGTCTACGCCATCATCGCCCGGCCCGCCGGCGCCGGTCCCCATCCCGGCCTGCTCTGGCTGCATGGCGGCTGGGGCTGCGCCGACGAATCGGCCGCGGTGCGCTACGCCAAGGCCGGCTACGTGACCATCGCCCCCGACCTGCCCGGCATCGCTGATCCGGCCAAATGCCCGCATTCGGTCGGCCCCTGGGCCAAGCGCTTCAGCAAGCGTCCGTTCGCGGTGATCCCCGATCCGAGCGCCGACCAGACCTTCGATGCGGAGGTGGCGGCGCTGCAGTCGTTCGACCTGCTGGCGGCGCAGCCCGGGGTCGACGCCCGGCGCATCGGGGTGTCGGGCATCTCGATGGGAGGCTACTCCACCACCATGGTCGCCGGGCTGCTCGGCAGGCGGGTGCGGGCGGCGTACTCCAAGTTCGGCTGCGGATTCTATGAACTTGGCAGCGAATGGTCGGCCGGGCTGGCCAACCTGCCCGACGACCGGCGCGCGCTCTGGCTGAAGCACTTCGACGCCGGGCGCCGGGCGCCGGGCATCACCGCCCCGTACTTCATCGCCGCCGCGGCGCGCGACCACTTCTTCTGGCCGGCGGCGGTGAACGCCACCCTGCTGGCGGTGCCGGCGGGGGCCAACCAGGCCTTCGCGCACGTCATCACCCACCGTCTGGATGGCATCCCCGGCGAGGCCGGCCTCGACCTGCTCTTCCTCGGCCACCATCTGAAGGGCGAGGGCCGGCCCTTCCCGACCGTGGCGGTCGAAAGCTGCACCGCCCAGGCCGATGGCTCGCGCCGGGTGGCGTTCACGGTGCAGGCGCCGCTGCCGGTGCAGGCCGCCACCCTCTACGTCACCGCCGGCGGCGACACCTGGGAATCCAGCACCTGGGAGCCGATCGCAGCCCAGGCGGCCGGGCCGGCGCGTTTCGAGGCGGTCATCCCCGCCGGCAAGGTCACCGCCAAGGGCGCCTGGTACGTCAACGTCTCGGACGCCCGCCCCGCCACCGCCGGCAGCCTGGTGTACGGCATGGCGGCGACCGGCAGCGGAGCCGAGCTGCGCCCGCTCGGGCGCTGAGCCGTTCCATCCCGATCGTGTTTCCCGGCACCGGCCTCTGCTCCGGGTCCCCAAGGAAGGCATCTCCATGCGCATCGTCATCGTCCTGCTGCCCCTGCTGTCCGCCCTCGCCAGCGAGGCGCCGGTGCTGGTCAACGGCGGTTTCGAGGACCTCGATGCCGCCGGCCAGCCGGTGGGCTGGAAGCCGGGCACGGGTGCGCGGGTCGAGAGCCGCGAGGGCAGCCGGGTGCTGGTGCTGCAGGCGGACAAGGACAATGCCGGCATCAGCCAGTCGCTGACCCTCGACCCCGCCTGGGGCACCCTGCGCTTCAGCTATCGCGCCAAGGTCGATGCGCTCATCCCCGGCAGCGAGGGCTGGCACGATGCGCGCATCGCCCTGACCTTCATCGACGCCGCCGGCAAGGCCAACCACCAGGTGGCAGGCAGCTGGAAGGCGCCCACCACCGGCTGGGTGCAGGTGCGCGAGACCGTCGTCATCCCGTCCGGCTCGGTGCGGGTCAACGTCTCGCCGGCGATCTTCAACGCCACCGGGACCTGGGCGCTCGACGACCTGGCGGTCGAGGTGCTCGCCCGCCGCGGCGAAGGCATCGACGCCGCGGTCCCCGCCGGCGAGGCCGTGACCTGGGGCAAGGAGCCGGTCGAGGTGCAGTCGCCGCAGCGCGCGACGGTGTGCCTCAACGGCCTGTGGCGCTTCCAGCCCGCCCTCGGTCCGGCCGCGGGCGCGGCCCTGGCCACCGGCTGGGGCTGGCTGCGGGTGCCCGGCAGCTGGCGCGAGGGCCCGCTGCCCAGGGTGGTGCGCGCCACCGGGCCGGCCTGGGAGGGCTTCGGCAACGAGACCCCCGCCGGCTGGTACGAGCGCGATCTCGCCATCCCCGCCGCCTGGGCTGGGCGCGCGGTGGTGCTCGACCTGCGCCGGGTGTCGACCGACGCCGCGGTGCAGATCGACGGGCGCGAGGTCGGCACGGTGGCCTGGCCGGGTGGCGAGGTCGACCTCACCAAGGCCGTCGAGGCGGGGAAGACGCACAAGCTGCGCATCAAGGTGGTGGCGGTGGCCGACCAGGGCGAGGTGGTGCGCTTCATGGGCATGGGCGAAGGCCAGGTGCTCAAGGAGAAGGTGGTGCTGCAGACCCGCGGGCTGATCGGCGATGTGCTGCTGACCAGCCGCCCGCGCGGGGCGGTGCTCACCGGCTGCGCCATCCGCACCACCGTGAAGACCGACCCCCGGCCGGGCCCCAACCTCGCCGAGGGCCAGGCCCCGGCGGTGCAGGGCGACCTGCTGACGGTGGTGGCCGACTACCGCGCCCTGCCCGCCGCCGGCGACCTGGCGCTGACCGCGGTGGTGCGCGACGAGAGCGGCGTCGAGGTCAAACGCTTCGCCGCCAAGGTCGCCGCCACCGCCGGCAGCGGTTCGGTGCAGGCGGCGTGGCCGTGGGCCGACCCCCGCCTGTGGGACATCGGCCAGCCCAACCTCTACACCCTCGAACTGTCGCTGCGCGGCCCCGGCATCGACGATGCCATCGGCGAGCGCTTCGGCTTCCGCGAGTTCCGCATCGAGGGCAGGCGCTTCCTGCTCAACGGCAGCGAGATCCGCCTGCGCCCCTCGACCGTGCACGTGCAGACCGGCGGGGTGCGTGCGCTGATCGGCGCCGCCTTCGACGGCATGCGCTGGGCCGGCTTCAACACCCACGAGCTGTGGCCGTGGGACCGCGACGAGCGCGGCACCTGGGAATTCGACGAGATCTGGTGCGAGGAGGGCGACCGGCGCGGCTGCCTGGTCATCGCCCCGGCGCTGTGGATGACCCATCTGGTGGGCGACTGGCGCAAGCCCGGGGTGGCCGACACCTGGGAGTCGCGCATGATCCCCTCGCTCAAGCGCCTGCGCAACCACCCCTCGGTGGTGATGTGGGTGACCGGCACCAACCGCTTCGGCCACGGCCAGGACCAGAACCCGCAGGCGATCGGCAACCGCGAGCGCGCCTGGCTGCCGCACATGGGCTGGCGCCACGATGCCGAGCGCGGCCTGGACGCCGTCCGCCGCATCAAGGCCGCCGATCCCAGCCGGCCGGTGATGACCCACGCCGGCGGCGCGGTGGGCGACGTCTTCACCAGCAACAACTACCTCTGCATCACCCCGCTGCAGGAACGCGAGGAATGGCTGTCGCGCTGGGCCGCCGACGGCGACATGCCGGTGCTGATGGTCGAGTTCGGCACCCCGTTCTACGCCACCTTCCACCGCGGGCGGCGCGGCTACGGCCACGCCACCACCAGCGAGCCGCTCTACACCGAGTACGCGGCGATCTACCAGGGCCCCGAGGCCTACCGCCTCGAAAGCGGCACCTACCGCGACACCGTCGCCTCCTCCTATGACAAGGACCAGCTGTGGAACAGCTGGCACAAGATCGAGGCGGCCTCGATGCACGAGGGCTTCAACCGCCTGCAGGCGCTGTTCCAGACCAACACCTGGCGCACCTGGCGCACCTGGGGCATCACCGGCGGCATGCTGCCGTGGGGCCACGGCCATGGCTGGGTGAATGCGCCCGGACGCGCGCACAAGGATGCCCTGCCGGCCTTCCAGCCCGGTGAACGGGGACCCTGGCGCGGCGAGGCGACCCGCGACCTGACCCAATTCCTGCGCCCGGAAGGCAGCCTGGTGACGGTGGCCGGCAAGGCCCAGGTGGCGGCCAACCAGGAGACCCTGGCGTGGATCGCCGGGGCGCCGGACTTCACCGACAAGACCCACCATGTGCGCGCCGGCGCGACCCTGGCCAAGCAGGCGGCGCTGATCAACGACGGCCGCGCCGCCGCGCGCTGGAACCTGTCGTGGAGCGCCGAGCTGGGCGGCGAGAAGATCGCCGCCGGCAGCATGACCGGGGTGCTGGCCCCGGCCGGGATCGCCTTCTCGCCGATCAGCATCCCGGTGCCCGCCGTGATCAGGGCGAGCCGCGTCCCCGGCCTGGTGCGCCTGAGCTGCACCATCGGCGGGGCGCGTCACGAGGACGCCCTGCCCTTCACCGCCTTCCAGCCGGCCGCGCCGGCCAAGCCGGCGCCGGTGGCGCTGCTCGACCCGGTGGGCGACACCACCGCCCTGCTGCGCACCCTCGACCTGCCGGCGGTGGCCTGGGACGGGGCCGCCACCGGCCGCCTGGTGGTGGTGGGGCGCAACGCCTTCGCCAAGGGCGGCGCCGATCCGTCGGCGCTGGAGCGCCACCTCGCCGCCGGCGGCCGGGTGCTGCTGATGGCGCAGGACCCCGCCTGGCTGCAGCAGCGCCTCGGCCTGCGCGTGGCCCGCCAGCTCAGCCGGCGGGTGTTCCCCGTGGTCGCCGACCACCCGGCCCTGGCCGGGCTCGACGCCGAGGCGCTGCGCGACTGGGCCGGCAGCAGCCGGCTGCTGCCGGAGATCGACGCGCCCTGCACCGAGGTGCGCATGCCCGAGTACGGCTGGCGCTGGGGCACCCGCCACGTGCTCACCAGCGCGGCGGTCGAGATCCCGCACCGCGCCGGCTGGCGGCCGCTGCTGAGCTGCGAGTACGACGGCGCCTACACCCCGCTGGCGGAACTGGCGGTGGGCGGCGGCCTGGTCACCCTCTGCACCCTCGATCTCGAGGACCACGCCGCCGCCGATCCCGCCGCCGAGCGGCTGGCGCGCGCGCTGGTGGCCGCCGCCGGGACCGCCAAGGCGGAGCCGCGCGCCGCCGGCACCTACCTCGGCGGCGACGCCGGGGCCGCGCTGCTCGATGCCGCCGGCCTCACCTACCGCCGCGCCGCCGCCCTGCCCGAGCGCGGGGTGGCGCTGATCGGCGCCGACGCCCAGCTTGCCGATGCCGAGCTCGACGCCTTCCTGCGCCGCGGCGGGCGCGCGCTGCTGCTGCCGCGCGCATCCGCCCAGGCCCCGCTCGGGGTGCGCCTGGCGCGCGCCGACAAGCATGCCGGTTCGCTGGCGGTGCCGGCGTGGGCGAGCTGCCGCGGCCTGGGCGCCGGCGAACTGCGCCGGCGCAGCGACGGCCCGGCCTGGACGGTGGCCGGCGGCGCCGACGCGGTGGGTGCCGATGGGCTGCTCGCCGAGGTGCGGCGCGGCGAGGGGGTGGCGGTGTTCTGCCAGCTCGATCCCGCCCTGCTCGAGGCCGACCGCCTGGCCTGGAACCGCCTGACCCGCTGGCGCTGGACGCGGGCGCTGGTGCAGATCGCCGGCAACCTCGGGGTGGCCTGCGCCGGCGACGACCGCCTGCTGCGGCCGATCGCGCCGCCCGAGCGCCTGTCGCTGGCGGGCACCTGGAAGGCCGCCCTCACCGCGCCGCTGCCGGCGGCGGGCGAGAAGGACCCCCGCCCCAAGGACCCCGGCCCGAGCGCGCGCGCCCTGGCGCTGGTGGCGCCCGACGCCGACGAGTCTCCGATGCAGGCGGTGGCGGTGTCGAAGGAGTGGGAGTCCTATGGCGGGGCCTGGCTGAACGCCGACGGCGAGGCGGTGTTCCGCAGGACGGTCGAGATCCCCGCCGCCTGGGCCGGGCGCGCCCTGACCCTGTCGCTGGGCGCGATCGACGACTTCGACGTGGCCTATGTCGACGGGGTCGAGGTCGGCCGCACCACCATCACCACCCCGGCGTTCTGGAGCCATCTGCGCCGCTACACCGTCCCGGCCAAGCTCGCCACCCCCGGCCGTCACGTGATCGCGGTGCGGGTGTTCGACCACTTCGGCGGCGGCGGCATGGTCGGCCGGCCCGAGGACCTGGCGCTGGAGCCGGCGGCCGCCCCCGCCGTCGCGGCGCCGCTCTACCACAGCGACTACCGCGCCGACTTCGCGCTCGGCGACGATCCCTACCGCTACTACCGCTGGTGACCCGCCCATGAACCGCCCCGGCATCATCACCCGCGTCCAGGCCCTGCCCGGCCGCCTGCATGCCGGCCGGCGGATCGACGAGGCCTACCTGCACGTCACCTTCGCCGACGGGCGCAGCGGGGCGGTGTACGCCGCCTGCTGCCTGCCGGACGGGCCGGGACCGCATCCGGCGGTGGTGCACTGCCCGGGCGGCGGCCAGCCGGTGGCCGACGACGACCTGGTGTGGTGGGCCGGCCACGGCTTCGCCTGCGCGGCCTTCGACTGGCAGGTGGTGCGTACCTCCGAAAGGTATACGCCGGAGCCGAATTATTATTCAAGGTATTTTAGAAGCGGGACACTAGATGCTCTCGCCCAGCAGGCGCAGGGCGGTGACGATCTCGGCCGCGGCGGTGGAGCGGTTGAGGGCGTAGATGTGCAGGCCCGGCGCCCCCGCCGCCAGCAGTTCGCGGCACAGCGCCACGGTGAAGGCCATGCCGGCGCGGCGGGCGGCGGCGCGGTCGCCGGCCAGCGGTTCGATCGCCGCGCGCAGGCGCTCGGGGATGGCGGCGCGGCTGAGCTGGCAGGCCTTCTGCAGTCCGGCCCAGTCCACCACCGGCCAGATGCCGGGGATGATGCGCGGCGCGCGGCCGAGGCGGGCGGCGACGTGGGCGCACATGGCGCGGTAGTCGGCCGGGTCGAAGAACAGCTGGGTGATGGCGGCGCAGGCGCCGCCGCGCAGCTTGTCGGCCAGGCGGTCCCAGTCCGCCTCGCGGCTGGCGGCCTCGGGGTGGCGCTCGGGGAAGGCCGCGCACAGGGTGGCGAAGCCGCCGCGCGCGCCGATCAGGGCGATGAGGTCGGCGGCATGGCTGCAGCCGCCGTCGACCGGCACGAAGCGCTCCTGGCCCTTGGGCGGATCGCCGCGCAGCGCCAGCAGGTTCCCGATGCCGGCGCCGTGGTATTCGTCGAGCAGCGCGCCGAGCTCGGCGCGGGTGGCGTTGACGCAGGTGAGGTGGGCCATCGCCGTCACCCCCCAGCGGCCCTGGATCTGCTCGACCACCTCGCGGGTCTTGGCGCGGGTGGTGCCGCCGGCGCCGTAGGTCACCGAGACGAAGTCGGGGCCGAGCGGCACCAGCTGGTCGATGCTGTCCTCGAGGGTGTACCAGGCGCGCTCGTTCTTGGGCGGGAAGAACTCGAACGAGAGGGTGCGGGCGCGGGTGGCGAAGAGCTGGTCGAGACGCATGCCGGCACGCTGGCGCCGGGCGCGTCAAGGTCAACCATCGTTTCATCGTGATGGAGCGATGCATGTACTCATGGGGTATGACCACCTATCAGGATGGGCCCGCCCGGGCAGGCGAACAGGCCGGGCAGGTCGCCCAGGCGCAGGGCGGCGGGCAGGAAGTCCGGGTGGCGCCAGTGGTCGCAGGCGGCGAAGCGGAAGCGGCCGTTCTCCAGGGTGGTGCGCGCCACCAGCGGGCCGCCCAGCACGCGCAGCGCTGCCGCCAGCGGCGCCGCCGCGCCCATCCCCACCAGCTCCACCGGGCCGGCCGTGGCGGCGGCGCGCAGGGCGAGCAGCGCGCGGTGCAGCCGGCGCAGGAACAGCGGGCGGTTGTAGCCGTAGGTGTAGGCGGGCACCGCGCGCGGTTCGCGGCTGGGCACCATCGGGTTGCGCTCCAGGGCCGGCTGCCAGGGCTCCACCAGCCACAGCGGCGCGGGGTCGGCGAGCAGGGCCGCCAGCCACGGCGGCGGCTGCACCGGGTCCGGCGCCGCCGGGGCCAGCACCAGCCGCACGCTCCCGGCGACGCCGCCGGTCACCAGGCAGGGGGGCGCCTCGGGGTGGTCGGCGGTCAGCCGCCGCCAGCCGCTGCCGAGGTCCTGGGCGGCGTAGCGCGGCACCCCCGCCGGCGCGCCGATGGCGAGCAGGATGCGCCAGCCGGCGGCCTGGGCGTGCGGGCTGGCGGACAGGCGGGTGCGCGCGTCCTCGCCCCACCAGCGCAGGATGGCCTGTTCGCCGCCGGCCGGACGCGGCTCGCCGGCATCCCAGGCGCTGAGTCCGGCCGGCGGCAGGCGGCGGCGCGGGATCTCCGCCGGCGGCTCCCCCAGCCGCAGGTGGCGGGCCATGAAGCGGTACATGGCCTGGCGCGCCGGCTGGTTGAAGTTGTGGGGGAACTGCGGGAAGCGGTGCAGCTCCAGGCGGTCCTCGGCGCCGTGCAGGGCGTAGAGCCGGCGCAGCTGCGGGAAGCCGTCCGCGGGCATGGTGCGCGTCCAGTCGTCGGCGGTGGTCAGGCCGAGGGCGCGCGGGGCGGCGAGCGCCGCCAGCTCGACGTTGCCGGTGGCGATGCGCAGCAGGCTGGCGTTCTCGCAGGTGCAGCCGCCCTGCATGCCGGTGCTCACCATCACCGCCGGGAACAGTGCGCGCGGCCGCGGATCGAGGGCGCCGAGCAGGAAGGTCTGGGTGCCGCCGCCGCTCTCGCCGGTGACGCCGATGCGCGCCGGGTCGACCCCGGGCTGGGCGCACAGCAGGTCGAGGGCGCGGATGGCGTTCCAGGCCTGGATGCCGACCACGTTCTGGGCCAGGCCCTCGGCGCGGGCGCCGAACAGGTGCCAGGATCCGTCGTCGTCGCCGCGCTCGTCCGCGCAGCGGTAGAAGCGGTGGGCGACGGCGTAGGGGATCTGCGCGCTCTCGGCGCAGCCGAGCATGTCGATCTGCAGCACCACGCAGCCCAGGCGGGCGAGGTGGATGCAGCGCGCCTGGATCGGGTTGCGCCCGCCGTCGGGGTCGCTCTCGGCGCCGCTGGCGAGCTCGCGCGCGATGCCCTCGTCGCCGTGGTCCATGAAGCGTCCGGCGCCCTCGCACGGGACGTTCCAGTGCCCGTGCGGGCTGAGCACCCCGGCCAGCGGCCCGCCGGCCGCGGCCGGGCGGTAGAGGTTGCCGGTGACGGTGAAGCCGGGGAAGGAGGTGAAACGCACCCCCGCCACCGCCACCCCGTCGTGCACCCCGCGCGGGCGCAGCACCGCGTCGAGCGGAGTGCGCGTCGGCCACGGCCACAGGCCAAGCGCCAGGCGCACCTGCCGGCGCAACGCTGCCGCGCGCCGGCGCCAGGCTGCGCGGTCGGCGGGCGGTGCGAACGGGAAGTGGCCGTGGAGCGTGATCAGGGCGGGATCGCCGTCATCCATGCCGGCAGTCTACCACCGTTCCGGTCGTCGGGCATGTGCCGGGGCGATCAGCCGCTGTCCCCGATCGCTCAGGGCGGCGGCTCGGCCCAGCCCAGCACCGCGAGGTCGGCGAGGGCGCCGGCGAAGCCGTTCTCGGCCGCGCCCAGGGTGACGGTGCAGTTGCCGTGCACCTGGCTGGCGGGGGCGGCGGCCTCGCCCGCCAGGCGGCCGTCCTGCCACAGGCGCAGACGGGTGCCGTCGTAGACCGCGCGCAGGGCGGTCCAGGCCCCGGGCTCCAGGGCGCGGTCGCCGGCCACCCGCACCGCCGGGGTGCCGTGGCCGTCGCGCCAGACCTCGGCGCGGCCGTCGGCGCGCAGGCGCAGGTTCAGGCCGGTGGCCCAGCCCTTGCGCGTGACCACCGCCTGGTCGCCGGCGGGTGCGGCCGCCGGGCGCAGCGCCAGGGCAAGGGTGCAGGGGCCGAGCGGCCACACCCGTCGCGGCAGGCCCACCGCGCTGCGCCCGTCGAGGTGCAGGCAGGGGCGGCCGTCGGGGCCGTCGGCGGCCAGCAGGCGGGCCTGGGCGGGGGCGCGCAGGGCGGCCAGCGGACGGTCGCCGGCCAGGTCGGCGCCGTCGGCGGCCAGCGACCAGCGCGCCGCGCGCAGCGCCGCCGGATGCACCAGGGCCTCGACCGCCGCCTGCGGGCGCGGCGCCGGCAGCAGCCAGCCGTCGCAGCCGAGGGTGCCGCTGGCGTCGGCGGTGAGGTCGAGGCTGGTGGCGGAATCGATCACCGTGGCCGGACGCGGGGCGCCGGCCCACGGCGCCAGCACCGGCGACCACAGCACCCGGCCCGTTTGCAGCTCGACCCGTGCGCACCAGCGGTCGCCGGGGCGGCCGGGGCCGCAGCGCAGGGCGGCCTCATAGGTGCGCGCATCGGCGCACGGCGCCACTCCGCGCGGATCGTAGTCGGCGCGCACGATGGCGGTGGCGGCCGGGCTGCCGCAGGTGGCGCTGCCGCCGGCGGCCAGCCGGGCCAGGTCGAGGACCTGGGCCGGCTGCCCGTCGATCTGCACCCGCACCACCGTCGCCGGGGTGGTGGCGAGGGTCACGGTGAGGGCGTTCCAGTCGTGCTCGTGGCGCAGGTCGAAGCCGGACGCGCTCCATGCGCCGGGTTTCAGGCCGCCGCGGCGGTCGGCCGCCACCAGCGCGCCGTCGGCCACGCTCAGACGCAGGCGGTGCGGGCGGAAGGTGGGGATGGCGAGGTGCAGCAGGGCCGGGCTGGTGGCGGCGCCGGCCGGGGCGAACCCGGCCAGGCAGCGGTCGTTGCGCCACAGGGTGGCGCTGCGCACCGCTTCGCCCACGTCCAGGTCGAGGCGGGCGCGCAGGGCGTCGCCGTCCTCGCCCAGGCGCAGGCGCGCCTGGCCGGGGGCGCAGGCGTCGAGCGCGGTCACCACCGTGCTGGCGTCCTCCAGCCAGCCGGTGGCGGGCAGGATCGCCGGCAGGACGGCGGGCGTACCGGCCTGGCCGTCCCGGCGCACGCGCAGCACCGGGGTCCAGGCCGCGGCGGCGGCCAGGCCGGTGGTGGGGATGCGCCATTCCGCCCGCGCCCAGCCGTCGGCGGCGAGGGCGCGCTCGGGCAGTCCGGCCAGGCGCGCGCCGTCCGGACCCTGCAGCCAGCCGTCCACCGCCAGGGTACCGCGTTCGCGCCCGGGCAGGCTGGCGATCTCGATGCGCAGGTCGCTGCCCACCATCTCCTCGCGCCGGTAGGCGGCGAGCACGCGCGCCTGCGCCGGCGGCTCCTGCCCGCGCCAGCGCGCCAGCGCGGCGGCGCACAGCGCCAGCTTGCCACCGCCGCCGATCGCGGTGGGCATCAGGCTGGTCTCGTCGTGGTCGTTCCAGGTGCACAGGTGGACCCAGGCGTCGCGCTGCGGATCGAGCGCCTGGGCGCATTCCCACAGCACGTCGAGACCGCGGAAGGGCTGGTGGAAGTCGTTGCGCCCGTTCAGCCAGCCGCCCAGGTAGCCGGGCCACAGGGCGGGCATCCACGGCCGGCCGGCGGCGGCGCTGGCGGCGCCCAGGCGCCGGAAACGCTCGCCGGTGGACAGCGCCGGGGCGCCGGCAGCCGGTCGGTGGGGATAGGCGGCGAACACGTAGAGCAGGTCGAAGACCGCGGCGTACTCCGCCACCTTGGCATCCTCGATCTGGCCGAAGCCGCCGCCGAGATCGCCGAGCAGGTAGGGGTCCAGGCCCTGGGCGCGCAGGCGTTCGCGGATGCCGCGCCACTGCTCCGGGCTGCGCCCGAGGGCGGAATAGGTGGCGAACAGCGGCCGGCCGCCCACCCGCGGGTAGTTGGGATGGGCGGCGAACAGCGCGGCCATGCGCGCGATCTCCTCCGCCTGCCAGTCGAGGTCGCCATGCCCGCCATCGAGGCAGGCGGCGACCAGGAAGCCGGTGCCCTCCGCCGCGGTGAGCATGCCGGCCACGCCGTCGGCGAAGGCGGTGGGCTTGGGCCGCGGGCCTCCCACCACGTCGACCAGGAAGCCGTCGATGCCGGCGGCCTGGGCGGCGGCGAACTCGGCACGCAGGTCGGGCAGGGCGGCGGCGGAGGGCTGGTCCCAGAAGCCGCGCGCGGTGTGGGCGGTGCGCGCCGGGTCGTACCACGGCACGTAGTGCGCCCAGGCCATGCGCCGCTGCGGCGAGCAGGTGTCGCCGGGGGCGGTGGCGGCGGCAGTGGCGGCAGCAGCCGGTGCCGGGGCTTCAGGCCCGCGGCAGGCGCACAGCAGCAGGACGGTGGCGGCCAGGGCGAGGATCCAGGGCATGGGGGCTCCAGGGTGACGGTGGCGCGGCCTGGTCACGGCGTCGGCAGTCCAGGGAGGACGGCCTGCACCGCGTCGGCATCGACCAGGCGCAGCGCCAGCAGGTGGCCCTGGCTGCCGGCGTGGACCTTGGCCACCAGGTGGTTGTCACCCGGCCGCAGGTCGAGGTCGCACGCCAGGTCGGCGGCGGGATTGCCGTGGTGGCGGTCGACGCGCAGGACCTCGCGCCCGTTCAGCCACAGGATGCCGTAGTAGTCGAGGTTGAGGCGGGCGGCGACGCGCCCGCCGGCGGCGCTGCGCAGCACGGTCCAGGCGTAGGTCACGCCGCGGGTGGGCGAGCGGCTGGCGGCGCCGAGGTCGAGCACCAGGGCGCCGCCGTCCAGCGGCCGCCACTGCTCCGGCAGCACGGGCTGACGGCCGGGCAGGGCGTCCTCGGGCGGGAAGGGCTGCACCAGCGCGGCGGTGGGGCCCGGGGCGCGCCAGTCCGCCGCCAGATCGCCGTAGGGGCCGGACCACCGCCAGCGTCCGGCATCCACCGCCCCCCAGCGCAGGCCCGCCAGGCGTTCCGGCGTCCACCCGCCCGGGGCGGCCGTCGGGCCGTCGGCGGCGCCGCCCGCCAGCACCGCGCCCACCGCCACCCCCGACCCGCCCAGGCCGCCCGCCGGCACCACCAGGCGCAGCAGGTGCTCGCCGGGCGCCAGGTCGTCGGCCAGGCGCAGCACGGCGAAGCCGCGGCGCAGGTTGCAGGGCTGCAGCTGCGGCTCGCCGCCGTCGATCGACCAGGCGAGGATGCCCGCCGCAGGGTCGAGGTGGACGAGCAGGCCGAGGGCGGTGCCCTGCACCGGGATGGTCAGCACCGCGCCCTCCGCCTGCGCCACCGCCGCGCCGGGAAAGAAGCGGCTCCACCAGCCGGCGACAGTGGGCACCGTGCGCCAGCCCGGCCCTGGTCGGGGCAACGGCACCACCCGGCCGTCGGCCAGCAGCGGACGTTCCGCCAGCGGCGGCGGCAGCGGCGGCAGCGCCCCCGGCCCGGCGCCGCCGATGGTGGCATCGAGGGCCTCGGCGATGAGGCGGGCGTACAGCGCATGCCCGGCCGGGGTCGGGTGCACGTCGTCGCCGAAGAGGTCCTCCCAGCGCTGCGGGCCGGCGGCGCAGCGCTCCACCAGCGGCCGGTGCAGGTCGATGAAGGTCAGGCCGTAGTGGGCGGCCAGGCGGCGGTGCGCGCTGACCATGTCCAGCGGCCGCTTGCGGTCGGCGGCCTCCAGCACCACCACCGCCGGGCGGCTGGGCAGCTGCAGGATGCGCCGCAGCAGGCTCTCCAGCGTCCAGCGCGCCTGCGGGGTGTCGCTGGCGCCGTCGTTGACGGTGAACTCCAGCAGCACCAGGTCGGGTCGCGCGGCGGCGATGTCGGTGTCGCAGCGGAACAGGCCGTACCAGCTGCCGGTGCCGCTGATGCCGGCGTTGTGCACGGCCACCGCCGCCTGGGGGAAGCGCTGGCGCAGCCAGGGCGCGATCCAGCCCTCGCCCGCCTGGGTGATCGAGCCGCCCACCGCCACCACCCGCAGCGGGCCGCCGGCGGCGGCCCTGGCCCACACCCGCGCCAGGGCGGGGTCGGTCTCGGCCCCGGCCAGGGCCGCGCCCAGCGCGATCAGCGCGAGGGCGGTACGGGCGAGCGGGCTCATGGCCGGGCCGCTCCGCCGCGCGCCAGGCGGGCGATCGCGGCCGGATCGAGGGCGGTGCCGACCATCTCGATGCCGGCGAGGAAGCCGATGCAGGGCGGGGCGTCTGCCGCCAGCGGCCGGAAGCCGAAGCCGGGACGGGAATGGCTGCGCTGGTAGCCGGGCACCGGCACCGGTCCCTCGCCGGCCGGCGCGCCGTCGAGGAAGATGCGCAGGCGGGCGAGGTCGTAGCTCACCACCACGTGGTTCCAGCCGGGGTGCAGCGGGCGATCCGCCAGCGCCTCGCCCTGCGACGCGCCGGCCTGGCGGCGGGCGGCGATGCGGCCGTCGGGGCGCAGTTCGATGCGCAGGGCGTCGGTGACCACCCCCTGCCAGTCGTCGCCGTCCCAGGCCAGCAGCACCGGCCCCGGCGGCAGGGCGTCCACCCGCACGCGCAGACAGCACGTATAGGCGCCGTGCGGCATGCTGGCGGAGCGTACCGCGATGCGCCCGCCGGCGCAGCGCAGGCAGGGCCCGCCGGCGCCGTCGTCGGCCCAGGCGATGGCGCCTTCCAGCCAGGCGCGCCCGCGCTGGTGCGCGCTGCCGCCGTGGTTGAGCAGCGGGCCGGCGCCCTCGTCGCAGGCGATGCGCCAGCGCGGCAGCAGGCGGGCGGGGACGGCGGCGGCGAGCACGTCGGCGGCGGTGAAGGGGTTGCGCGGGCCGCTGCTGGCCGAGCTGATGAAGTCCTCGGCGGTGCCGCGGGTGCGGATCAGGGGCAGGGGGACCGCCTCCGCGCCGTCCGCGGCACGGCGCACCACCGCCAGCGGCGGCGAATAGGCCAGCGTGCCGCGTTCGCTCAGGGCCCAGGCGTGGACATAGCGCGTCTCGTCCTCGAACCGGCTGATGGGCAGGAAGCGCAGCCCCTCGCCGACCGCCGGCAGGGCGTGCTCCTGGTTGGCCTCGACCGCATCCAGGGTCAGCTCCAGGCGCAGCACCTGGCGCCCGGCGCCTGCGCCGACCACCACCTGCACCGGCGCGGCGGCCAGTGCGGACAGGCTGGCGCGCAGCACGGTCCGGCCCGCCACCGCCACCTGCACCGCGCTGCCGGCGGCGGCGGTGCAGCGCAGCACCGCCTGGCCGAGGCCGTCCTGCATGCCGTTGGGGGGCGCCTCGCCGGGGGCGAGGTGGGGGTAGGTCAGGCCCTGCCAGCCGGCGGCCTCCACCGCCTGGTGCGGCTCCACCACCGCCTCGACCCGCCAGTGGTTGGCGTGGCGCTCGTGGATGACGCCGTCGTCCAGGGTCACGGCCACCGCCAGGCAGCGCTCGCTGCGCAGGCGCAGGAACACCCGCACCCGTCCGGGGCCGATGGCCGCGGGGGTGTCGTCGGCGCGCACCGCGCCGCGCGCCAGGCGGCCCTCGGCCAGCATCAGCCGGCGCAGGGGGGTGGGTCCACGGTGGTTGAAGCGCAGCGGCAGCAGCGCCCCGGCGGGGGCGTCGACGGCGTCGGCGGCCAGGCCCAGCTCCAGCTCCGGCTCGACCCGGTCGAGCGCGATAGCATAGGCGGTGAGGAAGCGCAGCTGGTTGGCGCGCAGGGTGATCGGCGCCAGGCGCAGGCGCTGGTGCAGGATCCGGCTGACGCCGCTGACCGGGTCGACGCGCAGCACCTCGACCAGCGGCGAGAGCACCTCGGCGCGGCCGAGCAGGGGGGTGGTGTCGAGGCGCAGCTCGGTCACCGCGTCGGCGGTGTCGTCGGGCACCGCCAGGCGGGTGGACAGGGTGGCCGCCTCGCCGCCGTGCTGGTCGAGCAGGCGCACCCGCACCAGGTAGTCGCCGGACAGCGCGCCGCGCTCGGGCATCACCACCACCTGGAAGGCCAGTTCGTCGCCGTACAGGGCCTCGGCGTCATAGGCCACCACCACCTGCGGGGTTGCGAAGGGGCTGCGCCCGTCCTCGGCCACGCCGCGCCAGAAGCGCAGCACGGTGCTGAATCCCCACGGGCTGCGGGTGGAGGGCAGCAGCATGGTCTCGTTGACGTCGTTCCAGGTCACGCAGTCGATCTGGCGGAAGCCGAAGCGCAGCGCCTGGCGCAGCCCGTCGCGCAGCACGCCGATGCCGCGGTGCGGGCAGTGGATGGCCTGCCAGGCGCGGTTGGCGCTGTCGTAGCCGGGGGCGACGGCGGGGATGAACAGGTAGCGCCCGGCGAAGGGCCGCAGGCGCTCGACCAGCGCCGCCATCAGGTGGTCGGGCATGTCGCGCGGGCCCCAGGCGTCGCAGCCGTCCCAGCGCGTGGTCGCGAGGTGGTGCAGCGGCCCCGGTTCGGGGCGGGCGAAGGGCGGCCAGGGGCGGTGGTCGAGGTCCGGGCGGTCGAGCAGCAGGGTGTCGGACGGGCGCAGCCGGTGCGAGCCGTTGGCCGGCATCAGCAGCACCTCGACCCCGCGCGCGCGGATGAAGGCCCGCGCCTGCTCGATGCGCTCGTCGTCGTCGCCGCCCGCCCAGGCCACGGCGTAGAAGAAGTGCACCTGCTTCCCCCCGATGCGGAACACGTGCGGATCGTCGCGATGGGCGAGGGCGAAGTCGGCCATGCGGGCGAAGGCCGGCGCGGGATCGGCGCCCTGGGCGCACCACTGCGGGTTGAGGTAGAACATGCCGCCGCCGGCGGCGCGCACCCGCCGCGCCGCCTCGTAGGCCTCGTCGGGGGCGTCGCGCAGCAGCTGGAAGCCGTCGATGCCGGCCTCCAGGGCCAGGCGGATGTGCGCCTCGTATTCCGCCACCCCGCGCAGCACCGGCAGGAAGGGGAAGCAGTCGGTGCCGCCGTGCGCGTGCTCGTTGGCATCGATCTGCAGGGTGCCGCACATCGGCATGTAGTGGGCCCAGAACAGCACCGGCAGATCGGCGTGCCCGGGGGCGGGCGGGATGGGGGCGGCCATCGCCCGGCTCAGCGCTCGCGCCAGCAGCCGCGCCGCGCCAGCTCGGCGATGCCGGCGGCGTCGAGGGCGGTGCCGATGATCTCGATCTGGTCGAGGTCGCCGCCCAGCTCCGGCGCGGCGGCGCCGGCAGGGGCGGCGGTGGCGGGCAGGAAGCCGATGGTCGGGCAGGAATGGGTGCGCTGGTAGCCGGGTGCGCTCATGCGCCCCTCGCCCGCCAGGCGGCCGTCGAGCCACACCCGCACCGCGGCCAGGTCGTAGGTCACCGCCACGTGGTTCCAGCCCGCGTGGATGGCGGCGTCCGACTGCGCGCTGCCGGCCGATTCGCCCACCTTGCGCGCGGCGGCGATGCGCCCGTCCGGCTGCAGGGTGATGCGCAGGGCGTCGGTGCCCACCCCCTGCCAGAAGTCGCCATCGCGGGCGATCACCGCCGGCGCAACCGGGCGCGGCGCGCGCAGGCGGGTGCTGAAGGTGTAGGCGCCATGCGGCATGCTCTTGGCCCGCAGCTGGACCTCGCCGCCCTGTAAGCGCAGGGCGCCGCCGCGCCAGCCGTCGGCGATGCGCTCCACCGTGCCGTTCAGCCAGGCGCGGCCGACCTGGTGGGCGGTGCCGCCGTCGTTGAGCGCGGCCCCGCCCGGCTCGTCGGCATCGATGCGGATGCAGGGGATCAGGCGCGCCGGCACCGTCGCCACCACCACGTCGGCGGCGGCGTAGGGGTTGCGCGCGGCGCTGCTGCTGGAGCTCACCGGGTCCTCGAAGGTGCCGCCGGTGCGGATGATCGGCAGCGCCACGGTGGCGTCGGCCTGGCCCGGGGCGGCGCGGCGCACCACCAGGGGGCGCGACCAGGCCACCCGGTCCCCGGCGGTCAGGGCCCAGGCGTGCAGGTAGCGGGTCTCGTCCTCGTAGCGGCTGACCGGCAGCAGGCGCAGGCCGTCGCCGGCGGCTGGCAGCGGGTAGTCGATATTGGCCTCGACCGCGTCGAGCACCCATTCCAGACGCAGGGCGGCGGGGGCGCCGTCGATCTGCGCCAGTCGCGTCACCGGGCCCGCCGCCAGCTCGGCGATGGGCAGGTCGAACAGCGGCGCCTTGTCGCTGCCGACCAGCACCGCGATGCGCCCGGCTGCGCCCCACGAGGCGCGCAGCACCAGGGCACCGATCGCGTTCTGCATGCCGTGCCAGGGGGTCTCGCCCGGCTTGGCCAGGGGCAGGCTCATGCCGCTCCACTCCGCCGCACCGACCGGCACCACCATGCGCTTGAGGTCCCAATGGTGGGCGGTGCGTTCATGCAGCATGCCGTCGGCGATGCGCACCGTCACCGGCAGTGCACGCTCGCTGCGCAGGCGCAGGAAGCCGCGCTGGCGGCCGGCCAGGCCCTGGGCGGTATCGTCGGCGCGTACCGCCCCGCGCGACAGCCGGCTCTCGGCCAGGGTCAGGCGGCGCAGCGGCTCGCTGCCGCGGTGGGCGATGCTGAGGGGCAGCACCGTGCCGGCGGGGGCGGCGAGCGAGCGCGAACCGCCCGCGGTGAGCTCGACCGTGAGATCAGGCGCCACCCGCGACAGCGCCACCACGTACGAGGTGAAGAACTGCACCTTGTTGGCGCGCAGGGTGATGGGCGGCAGGCGCAGGCGCTGGTGCAGGACCTGGCGCCTGCTGGTGCCGAGGTCGTAGCGCAGCACCTCGACCACCGGTGACAGCACCTCGACCCAGCCGGCGAAGGCGGTGGTGTCGAGGCGCGCCTCGCCCACCGCATCGGTGCGCTCGTCGGGCACCGCCAGGCGCAGCGAGCTGGCCGCCACCTCGACCCCGTGCTCGTCCTCGAAGCGCACCCGCACCTGGTAGTCCGACGACAGCGCGCCGCGCTCCGGCATCACCACCGCCTGGAAGGGCAGTTCGTCGCCGTAGAGCACCTCGGGGTCGTAGGCCACCACCACCCGCGGGGCGTCGAAGGGGCTGCGCCCGTCCTCGGCCAGGCCGTGCCAGAAGCGGATCACCTCGGACATGCCGAAGGGGCTGCGGGTGGAGGGCAGCAGCATGGTCTCGTTGACGTCGTTCCAGGTCACGCAGTCGACCTGGCGGAAGCCGTTGCGCACCGCCTGGCGCAGGCCGTCGCGCAGGATGCCCACCCCGCGATGCGGGCAGTGGATGGCCTGGCGGGCGCGGTTCGAGCTGTCGTAGCCGGGGGCGACGGCGGGGATGAACAGGTAGCGCCCGGCGTGCGGGCGCAGGCGTTCGATCAGCATGCCCATGAGATGGTCGGGCATGTCGCGCGGGCCCCAGGCGTCGCAGCCGTCCCAGCGCGTGGAGGCGAGGTAGGAGAGCGGCCCGGGTTCGGGCCGGGCGAAGGCCGGCCACGGCCGGTGGTCGAGGTCGGTGCGGTCGAGCAGCAGCATGTCGGACGGGCGCACGCTGCGCGAACCGTCGCCCGGCATCAGCAGCACCTCGACCCCGCGCGCGCGGATGGCGGCGCGCGCCTGCTCGATGCGCTCGTCATCGTCGCTGCGCGCCCAGTTCACCCCGTAGAAGAAGTGCACCTGCTTGCCGCCGATGCGGAACACGTGCGGGTCGTCCTTGTGGGCGAGGGCGAAATCGCCCATCTGGGCCACCGCCTTGTCGTAGTCCTTCTGGTCGCACCACTGCGGGTTGACGTAGAACATCCCGCCGCCGGCGGCGGCCACCGTGCGCGCCGCCTCGTACATCGCCGGATCGGGCCAGCCCAGCATCTGGAAGCCGTTGATGCCGGCATCGAGGGCGTAGCGGATGTGCGCCTGGCTCTGCGCCAGGCCGGAACCCTGGGCCACGAAGGGGTGGCAGTCGGTGCCGCCGTGGGCGTGGCCGTTGGCGTCGAGCTGGGCGGTGCCGACCTGGGGCATGTAGTGCGACCAGAACACCACCGGCAGGCCGGCGTGGCCGGGGGCGGGCGGATAGGGGGCGGCTGGTTCCGCGGCAGCGAGCAGCGAAGCGGCGAGCAGGGCGCAGGCGAGGCGGGGCATGGCGGGTCTCGGCGTGGTGGAAAGGACGGGCGGCTACTTGCCCTGCCAGAAGGCGGAGGTGCGCACCGCGGCGCTGACCGGGTCGTAGGGCCAGGGCGGGCGCACCCGCGCCACGTGGCTGTCGGCGAACAGGGCGTTGAGCGCCTGGCTGTGGCGGAAGGCGGGGTTGTTGTTCACCGGTCCGATCAGGAAGCGGCAGGCCGACAACTCGTTGGAGATGTCGCCGGGCGTGAGCGACAGGTCGATGTCGCTGGCGAAGCACAGCTCGCTCGGGCTGACGGCTCCGGCCAGGGCGCGGTAGGGCTTGCCGTAGGCCTGGTTCTGGAACCACCAGTAGTTCAGTCCGTAGTTGCCGTATCGTTTCGCCCCGACCAGCCACAACGGCTTGCCGGCGGGGCAGAGCACCAGCTTCTCGATCGATTCGCCGACCACGTCGCGCAGAAAGCCGTTCCAGGGCGGGATGTCCTTCACCCAGATGTAGCCGGTGCCAGTGCCGGCCGAAGGCAGCATGCCCTCGCTGTCGGCGACATAGGTGCTGATGCACATGCCGATCTGGCGCAGGTTGCTTGAGCAGGAGGTGGCGCGCGCCGCCTCGCGCACCATCGACACCGCCGGCAGCAGCATCCCCGCCAGCACCGCCACGATGGCGATCACTACCAGCAGCTCGATGAGGGTGAAGGCGTGGCGGCGGCTCATGGCCGGGCTCCGGCGGCGGGGACGGAATCGCCCGCCACCAGGCGGGCGGTCAGCACCGCCTGGGTCGGCGCCTGGCCGGCGATCACCGCGTCGGCGGCGGCGATGGTGGCGGCCGCCATCTCGGCGGGGTCGTATTCCAGGCGGGTGAGGCGGATGGGCAGCACCGGCTCCAGCCCGCGGTTGCCGTGGCTGACCAGGGCGGCGTCGGCGGGGATGCGCTGGCCCTGCCAGAGCAGGGCGGTGACCACCCCGCGGCAGGCGTTGTCGTCGGCCACCAGCCAGGCGTCCGGGCGCGGGCCGGGGCCCGCCAGGATGGCCTGGGCCAGGGTGTGGCCGCCGGCTTCGGTGTTGGCATCGCCGACCGCGTCACCGTCCGGCCAGGCCAGCCCGGCCTGGGCATGGGCCTCGGCCACCCCGGCGCACAGCGCGGCGCGCTGCTGCGCCCCGCACGACACCAGGGCGATGCGGCGGCGGCCGGCGGCCAGCAGGTGGGCGGCACCGAGCCGGCCGAAGGACCGGTCCTCGGTGATCCAGGGCGCCCCGGTCGAGGCCGGCAGCGGGCAGTCCTCGGCCAGGCGCCGGCCGAGGTCGCCGCCTGGGCACAGCGGCAGCAGCACGCGCAGCAGGCCGTCGCCGGCGTCGCGGCGCACGTCCTGCCAGGTGCCCGCGAGGCCGCCGTCGAGCTGGGGATGGTAGAGGCGCAGCACGATGCCGCGCGCCTCGAGCAGGCGCTGCATGTGCGCGGTGACCAGGGTGTAGACGCGGCGGTCGGGGTGGATCAGCACCGGCTCGCCGTAGATCACCCCCCAGGTGCGGGCGGCGGCGCGCGCGCTCACCACCGTGCCGCGGCCGGGCACGCGCTCGACCAGGCCGCGCTTCTGCAGCTGGCCGAGGGCCTCCTGCACGGTGGCGGCGGCGACCTGGAAGCGCTGGGCGAGCTCGATGGTGGCAGGCAGCCGGTCGCCCGCGGCCAGGGCTCCGCTTGCGATCGCATCCTCGTAGTGGGCAAGCAGTTGGCGGTAGAGCGGCTGGTGCCTGGCGAGTTGTACCTGCTTGACCATTAAACGAACAATACAGTATAACTTTCCAGAATCAAGCTGGACGGTGGTTTTCCCCAGCTCGCCAGGCGGGACGGAGTCCGATAGGGGGAATTGCGGGGCGGGTACCGCGCACCATGCTCGGTGCCTCCACTCCGACGACGAGGGTCTTCATGGGTACTGGCAACCGCGTGCTTGCGCTCGACCTCGCCCGCGGGCTGGCGGTGGCCTTCATGGTCTTCGTGCACGTGCTGGGGGCCTATGCCGCTCCCGCGGTCAAGCATTCGCTCTTCGGCGAGATCATCGAGTTCCTCGGCAGCCCGCCGGCGGCGCCGGTGTTCATGGCCCTGATGGGGGTGTCGGCCTACTACTCGCGCAAGCAGGACCTGCGCACCGGCATCCGCCGCGGGGTGACCATCATCCTGCTCGGCTACCTGCTCAACCTGCTGCGCGGGGTGGCGCCGGTGGCGCTGGCGCGCTGGTGCGCCCCCGCCGCCTATGCCGGCATCCCGGCCGAGGTCGCCGACCTCGGCGATGCCCTGCTCGCGCTCGACATCCTGCACTTCGCCGGGCTGTCGCTCATCGCCATGGCCTTCATCCGCCACTGGCAGGTCGACCGCCGCATCCTGCTGCTGCTCGCCGCCGCGATCGCCGCCGCCTCGCCCTGGCTGTGGGGGGTCGGCTGCGACCTGCCGGTGGCCGGCCGTCTGCTCGACTACCTGTGGGGCGACCGCCCGGCGCAGGAGGAATGCATCGGCAACCTCATCTCGTTCCCGTTCTTCCCCTGGTTCAGCTTCGTGCTGGTGGGCATGGCCCTGGGCGACGCCATGACCCGCTCGGGCGATGCCCGCCGCACCCTGCTGAAGGCCGGCGCCTGGGGCGCCGCGCTGACGGCGGTCAGCCTGGCGGTGATCTGGCGCGACTGGGCCTATCAGTGGAACGACTACTACCACTGCCGCCCGGGCGCGGTCGCCTTCATCACCGGCTTCCTGCTCGCCTGGACGGCGCTGTGCCAGCTGGCGATCGACCGCCTGCCGATGAACCGCTTCTTCGCCGTCTGCTTCGACTGGAGCCGCTACGTCAATCCCATCTACATCATCCAATGGGTGCTGGTGATGTGGGGCGCGGTGTTCGTGTTCGGCTTCGACCGCCTCGGCCTGGGCGCCACCGCCGCCATGATGGTGGCCTGGCTGGTGGCCGCGGACCTGATCAACCGCGGCTGGCAGCGCCTGCAGGAGCGGCGGGCGGCGGTTCAGCCGCCGAAGCGCGCGCGGTAGTCGCGCGGCGACTGGCCGGTGTGGCGGCGGAACACCTTGGTGAAGTAGCTGGGGTCGGGGAAGCCCACCGCCAGCGCCACCTCCAGCGCGCTGCCGCCGCGTTCGAGCAGGGCGCGGGCGCGGTCGATGCGCGCGCGGTTGATCAGCTCGGTCAGCCCCAGGCCGGTGCCGGCGAGCAGGCGCGACAGCCGCTCCGGCGGCACCCCCGCCGCCTCCGCCACCGCCTCGCGCGGCAGCTTGCCGGTGCAGTGCTCGTTGATGTGGCGCAGCGCCCGCCGCAGGGCGGCCTCGTCGGGGCCGCCGGCGCCCTGCTCGATGGCGTCGAACAGGCGTTCGAGGGCGCGCACCAGCCAGCGCGTCAGCGCCTCGTCGTCGTGGCAGGCGGCGAGCTCGTCCAGCTCGCCGCCGGCGGGCAGCGACTCGCGGCGCGCGCCCGCCTCGGCGGCGGTGCGGCGCAGCAGCACCACCAGCTCCAGCAGCTGGCTGCGCACCCGGACGGGATCGCTGCCGGCATGGTGGTAGATGCCCACCAGCAGGCGGTTGACCGCCGCGCGCGCGCGCCCGCGGTTGCCGGCGCGCAGGGCGTCGGTGAGCTCGGCCTCCTCGCCGAAATAGGCCCCCGCCACCCCGGCCAGGCCGCTGCGTTTGAGCTGGCGCAGGAACTCGGCGCGCTCGCCCTCGCGCTGGTGCGCGGCGCGGTGCTGGGCGAGCAGGGCCTGGTTGGTGTGGTCGCCGCGCTCGGCTGCCGCCAGCAGCGCGGCGCAGGCGGCGCGCACCGGGAAGGCGGGCGGGCCGCTGCCGTGCGGGAACAGCGCGGTCTCCGGCGTCCACGCCACCAGCCCGCCGTCCAGGCGGGCGTTGTGCAGCAGCGGCACCGCCCACAGGAAGCAGCCCGCCGCCGCCGACACCACCGCCTCGCCGAAGCGCAGGGCGTCGGCCACCGCCGCCGCCAGCGCCGCCGGCGCGACCCCGGGCGGCGGCATCCCGCCCACCGGCTGCCCGGCCGGGGTGCAGGCGCACAGCCGTACCGCCGGGAAGGCGCGCGCCAGCTCGCGGGCCACGCGCGTCAGGTCGCGGGTGGCGATGGGTGCGGGCATGGCGGCAGGGTGTCCGCACCAGGGCTGGTTCAACCACCGCCTGCAGCCTCCCGGTCCGCCCGGCTTGGTCAGGGCGAGGGGAAGCGCAGCCAGCGGGCCGCCTCGGCGCGCACCGTGGACAGCCTCCGGCCCATCGCCTCGAGGTCTCCGATGGGGAAGGCCGCGACGATGGCGAGATGGCCGCTGATGGCCGCTTCCTGGCCCGGCGCGAGGACGGCGCCGAACGGCTGGCAGATATCGGAATGCGGGGTGCCATCCTGCTCGCGCCAGAGCATAGTGGTGCCGCCCGCCGGCAGCCAGGCACCGAAGGCGCGGCCGGCGACAGGGTCCTCCCACGCCTCGAAGCCCATGCACGGAGATCCCACCGAGCGGCGGTCGCCGGCGGGATCGCCGCCCAGGCGGGGATCCAGCAGGGTGTAGACACCGTCGATGGTCCACGCGCGCTGCGCGTGGTTGGCGAGCGCGACCGGCTGCACCGCGCACCATCCCGCCTCGCCGGTGAGCGGGAACCAGTAGCGAACGCGCAAGGCGAAAGGCAGCGCCGCCGGGGCCTCGCCCTGGCCATGCACGCCGATGGCACGCGCCTCGCCCAGGGTCCATTCCACCTCTGTCACCTGGAAGCGGTCGTCGGCCCAGGCGCCGGCGATGCGGCCGGCACCGGCGCGCAGCCAGGCCGGCCGCCCGTCGACCTGCTTGATCATCACCCCCAGGCCGCCCAGTTCCACGCCGCCGGCGGACAGCCCCCAGCCGCGCGCCGGATCCCAGGCCACCGCCCAGGCGCCGCTGCGGTCGGGCGCCGCGCCGGTGGCCGTGGCGGCTGGTGGCTCGGCGGCCCAGGCCGTCGGCTGCGGCGGCGCCAGCCCGCGCGCAACGCCGGTGCGATGCAGGGCGCCGGCGGCGGTGTTGACCGCGGTGGCGGTGGCGGCGAGCAGGGGATAGGGCCGGTCCTGCACGTCGAGGAAGCCGTAGTTGGAATCCTCGGGATAGCCGTCGCTGATGCCCTCCGCCGGTTCGTCGAGCAGGCAGAACCATTGGTGGCCGACAATGAAGGGGGCGCTGGCGGCCAGTTCGGCGTAGTGGCGGTAGCAGTCGGCGCGCTGCCGCTGGGTGAGCACGCGCATGCCCGCGCCGTGCTGGCTGGGCAGGCCAGCGTCGAGGGCGGGGAAGCTCCATTCCGAGATCAGCAGCGGCCTGCCGGCGACGGCGCTGGCCTGCTCCAGCCGGCGCAGGTGCGCGGGATCGACCCCGCGTTCGGGATCAACCGCTGAGCGCGGGTAATCGTTGATCGAGACGATGTCGCTGTGGCGGCCGCAGGCAGCCAGCACCGCCGGGGCGGGGATGCCGACGAAGCGCTCGCCGAGGATGAGATGCTGGGGATCGTGGCGGCGGAAGGCGCCCACCAGCTCGGCGAAGTAGCGTTCGAGGGCCTGGGCGAAAAAGGCATCGGCCACCGCCTGGGCCGCGGGCGTGGCGGGCCACAGGCGGCCGGTTGCGGCATCCAGTTCGCCGAAGCCGCCGATCGAGGTTCCCCAGTCGCGGTTGAAGGCCACCACCGAGCCGGCGCGTTCCACCGCAAGCGCGGCGAGGACCCGCCGACCGGCGTGGCCGGGCGGCCGGGCCCAGGTCTTGGCCGCCATCGCCGCCGCCGTGCCCCAAGGCAGCTCGTTGCCCAGGTACCAGCCCAGCAGCCAGGGGTCGCCGCGATGGGCGGCGGTCAGCCGGCGTGCCACCAGGTCGCAGTGGCGAGGCCACAACGGGTCGAACACGTCCGGCACCCCGCACCAGTTCGGCTTGTCGTCGATCAAGGCCGCGTAGTTGGTGAAATGGTCGATCTCGGCCCCTACCCAGCCGGTGCGAATCAGACCCGGTAGGGCCGAGAAGTTGAAGCCCCAGGCGCGCAGGCGCGCGACCTGGGCTCTCTCCCAGTCCGCCACCGTGGGGTAGAGGGTGCGGGTGTTCTCCTCGTAGGGGAAGCGCAGAGGTCTGGCGCCGCGCTGGGTCGGCCAGCCCTGGCGGTAGCCGGTCGGCAGGTTCATGCCGGTGAGGTACAGGCCACGACCGAGCGGATCGACCACCCACCAGGCTCCATCCAGGCGTTCGATGCGGAAGAACCCGGTGGCGTCCGCCAAGATCCCGGGGGCGTTGGCGGGCAGGTCGTATGCGGCGGTAGTGGCGGCAGGGGCCGGCGGCAGCGCTCCGCCAACCTCGGCGCGGAAGCCCAGCACCGTGCCGGCGCATCCCGACACCTGCACCAATGGCTGGCCATGGCGCACCGCCGGCCCTTCGGGCAGGGTGCAGCGGATGCCCGCCAGTTCGGCGCCGCCGGGATCGGACAGAACCCCGCGCACGCCGGTCCCGTCCAGCTCCAGGCGCAGCCGGTATGGCCGCCCCGGCAGCCAGGCGGCTTCGCCGCTGCGCTCGATGCGGCAGGCCGGGGCGCGCTCCTCGGCGTGCCAGACGCTGTCGCGGCGCTGGCCGAGGTCGAGGAAGCGCCGCCCCGGCTCACCTGCGGCCGTGGACGGGGCCTGGGCCAGCGCCAGCTGCCAGTAGTTGTCGGGATCGGCCTGGATGCGCACCCCGGCGCTGGCCCAGCGCCGGGGTGCGCCGTCCTCGACCTGCACCAGGATCTCGACCCGCATTTGGCGGCCGGCGGCCAGGCCGCGGGGGCGCAGTCCGCCCGACATGGGCACGAAGGCGATTCCGGAGGCGGCGGGCGCGAAGGCGGCAGAGCTGGGCTCCCAGCGATCTAGCAGCGCCGCCAGGTCTGCAGGACGGCAGTCATCCTCGACGAAGTGCGGCGCCTCGGCTCCGGCCAGGCCGGCGATGCACGCAAGCGCCAGGGCCAGGGACGCGGGGATGACGGTCATAGTCCGGAGCGCGTTCTGCATCGCGCCATGATAGCGGCCCGGACCGGGCGGGCGATGGGACAATAACGACGTCCGCTGCGCGGAAGGGGACATCCGCGTGCTGCCGGCGACTCAGCCGGCCGCCGCCACCGCCGCCTCGGCGCGCCACAGCCGGCCGCCCACCACCACCGCCGTCGCCTGGCGCAGCGCGGCCAGGGATTCCCGCGGCGAGACCTCCCAGCAGGCGAGGTCGGCCGCCGCACCGGGGGCGAGCAGCGGGGCGCCCATCTTCCAGGCCCGGCGCGGGGCCGCGGTGGCGGCGGCCAGGCAGGCCTCGAGCGGCACCCCGGCGGCCTGCATCGCCTCCAGTTCGCCGATCAGGGCGTCGCCGTGCGCCACCCCGCAGCTGCCGGCGTCGCTGCCGGCCAGCAGCACCACCCCCCACTGCGCCGCCAGCGCCAGGTGGCGGCGGTGGTTGGCGAGGATGCGCTCGAGCCCGGCCACCGAGGCGGCGTCGAGCCCGATCAGGCCCGGGCGCTCGGCCATCACCGCCACCGGCGACCAGGTCGGGGTCCAGCCCACCCCGCGCTCGGCCATGCGCGCCAGCACCGCCTGGTCCATGAAGAAGCCGTGCTCGATCGAGCCCAGCCCGGCGTCCACCGCCAGGCGCAGGCCGTCGAGGCCGCTGCAGTGGGCGAAGGTGGGGATGCCCAGCCGGCGCGCCCCGGCCGCGAGCAGGGCCAGCTCCTCGGCATTGAACTGCGGCGCGCCCTTCACCGTGCCGGCGGCGAAGTCGATGATGCCGGTGAGCACGATCTTGAGGTCGTCGGCGTCGGTGCGCGCCGCCAGCGCGCGCTCGATATCGGCGGCGGTCTCTACCTCCTCGGCCATGAAGCCGCCGTAGCGGCCCTTGCGGCGCAGCGCCCGCCCGGGCGAGCGCACCCGCGGCAGCGGCTCGGCCGCCACCGCCGCCTCGGCGCGCAGGCGGTGGTTGATGCCCCAGCGGTCGCCGGCGTCGCGCACGGCGGTGATGCCGCAGGCGCGCATGCGTCTCAGATTGGCGCGGCCGGTGGCCAGCCAGGCCTGCTCGCCGGCGGCGAGGTGGGCCTCGCGCCGCCTGCCGTCGGTCTCGACCCCGTCGAGGAAGAGGTGGCAGTGGCACTCCACCAGCCCGGGGCCGGCGAAGGGCGTGCGCAGGATCTCGGCCGCGCGCGGCCCCTGGTGGCCGGGCAGCACCGCCGCCACCAGGCCGGCGTCGACCAGGATGGTGGCGGGGGAGCGGTGCAGGCGTTCGCCGTCGAACCACTCGTCGGCGAGGATGGCGAGGTCGTGGGCCATGGTGTCCTCAGGCGGCGCCGGCGGCGGCGGTCTTGGCGGCGTTGCGGTAGAGCTGCTTGACGATGCCCAGCGACTCGAAGCCGTCCTCGGCGGCGACGCACTCCTTGAACGCCTCCAGCGCGGGGTGGCCGTCGGGCAGCACGCGGTAGTCGCGCCCGGCGGTGGCCAGGCTCATGTCCAGGCCGGCGGGCACGCACAGGGTCAGGAAGGCGCATTCCAGCGCCAGGCCGATGGGGATGCCGCCGACCTCGACCTTGGGCAGCATGATGCCGATGTTCGACAGTCCGACGCTGAGGTGGACCCCGCGCAGGTCGGGATCGGCGCCGATCAGGCGGATGGCCTCGACCGCCATGCGCGCCAGGCCCTCGGTGTCGGTGGCGAGCGGCGCCACCGACACGTCGAGGATGATGTCGTGGTTGGCCATGCCCTGCTCGGCGCGCGCGCGCGCGGCCATGCGCCGGGCGGTCTCGTGCACCTCGGCGCCGCTGCGGTTGGGCACCGCCTGGCCGCCCTCCAGCCGCTCCGAGGCCATGAACAGCACCTGCGCCCCGCCCGGCACCAGGTTGCGCAGGGCGAGCAGGTCCCAGCGGTTCTCGGTCACCGAGTTGAGGATCGGCCCGCGCCCGCCCGAGCGCGCCGGGTCGTAGGCCCGCAGCGCCCGTTCCTGCACCGCCGCGCTGGGCGAGTCGATCGACAGCGGCACGGTGACCACCGCCTGCACCGCCTGCACCAGCTGCGCCACCCAGGCCGGGTCGCGCTCGCCCTCGGTGCCGCCGTTGACGTTGACCAGGGCCGCGCCCTTGGCGACCTGGGTCCTGGCCAGTTCCTGCAGCTGGCCGACGTCGCGGGCGTCGAGCAGGCGCTTGGAGGAGGCGAAGCCGGGGTTGATGCGTTCGCCGATGATGGTGAGGCCGGGGAAGGGCATGGCGGGTCCTTGGGGGTCAGGCGGCGGTGGAGGTGGCGATGGGGGCGAGGTCGCTGCAGGCGCGGCGGACCTCGGTGAGGGCGCCGTGGTCGGCGCCGAAGAGCATGAGGTGGACGCCGCGCACCCCGGGGATGGCGGCGGCGGCGCGCACCATCTCGACCGCCAGGGCGACGCCGGCGGCGCGCAGGCCGTCGCCGGTGCCGGCCAGGCGCTGCTGCAGGGCCGGGGCCAGGCGCACCCCGGGCACGTGGCCGAGCATGGCCAGGGCGCGGTGCCCGGTGATCACCGGGATGCCCGCCAGCAGGAACAGCCGGCGGTCGAGCCCGGCGTCGCGGTAGCGGGCCATGAACGCCGCCAGCCGGCCGAGGTCGGTGACCACCTGGGTCTGCACGAACTCGGCGCCGGCATCGGCCTTCTGCATCAGCCGGCGCACCGGGGCGTCGACCGGGTCGGTGTCGGGGTTGATGGCGCAGCCCAGGAACGGGCGCGGGCAGGGGGCGACCTCCTCGCCGGTGAAGGCCACGGTGCCGCGCTCGCGCAGGTGGCGGGCCTCGTAGAGCATCAGCGCGGCGTCGAGGTCGAAGACCTGGCGGGTGACCGGGCCGTCGGGCGCGCGCTGGTACCAGTCGCCGGTGACGCACAGCAGGTTGGGCACCCCGTTGAGGTGGTTGACCATCGCCTCGCCCAGGAACGAGGTGCGGGTGTGGTCGCGCCCGGCGGCCTGGGCGATGGCCTCGACCCCATGGCGGCCGAGCTCGGCGGCGGCCAGCGACGAGGGCAGTGCCGGGCGGCCGTTGAGGAAGGCGGTGGCGTTGACCGCGTCGAAGTGCCCGGCCAGGCCGGCGGCCTCGCGGCCCAGGCGGTCGAGGCGCGGCGAGCGCGGGGTGCGCACCTCGGTGGTGAAGGCGAAGCGGCCGGAGCGCAGCGTCCGCTCCAGGCCGGAGGCGGTGAGCGGCTCGCGTCCCAGGGCATGGTCGCTCAGGCCGAGCGGGGCGAGGGCGCGGCGGGCGGGCGCGTCCTTGCCGTTGATCAGGTTGGCCACGCTGGCGGTGCCGAGCAGGGCCTGGTCGGGGGCGGGCAGCAGCGGCGGGGCGGTGAGGGCGCCATCGCGGCGGCGGGCGGCGTCGATGCGCAGGTGGATGCAGCGGCGGTCGGGCAGGACCTCGCAGCGCCCGCCGGTGGTGCCTCCGCAGGGGCCGTTGCGCAGGCCCTTGGGGCAGCGCATCGGGCACACCAGCCCGGTCTTGCGCAGCACGCACTGGCCGCAGCCGCGGCAGTCGAAGAGCACGCCCTTGAGCAGACGCTCGCTGTTGGCCGCCAGGCTGGAGAGCAGGGACATGGCCGTGATCCTGCCCGGCCGGGGGACGGCGTCTGGTGATCGGCGCGGCCTTCTGGTGATCGGCGCGGCGGGGCTTGGCCCAATGGCGTAAAGCCAAGGCAGAGAGCGCGTAGTGCTAGGTTCTTAGGCCCACGTCGACGCCGCGGCGACGCTGCCATGGTCCCGGATCGGTGCACAAGAGCCTCCGTCGACGTGGGCGTCGACGCTCCGAATACGGCCGTCCGCCCTGCCCTCAGCCCCCGGGCCGGCTACGGAATTCCCCCGGGCTGCGCCCGGTGCGGCGGGCGAAGGCGCGGCTGAACTCGGCGCTGCGGGCGTAGCCCAGGCGCTCGGCGATGGCGGCGATGCCCAGGCCGGTGTCGAGCAGCAGGTACTTGGCGCGCTCCAGGCGCAGCTGGTCGCGCATCGCCGTGGGCGGCATGCCGTAGAGGCGGCGGAAGCGGTGGCGCAGCGAGTCGTAGCCGGGCAGGCGGCGGGCGAGGGCGGCGCGGAAGTCGGCGTCGGTGGCCTCGACGTGCTGGTTGAGCAGCTCCCACAGCGCCGCCATCGCCGGGTCGGCGTGCACCGCCGCCGGGCCGGTGGCGTCGCCGCCATCCCAGCGCGCCGCCGCCACCAGCAGCAGGCGCAGCCAGCCGCTCACCGCCGCCTGGTGGCCGGCGCGGCCGGGATCCAGGCTCTCGGCCATCAGGCGGATGAACAGCGCCTGCCAGGCCGCGACCTGCTCGGCCGACAGCCGCCACACCCGGCGGGCGGGATCGGCATCGGCCAGGCGCGGGCAGGCGCGCTCCAGGGCGGGGTCGGCGCGGAAGTGCACCAGCCACAGGTGCGGCTCCTGGCCGGGGCCGTTGCGGTGGCCGTGCAGCTCGCCGCGGCGGAACAAGAAGGCGGTGCCGGGCGCGGCCGCGCGCTCGACCCCGGCATGGCGCATGACGGTGCCGTCGCCCAGCACCAGGCAGATCTCGTCATGCTCGTGCACGTGGCCGTCGAAGCCGCCGCCGCGCGCGGTGAGGGCGCAGGACCAGGACAGGGGTTGCGGCAGCCAGGGCTCCATGGCCGCGAGCATGCCAGGGCGCGCCGCCAGGGGGAGCGTCCGCGGCGGCGTGCGCGCATTCCGGCCGGGCGAAGGCGGGCCGCCCCGCCCCGGCTAGGATGGAGCCCGAGGACGACGCCATGCACCGCATCTCGCCCGCCGACCGCGACACCCTGCGCCAGCTGGCCGCCCGCTGGCGCGCCATCTGCGACGGCGAACACGCCGCCTGGAGCCGCCGCCAGTGGCAGCGCCTGGTCGATCTCGAGCCCACCGACCGCCCGCTGGTGGCGGTGCAGCCCGAGGGCGCCACCGCCGAGCTGATGGCCGGCCACCCCTGCACCTGCGATCCCCGCCTGCGCTTCATCGAGGCCAGCCTGCGCGAACGCATCCGCCGCGCCGAGTTCCTGCGCGACGACACCCCTTGGACCCCCACCGTCGACATCGGCTGGCGGATCTCCGATTCCGGCTTCGGGTTCGAGATCCCCCGCCACCACGGCGCCGACCGCGGCAGCTTCGTGTGGGAGCCGCCGCTCAAGGACCTGTCCAAGGACCTCGCCCGTCTCAGCCACCGCCGCTGGAGCGTGGACCGTGCCGCCTCGGACGAGGACCTGGCCCTGGCTGAGGCGGCGGTGGGCGACCTGCTCACGGTGCAGCGCCGCCACTTCGCCATGTGGACGGTGGGCCTGACCACCGACGCCATCATGCTGGTGGGCCTCGAGCAGCTGATGACCCTGATGTACGACGACCCCGACGGCCTGCTCGCCCTGATGGCCTGGCTGCGCGACGACACCGCCCAGCTGATGGACTGGTACGAGGCCGAGGGCCTGCTCACCAGCAACCACGACAGCTTCGGCATCGGCTCGGGCGGCTATGGTCCCACCACCACCCTGCCGGCGCTGTCCGGCGGGGCGGGCTGGGGCCAGCGCTGGGGCTTCGCCGAGAGCCAGGAGACGGTGGGGGTGTCGCCCAGGCTGTTCCAGAAGTTCATCCTGCCCTACCAGGTGCCGCTGATGAACCGCTTCGCCCTGGTCTACTACGGCTGCTGCGAAGGGGTCGAGCGGCGCCTGCAGATGGTGATGGACGCGGTGCCGCGCCTGCGCGTGGCATCGATGGCGCCGTGGGCCGACCAGGAGGCGATGGCGCGCATCTCGGCCGGCCGCCTGGTGCTGGCGCGCAAGCCCAACCCCACCCTGGTGTGCGGCGAGTTCCGCGACGACGCCATCCGCAGCGACCTCGCCGAGACCCTGCGCCTGGCCGGCCACCGCCCGCTGTGCTTCGTGCTCAAGGACACCCACACGGTGCAGAACGAGCCGCAGCGCCTGGCGCGCTGGGTCGAACTGGCGCGCGAGGAGGTCGACCGCTTCTGCTGCGCCGGGGCGCGCTGATCAGGGGAAGGCCATGCCTTCGAGGTAGGCGTCCTCGAAGGCCTCGTCCTGCTTGAGCGCGATGTGGGTGCAGCGCGCGCGCAGGGCGGCGTAGGCGTGGTCGTCGTGCGACAGCGCCAGGCGGGCGCCGAGCAGGGCGGTGTTGCCGGCCGGGGTGACGCGCTCCGGCGGCAGCGGCAGCAGGCCGACGGCGTGGGCGCTGGCGCGGTCGATGGCGTTGCCGAAGGCCCCCGCCAGCCACACCCGGCCAAGGTCCTGGGCGCGCAGGCCGAGGCGGCGCAGCAGCAGGTCGAAGCCGGCCGCCACCGCGCCCTTGGCCAGCTGCACCTGGCGCACGTCGCCCTGGGTCAGGGCCACCCCAGGGGCGAGGGGGATGAGGCGGTCCTCGCGCTTGATCCGCCCGGTGCCCGCCAGCCAGCCCAGCCGGCGGGCGGCGGCGCAGGCGTCGATCAGGCCGCTGCCGCACACCCCGCGCGCGGCGCCCCCTCCCAGCACCGTCACCGCCAGGCCGTCGCCGTCGACCCGCACGGTGGACACCGCACCGGTGGCGGCGCGCATCCCGCACGAGATCGCGGCGCCCTCGAAGGCGGGGCCGGCGGCGGTGCTGGCGCAGACCATGCGGGTGCCGTCCGAGACCGCGATCTCACCATTGGTGCCGAGGTCGATCAGCGCCGACGGGCGGGGGTCCTGGCCCATGCCGGTGGCGAGCAGGCCGGCGAGGATGTCGCCGCCGACGAAGCCGCCCAGGCAGGGCAGCGCCACCACCGGGCAGCCGGCGCAGCCCGGCCAGCCCAGCGCGCCGCCGTCCAGCGCCACCTCGCCGCTCTGCTCCGGCTCGTAGGGCGGGGTGGACAGGGGTGCCAGGTCGACACCGGCGAACAGGTGGTGCATCACCGAGTTCCCCGCCACCGTCACCAGCCGCGGAGTCCCGGGATGGGCGGCGAGCAGTTCGCCCACCAGCCGGCCCAGCTCGGCGCGCACCAGCGCGGTCAGCTCGGCGGCGCCGCCGTGCATGGCGTGGTCGATGCGGGTCATGATGTCGGCGCCGCGCCGGGCCTGGGGATTGAGCGCGGTGCGCACCCCCAGCACCTGCCCGTTGGCGCGGTCGACCAGCTGCGCCACCAGGGTGGTGGAGCCGAGGTCGATGGCGATGCCGAGCCCGTCGCGCGGCTCCAGCACCAGCGGGGTGTCGTCGGCCAGCACCGGGCTGCTCCAGCGCCCGAGCGCCACCGTGAGGTCGGCGTCGACCCGTGCCCGGCAGCCCAGGCGCCAGCCCTGCGCCAGCTCCACGGCGCTGAAGCTGGCACGGTCGTCGTCGCCGGGCGCCAGCGCGCCCGCCACCACCTGCACCCGGCAGCCGCGGCAGCGCCCGCGGCCGCCGCAGGGCTGTTCGACCCCGTGCGAGAACAGAAGATCGCCCAGCGCGGCCCCGGCGGGCGCCTCGAAGGACTCGTCCTGGGGCAGGAGGCGGACGCGGGGCATCAGGCCGCCGGCACCGCCGCCGCCAGGGACCCGTCGTAGCGCGCCTCGACGCGCTGGCCGGGCGGCACCACCAGGAAGCGCTCGGCGTCCCACGCGCCGCCCACCAGGGCGGCGATCCAGGCCGGGTCGCCGGTCATGGCCTCGAAGCGCCAGCCGCGCTCGGCGGCGCGGCGGGCGGCCTCGGCGCGCAGCGCCGCCTGCGGTCCGATGCCGGTGTCGACGTAGGCCAGGCGCTGGTAGTGCGAGGCCTGCTCGCGCAGCTCGTCCCACAGGAACTGCGCGTTGTCCTCGCCGTAGCGCTCCACCAGCGCCAGCCAGCGCGGATCGGCGGGATCGGGCGCCCCGCTGCCGGACAGCACCCGGCCGCCGTCGGCCTTGGAGCGCTCCATCCAGCCCGCGCTCTGCCAGTAGGTGCCGGGCACCGCCTTGAACTCCTGTTCATAGCGCTGGCGCGAGCCGAGCAGGCAGGCGATGCAGTCGTGGGCCCTGTAGGCCACCAGCGGGGCGTGGCGGGCGTGCAGACCGATGAGGCCGTTGTTGCACAGCGCCCAGCCCAGCAGCACCGCGTCGGGACCGGCGGGCACCGCGTCGATGCGCTGCTGGATCTCGGCCGCCATGGCCTTGCCGCCGCGGTCGTGCAGGTCCTTGGGCAGGAAGGCCACGTCCACCTGGTGGACGCTGGCGGCCGCGGCCTGCATCAGCTCGCGTTGGAAGACCTCACAGGCGATCAGATGCAGGCGCATGGCAACGGGGTCAGGCGGCGGCGGCGAGCTTGCGCGCGAGCTGGACCGCCGAGCTGGCGTTGTCGCTGTAGCCGTCGGCGCCGATCTCGTCGGAGTAGCGCTGGATCACCGGCGCGCCGCCGATCATCACCTTGACCTTGCCGCGCAGGCCGGCGCTGTTGAGGGCGGCGATGGTGTCCTTCATCGCCGGCATGGTGGTGGTGAGCAGGGCCGACAGGCAGATGATGTTGACGCCCTTCTCCTGCACCGAGGCCACGAATTTCTCCGGCGCCACGTCGACCCCGAGGTCGACCACGGTGAAGCCGCCGCCCTCGAGCATCGAGGCCACCAGGTTCTTGCCGATGTCGTGCAGGTCGCCCTTGACCGTGCCGATGGCCACGGTCGCGATCGGCTGCACCCCGCCTTTGACCAGCAGCGGGCGGATCAGCTCCATCGAGCCCTTCATGGCGCGGGCGGCGATCAGCAACTCGGGCACGAAGTACTCGTTGCACTCGAAGCGGCGGCCGACCTCGTCCATCGCCGGGATGAGGTAGGTGGTGACGATCGATTGCGGATCGGTGCCCTCCTTCAGCGCCTGGTCGGTGAGGGCCTTGGCCATTTTGGCATTGCCGTCGATGATGGCATCGCGCAGGGGGGAGAGGTCGACCATGGGAAGCTCCTTGGAAGGGACGTAGGGATTATTGCCAGCCGGGAGTCGGCAGGACCATGGCGCAGCCGATCATCATCATGTCTGATCCGATCATCGCCATGGCTGGGCCTTGAATGCCGTTCAGGCTGCGTGCCGCACCCGCGGCCGGCCGCCGACCCCGGCATCGATCAGGGCCAGGAAGGACTCCTGCGGCACCCACTCGGGCACGCTGTTGCCGGTGCCGGCGGCCCAGCGGCCGTCGGCCGCCGCCACCAGCGCCGCGGTGCGGCGGTGGACCTCGGCGATAGGACTGCGGCACAGATAATCGACGTCGATCCCGCCGAGGATGGCGATCCGCGACCCCCAGCGGGAGAACGCTTCCTCGACCGGGGTTATGCCGTCCTCGTAGCTGTGCTTGCCGTTGTACTTCAGGCCGTCGATGACGTCGTCCATCACCGGCGAGAGGTTGCCGCACGAATGCAGCACCACCGGCTTGCCGGCGGCGTGGCCGGCGGCGACGATGCGCTCGTGCCAGGGGAACACGAAGCGGCGCATCTGCCGGGGCGAGAGCATGGTCTGGGTCTTGAATCCCCAGTCGTCGTTGGACATCAGCAGGCCCACGCCCGGATGCGGGGCGACGCGCTGGTAATAGGCGAGCAGGCAGGAGCCGACGCGGTCGACAATGTGCTGGACCAGGTCGGGATCGTCGCTGATCAGTTCGCACAGGCGCTCGAAGCCCACCAGCGAGATGACGTTCTCCAGCACCCCGCCGGGACCCGAGGCCATCAGCACCTGGCCGGGCACCAGGGCGGCGGCGGCGATGTCGAGGTAGCTCCAGTCCAGGGCCTCGACCTGCGGCCAGGGGTAGCGTTCGCAGGAGTCGCGGTCGCTGATCACCGCGCCTTCGTTGAGCGAGATCGAGCGGTCGCGGTGGCGGTCCCCGGCCTTGAAGCAGAAGCCGTTGCGCGCCCCGAGGTTGGCGTGGTCATAGCCGAGCGCGGCCCAGGCCCGGATCTCGCGCACGTAGTCGGGTTCGCCGGGGCGGTCGCCGGCGATGCGGCGGATCAGCGGCACGTTGTGGTAGAACTCGAACAGGGTGGGGCGGGCGGAGCGCCCGCCGGCGAGCATGGCGCCGAGGTTGCGGGTGAAGTCCGGGCCGTCGGCGACCGGGCCTTGCCAGAGGGAGGAGGGGGTGCTCATGCCGCCCAGTCTAGCGCGCGGGCCCTGGCGGCGATGGCCGGAACCGCCTGGCAGGTGTCCTGATCGCCGATCATGGTAGCCTGGGGCCATGGTCGGTCGCATCCCCGGTGCCTCTCCCGACTGTGCGCTGATCGCGCAGCTGCACCCGTATGTCCGCCATTGCGGCGATGAACGGCGCGGGCCCTGGCGCATCACCGCGCGCCGGCTGCTCGACCACCTGGTGGTCTACATCGCCGACGGCCATGGCCGCTTCCAGCTGGCCGACGAGGTCTGGGAGGTCGGCCCCGGCGACCTGGTGTGGATCCCCCCCGGCACCCTGCACGCGATGGAGGGCTTCGCCCCCGGCATGAGCTGCCCGTACCTGCACGCCGACCTGGCCTACCGGCCCGGGGTCAGCCACTGGGACTTCAGCATCCCCGGCGGCACCACCGACCTGGCCGAGTTCGCCCCGCTCATGCATCCGCCCCTGCCGCCGGCGCTGGCGGCGCTGCCGGGCCTGCACCGCGGCAGCGCCGCCCGCCGCGCCGGCGAGCTGGTGCGCGAGGTCTGCCGCGAGGCGGTGCGCGGCCAGCCCTGCGCCGCCCTGCGCATGTCGGCGCTGGTGCTGGAGGCGGTGGCCGAGCTGCTGCGCGGCCGCGCCCGCCCCGGGCCGGACGACGACGCCCGCCTGCCGGCGCTGGAGCAGGCCGCCGAGCGCCTGCGCGCCCTGGGCGAACGCGCGCGCATCGCCGACCTGGCTGATGCCGCTGGGCTGTCGCCCTCGCGCTTCCGCGAGCTGTTCGCCGCCCACTTCGGCGCCAGCCCGCGCGACTACGCCCGCCGCGCGCGCATCCGCCGCGCCAAGGAGCTGATGGTGGCCTCGCCGCTGTCGATCGGCGAGATCGCCCGCCGCACCGGCTTCGCCGACGTGCACGCCTTCAGCAAGGCCTTCCGCGCCAGCGAGGGCATGCCGCCGAGCGCCTACCGCCGCTGCGGCCCCCACGCCGCGGTGCGCGTCGAGGGCCGCCAGGCGCCCTATCCGCATTGACCCGGGAGGGTCGAGCGCCAGCTCGACCACACCAGCTGCCGGTCGGGCAGGCGCTCGACCATCCGGCGATTCAGCCGGTCTTCGCCGCGCGCACGCTGGCGCGCACGGTCAGGTGGTAGGGCAGGATGCGCTCGGCGGCGGGGACGACGCCAGCCAGGTGCGATTCGACGATGTCGGCGATGGCGCCGGCCAGGCCCAGGTGGTCCTGCGCGATGGTGGTCTGGGGCGGGGTCGCCAGGCGCGAATACTGCATGTTCTCCGAGGCCACCAGCGAGACGTCCTCGGGCACCCGGCGGTTGAACAGCGCCAGGGCGAAGGCGGCGATGATGCCGGCGTTGCCGCCGGGGCAGAACAGCGCATCCACCCCCAGCTTGAGCTGGGAGCCGATGGCCTCGACGTAGTCCTCGTCCTGGCACAGGCGCACCAGCGCGTCGTCGGCCGGGTAGCCGTTGGCGGCCAGCGCCTGGCGGATCGCCGCCCGCCGGTTGTCGACGTTGCCGGTGCCGGCGGCGCCATGGATGATGCAGCCGATGGCGGTGCAGCCGCGCGAGCGCAGATGGCCGATCGCCAGGGCCATGCCCTGGGCCTCGTCGGAGCGCACCGAATGGACCTTGGCCTCTCCTGCCGGCACCGCGCGGTCGACCAGCACCAGCGGGCAGGGGAAGCGCCGCGACCAGCCGGCGAAGTCGCCCGGGTCGGCGCCGATCGCCACCGCGCCGCAGCAGGGCAGGCTGCCCAGGCGGTCGAGATTGCCCTGCGGCAGCACCTCGATGCGGAAGCCCCGGCGCGGCAGCTCCCGCACCACCGCGGTCATGGCCATCTCCAGGCAGTTGCGGATGGGATAGATCTCGTGGTCGGGGAGGATGATGACCACATGGCGCGGCTTCTGCGCCCCGCGCGGCCGGTAGTCGTGCTGGCGGGCGAGCTCCATCACCCGCTGCCGCACATCGTCGCTGATGTTGGGATGGTGGTTGAAGACGCGCGACACGGTCGCCGGCGAGACCCCCGCCAGCTTCGCCAAGTCCTGGATCTTCATGCCTTAACGTCCATGGTGCCGGTCGCGAGGGTAGCCTGCACGGGGGTGTGATCCATCGCCAAGTCGCGCCATTTTCAGAAAATGGCCGGGTCTTTCATGTATGCTTGCACCAGCAGCGGATATGAAACCAGCCAGGGCCTGGATGACGGGTCCGGAAGGAACTCCATGCGGGCGATGCTCATCACCGGCGACTCCCTGACCTGGGCCGAGGTGCCCGATCCCCGGCCGCGGGCCGGCGAGGTGCTGATCGAGGTCCATGCCGCGGCGCTCAACCGCGCCGACCTGATGCAGCGCGCCGGGACCTACCCCTCCCCCGAGGGCTGGCCGGAGTGGATGGGCCTGGAGGTGGCCGGCATCATCCGTCAGGCCCCGGCCGGCAGCCGCTGGACGGCTGGCGACCGCGTCTGCGCCCTGCTTGGCGGCGGCGGCTACGCCGAGCAGGTGGCGGTGCCTGCGGACATGGTCCTGCCGGTGCCCGCCGGCCTGTCGCTGGTGGAGGCCGCCGCGATCCCCGAGGCGTTCGCCACCGCCCAGCTCAACCTCCACCTGGAAGGCGGAATGCAGCGCGGCGACACCGTCTTCATCCAGGCCGGGGCGAGCGGCCTGGGGGTGGCGGCGATCCAGCTGGCCAAGGCCGCCGGCGCCACCGTGGTCACCACCGTGGGCTCCGAGGACAAGCGCGCCTTCGTCGCCGGCTTCGGGGCCGACGTCATCATCAACTACAAGAACGAGGATGTCGCCGCCATCCTGCGCCGCCATCCGCTCGACATCGCCCTGGACTGCGTGGCCGGTCCGCAGCTGGGGACCTACCTGGCGGGCATGCAGCGGGGCGGCCGCTGGATCGTGATCGCCGCCCTCGGCGGCCCGACCACCACCATCGATGCCGCCGACCTGTTCCGCCGCGGCATCCGCCTGATCGGCAGCACCCTGCGCAGCCGCACGGTGGCGACCAAGGCGGCGATCCTGGCGCAGCTGGAACGGGAGGTCTGGCCCCGGTTCGCCAGCGGCGCCCTGCGCGTGGCCATCCACCGCGCCCTGCCCATGGCCCAGGCCGACGAGGCGCATGGCATCCTGCGCCGCAACGCCAACCTGGGCAAGGTCGTCCTCGCCCTGCCCGCAGCCGACCCCGCGGAGGTCCGGTGAACACCATCATCCCATGCCCGGCTACGACCCAGGAGATCCGGCAATGAGGCATCCCTTCTTCGCGACCCGTCGGCCCGTCATCGCCGGGATCATGGCCGGGCAGACGCCCGCCGAACTGATCGCCGAGGCCAGGAACGCGGAATTCGCAGGCGCGCATGCGGTGGCCATCGATCTGGCCGACTTCAGGCCGGAATTCAGGAACACCGCGTCGCTCAAGGAGGTCGTCAGCGCGGTCGAGCTGCCCTTCATGTTCTTCTTCTACCGCCAGGACAAGTGGGCGTCGTCGGATGACGGCCAGCGGCAGGAGGTGCTGCTCGCCGCCGCTACTGCCGGCGCCGCCATGATCGACGTGATGGGCGATCTCTACGACCCGTCCCCGCTGGAGATCACCCGCAAGCCGGGGGCCGTGGACCAGCAGCGCAGGCTGATCGACCGGATCCACGCCGCCGGTGCCCAGGTGGTGATGTCGTCCCATATCCAGGGTCCGCGCAGCACCGACCAGGTGGTCGAGCACCTGCTGGAGTTCGAGCGGCGCGGCGCCGACGTGGTGAAGGCGGTGACGGTGGTCGACACCCAGGAGGAGCTGGCCGAGGCCATCCGCACCACCATGGTCCTCCACCGCACCCTGACCAAGCCGTTCATCCACCTCTGCAACGGCAGGTTCGGCCGCCCGCACCGCTTCCTCAGCCCGATCCTCGGCGGCGCCATCCATTTCGCCGTCGTGCGCTATGAACCGCGCTACCAGATGGGGCAGCCGACCATCGAGGCCATGCGCGCGGTGCTCGACAACATCCATTGGACCATCAACGACGTCCCGGCCCAGGAGCAGGCATGAAGAAGATAGCGTTCGGCATCTGCGGGCTTGGACGCATCGGCCAGGTCCATCTGCGCCATTTCTCCAAGGCCGGGGAGCAGTACGAGCTCGCCGCCCTCTGCGACATCGATGCGGAGCGGGCACGGACCATCTCCACCCAGCACGGCTGCGCCGGCTACACCGCCTACAGCGAGTTCCTGCGCCACCCGGGGCTGGAACTGGTGATCATCGCCAACCGCTCGCTCGACCACGCCCGCAGCGCCGAGGAGGCCCTGGTCGCCGGGAGGACCGTCCTGCTCGAAAAGCCCATCGGGGTGACGGTGGCCGACCATGCGTTGCTGCGGGACCTGGTGGCGCGCTTCCCCGGGCGCCTCTTCTTCTGCCACAACCACCGCTTCGAGCCGGCCTTCGCCAACATGATGGCGATCATGGCCTCCGGCATCCTCGGGCGCGTCCATGTGGTGAAGCTGTGCAAGCACCACGGCTTCCTGCGCCGCGACGACTGGCAGATGCGCCTGGATTGCGGCGGCGGGCAGCTCAGCGTCTGGGGTCCGCATCTGCTCGACCAGGGCCTGCAGTTCCTCGGATCGCCGGTGCGGCGGGTCGACAGCCACCTCCGCCGCATCCTCACCCCGGGGGATGCCGATGACCACGTCCGCATCCTGCTGGCGGGCGAGGACGGCCCGCTGGTCGAAATCGAGATCGGCAACGCCATGGCCGAGATCGGCCCCTACTGCACCCTGATCGGCGACCGCGGCATGCTCACCTGCAACCAGGAGCAGACCCAGCTCCGGCTGCGCTACCTCGACCCCGGCTTCGCCTGGGGCGAGGCGGTGGCGAGCGCAGGGACGCCCGGGCTGGACTACTGGTCGTCCTTCGCCGCCCCGCTCCCCTGGGTCGAGGAGGACCGTCCGGTGACCCCGGCGGTGAACATGTGGGAATACGTCGAGGAGGCCATGGTCGGACACCTGCACGCTGCGCTGCGCGGCGGCGTACCGTTCCCGGTGACCAGCGCCCAGGCGCTGGAGGTGGTGCGCATCACCGAGCTGGTGAAGCGCCAGAACCCGCAGTTCGCCTGGCTGTCATGAGCCTGCGTCCTCCGCGCGAGCGCCTCCGCATCGGCCAGATCGGGGTCTGCCACGAGCACGCCGAGGGCAAGATGCGCACCCTGCGCGCCCTGCCCGCGGTGTTCGAGGTGGTGGGCGTGGTCGACGACCGCGCCGCCACCGCCGGTTCGGCGCGTTTCGCCGGCGACGACCTGGCGGCCTACGACGGCTTGCGCTGGATGAGCGAGGCTGAGCTGCTGGCCCTGCCCGACCTGGACGCGGTGGTGGTCGAGACCCCCAATGCCGACCTGGTGCCGACCGCGCTGCGCTGCCTGGAACGCGGCCTGCCCATGCACCTGGACAAGCCCGCCGGCTGGGATCTCGCCCTCTACGACCGCCTGCTGGCGGGCTGCGATGCCCGCGGCCTGCCGTTCCAGATGGGCTACATGTTCCGCAACAACCCCGGCTTCCGCTTCTGCCTGCAGGCCATCCGCGCCGGCTGGATCGGCGAGGTGTGCGAGATCCAGGCGGACATGAGCCACGACTACGGCGGCGAGCCCTACCAGCGCTACCTGGGGGCCATGCCCGGCGGCATCATGTTCAACCTCGGCTGCCACCTGATCGACTTCGTCATCGAGGCCCTGGGCCGGCCGGAGCGCATCACCCCGTTCCTGCGCTCCGCCCCCGGCGATGCCGCCGCCATCCCCAACAACACCCTGGCGGTGCTGGAATACCCCCAGGCCATGGCGACGGTGCGGGCGTGCAGCCGCAAGGTCGCCGGGCTGGAGCAGCGCCGCCTCACCGTCTGCGGCACCAACGGCACCATCGAGCTGTGCCCGCTGGAGCGTTTCGACGGCGAGCCCCTGCTGCTGCACCTCACCCTGCGCGAGGCCCGCGGCGGGCATGCCGCCGGCCGCCAGGTCATCGACCTGGGCGTGCGCCGGGACCGCTACCAGGACCACCTGCTGGAGTTCGCCCGCATCATCCGTGGCGAGGAGCAGGACCGCCGCGGCCGCGCCCACGACCGCCTGGTCCACGAGGCGGTCCTGGCGGCCTCCGGTTGCGCGCCCTGGCCAGGATGATGCGCAGGCCATCAGCCGCTCCGATCCGTCGACCACTCCGAGGAACCAGCATGGACAGCAGCGAATTCACCGACCAGGTCGCCATCATCACCGGTGCCGCCTCCGGCATGGGCCTGCTCGCGGCCCGGCGCCTGCTGGCTGCCGGGGCGGCGGTGCTCCTGGTCGACGCCAACCAGGAGGCGGTGACGGCGGCGGTGGCGGGGTGCGCCGAGGCCGGCGGCAGGGCGGTGGCGGTGGTGGCGGACGTGCGCCGCTACGACCAGGTCGAGCAGGCGGCCGCCCAGGCCCTGCAGCGCTTCGGCCGCATCGACCTCCTGCTCAACGTCGCCGGCGGCGCTGAGACCCGGGTCCTGGGCCTGCCACTGCCGTTCCACGAGCTGCCGGTCGAGGCCATCGACTGGGGCCTGGACGTGAACCTCAAGGGGCCGGTCTACTTCAGCCGCGCGGTGCTGCCGGCGATGATCGCGCGCAAGCGCGGCGTGATCATCAACCTGGGCTCGGTCACCGGGATGGAGGGGGCGGCGGGTGCGGCGTGCTACAGCGCGGCCAAGAGCGGCCTCATCGGCTTCACCAAGTCGCTGGCGCTGTGCGGCGCCCCGCATGGCGTGCGCGCCTGCTGCGTGACCCCGGGTCCGGTCCTCACCCGGCCGGGCATGGCGGCGATGAAGACTCGCCTGGGGCGCGCCGCCGAACCCCAGGAGGTGGTCGACCTGATCCTGTTCCTGTGTTCCGAGCGGGCGGCGTTCATCACCGGCTCGAACCATGTCATCGACGGCGGCCGCCTGTGCGGCGGCCCGGATTGAACCGGACCGGGGCCTGACCGGGCGGCCTCGCCCACGGGTTTCACCGGCCGCGCCGCCGGCACGCATCAAAGCATCGACCAGGGAGACGGATCCATGAAACGGCACATCATCGCGTTCACCGGCGTGCGGCGGGTCGAGATGCAGGAGGAGGACCTGCGCGCTCCTGGCGAGCACGAGCTGCTGGTGCGCAACGAGGTGTCGGCGATCAGCGCCGGCACCGAGCGCGCCTGCCTGCTCGACCTGCCCAACCTCGCCGATTCCAAGCCGGGGCAGTTCCCCAAATACCTGGGTTACAGCGGCGTCGGGGTGGTGGTGGACAAGGGTCGCGCCGTCACCGGATTCGCGGTCGGCGACCGCGTGCTCACCCACTGGGGCAGCGTGCACGCCGACCACAACTACATCGCCCAGGACCAGGCGGTGCGCATCGATGATCCGGCGCTGCGCGCGGACCATGCGGTGTTCGCGGTGATCGCCGGCTTCTCGCTCAACGCCATCCGCAAGACCCGCTTCGAGATCGGCGAAAGCGCGGCGGTGGTGGGGATGGGCATCCTGGGCTCCTTCGCGCTCGCGCTGCTGCGCAGCGCCGGCGCCGTGCCGCTGGTCGCCACCGACCTCAGCGCGCGCCGGCGCGAGCTGGCGCGCGCCCTCGGCGCCCACCATGCCCTCGATCCCGCCGATCCCGCATGCAGCGCCAGGATCAGGGAGGTGACCCAGGGTGGAGCCAAGGTGGTCATCGAGGTCACCGGCCAGGCGGTGGCCCTGAAGCAGTGCCTCGGCTTCACCGCCCGGGGCGGGCGGGTGGCCCTGCTCGGCTGCACGCGGGTCTCGGATGCGGCGATCGACTTCTACCAGGAGGTCCACCGCCCCGGGGTCGAGATCGTCGGCGCCCACACCGATGCCCGGGCGGCGCGGGAATCCCGGCCGCATGCGTGGACCTGGCAGGACGATGCACGCGCCCTGCTGGCGCTCATGGGCGACAGGCGGCTGGCGGTCGCACGCATCCTGTCGGCCAGCTTCAAGCCCGGTGATGCGGCGGAGGTCTACCGTCAACTGGCGGAGGATCCCGACTTCCCGGTGGGCGCGGTGTTCGACTGGGGGAAGTGAAGTCCCGTTTCCGCTTCACCGGTCGCGATGGACCGGGCGCGGCTCGCTGGGCGCGAAGCAGCGCCACTCGCGCGCCCTCCAGCCGGGGGCGGCGGCGTCGAGGGCGGCGCGCACCAGCCCTTCCAGCCGGGCGGGTTCCGCCGCCACCCGGGCGTTGACCAGCAGGCGCGCCGGCGCCGCCGCGGGGGCGTCGCCGGACAGGTCCAGGCCCTCGGCCCCGCCGGTGAGCTGGGCGCGCACCTGGCCGCCGCCGGCCTCGACCAGCAGCTTGAGGTGGGCCACCACCAGCCCGGCGGCGGCGCAGCGGGCGGCGAGGTCGGCGGCCAGGGCGCGGGTCCAGGCGCCGCGGCCCACCGCCGCGCACGCCGGCAGCGCGCAGTCGGCGTTGAGCCAGCCGAGCGCGGCCTCGCCGGCGGCGTAGGTCGGGTAGTCGACCGCGACCGCGCGCGGGGCGGCGCCCTCGGCGCCGAGGATGCGCTCCAGCCAGGCGTCGACGCCGTCGCCGCTGCGCGCCGACAGCGCCAGCAGCTCCGCCCCGGGCAGCTCGCGGGCCAGGCCGGCGCGCAGCGCGGCCTGGCGCTCCGGCGCCACCAGGTCGGCCTTGGCCAGCGCCACCAGCGCGGCCTCGGCCAGCTGGGTGTGGAAGATGTGGCGCACCGGGGCGGGGAAGCCGCCGTCGTCGCCGGCCAGGTACAGCTCCAGGCGCAGGGGGTCGGCGAGCACGGTGTAGGGCGCCAGGCGGAAGCGGTCGGCGTGCAGCCGGCGCAGGGGCGCGATCACGGTGGCGGCGAGATCGGTGCACGAGCCCACCGGCTCGGCCAGGATCACGGTCGGCCGGCCGCGCGCCTGCAGCCGCGCGCAGGCCGCCACCAGGCCGTCGAAATCGCAGCAGAAGCACGAGCCCGCCACCTCCTCGACCGGGGCGGCTGCCGCGAGCAGGGCGCTATCCACCAGCCCGGCGGCCTGGTCATTGGTCACCACCCCCACGTCGATGCCGCGGGCGCGCAGCCGACGCACCGCCGCGCCGATCAGGGTGGTCTTGCCGGCACCGAGGAAGCCGCCCACCAGGGCGAGGGTGACGGGCTGGGTCATGGGGACTCCTTGAGTTCGCGCACCAGCGCCTCGGCCTCGGCCTGGCGCCGGGAGTCGGCGATCAGGGCCAGGCCGCGCACCCGTCCGTCGCCCGTCACCTGGCGCCAGTCGATGCCGGCGGCGGTGAGGTCGAGCTCGAGCGCCCCGCCGGCGGTGTCGACCACCCCCTTGGCGCGCAGCAGCACGCCGTCGGCGGCGCGCAGGCGGGCCTCCAGCCGGGCCGGGTCGAGCGGGCGCGGCAGCGCCACCGACAGCCCGAGGTAGCGGGCGTCGCGGCATTCGCTCAGGGCGCCGTGCAGGGTGCGCGCCGGGCGCGGACCGAACAGCTCGGTGGCGCAGGCGCCACGCACCGTGCGCTCGATGCGCGCCGCCGGGTTGACGCCGCGGATCAGCTCCTCGGCGCGGGCGATGGCGGCGGCGTCGAACAGGTCGCACTTGTTGAGCAGCACCACATCGGCGGCCAGCAGCTGGGCTTCCAGTGCCGGCAGGGTGTCGAGCAGCTTGGGCAGGGTGCCGGGATCGGCCAGGCACACCACGCTGGTCAGCTCGTAGGTGCGGTCGAGGCGGGTGTCGCGCAGCAGGTCGTCGACCACGCGCGGGTCGGCCATGCCGCTCGCCTCGACCACCACCGCGTGGCAGCCGGGGAAGCGATGCGGCAGCTCGCCGAGCTGGAGCAGGAACTCGCCCACCAGGCATTTGCAGAAGATCGAGCCGCCGGGGATGGCGACGGTGTCGGGCCCGCAGGCGGCCAGGCGCGCGCCGTCGACATCGAGGGCCGAGAACTCGTTGACCAGGAACACCAGCCCCGCGCGCCCCGGCCGCTGCGCCACCTGCTGCAGGAAGGTGGTCTTGCCGCAGCCGAGGAAGCCGGTGACCAGGGCGAGGGGGATCATGGCGGGGGTCCTGGGGTGGTCAGCACGATGCCGGGTCGGCCCAGCGGGTCCATGCGTCGCGCGCGTGCTGCTCGCGCGCCCGCTGCGCCTGCAGCGCGGCGGCGGCCCACTGGCGGGCGAAGGCGGCGGGGGGGACCTGGGCCAACCGGCCCCAGCGCTCGCCGGGCACGGCCTGGCAGGCCTGGAACAGGGACTCGAGCCGCGCCGCCGCCGCCCCGCACAGCTGCGCGCGCAGGTTGCGCGCCTCGGCGGCGAGGCCGGGGCCGACGCTGGCCGGCAGTGCCGAGCGCCCGCCCAGCAGCACCGCCAGGGCCCGGCGTTCGAGCGTGGCCCACGGGAGTGGCGGGTCCTCATCGGCGGCTGGGCCGCCCTGCCCGTTGGCCAGGCCGGCGTGGGGCAGGTGCTCCAGGGCCGCCATGAGGCGTCCTGCCATCGCTTCCGGCAGGCGCAGGCCGTCATCTGCCGGCGCCAGGGCCAGCAGCGCGGCCTGGCCGGCGGCCTCGCGCAGCGGGCGCACCACCGCCCGCACCGCCAGGTCGGCTGCGGCCAGGGCGCGCAGGTTGGCGAGCGCCGGCAGGGCGGGATCGGCCAGCGCCGGCACCAGCCCCAGGCGGTGTCCTCCTTCCAGCCGCAGGCAGCCGCCGACCAGGCGGCCGGCGAGGGTGAGCAGGCCGGCAGACCCCGGGGCGAGGGCCGTGGCGACCTGGTCGGCCAGCGGGCGCGCGAACAGGCTGGCCAGGGGCGTCTGGTCCCAGGTTGCGCCGGCGGCGCGCACCGCCTGCACCGCCGCCCCGGCGCCGAGCCGGCCGTCGGCCGAGGCGGTGGCGTCCTGCACCAGGGCCCCGGCGCGCACCAGTTCGGCATGGGCCAGGCTGAGATCCCCCAGCCGCACACCGCCGCGCCAGGCCTGCAGCACCCGCTCCACCCCGCCGGGCTGGACATCGGACAGCGACCACAGCCGGCCGTGGGCATCGGCCAGCCAGGTGGCGACCCCGGCCCAGCCGCCGCGGGTGGCCACCGGCTCGCTGCACAGGCCGACCAGCCGCAGGTTC
>JAKLKR010000150.1:0-6166 GCA_023150565.1 Planctomycetota bacterium
CATCCCCTCAGCGAGACGCTCGACGCCGCCGTCCTGCGCGACGGGCTGGTGGAGGAGGAATGGCGCGGCGCCGGCTGGGCGCCGATGCTCTACAGCGACCACCGCGACAAGCGCACGCGCATCGACCAGGTCGACCGCTACACCGCGGTGGTGCGCCTGCGCGACGGCACCCTGGTGTTCCCCGCCCCGGCCGCCACCAGCCCGCCGGCGCCCGACACGCCCGATCCCGGCGGGATCGACCCGGCGACGGTGGCCGACTACGCCATCGTCCCCGACCGCGACGTGCTGGCGGACCGCGGCTGGATGCACCGCGACCTCGCCCTGCCGCCGGCCGGCAGCCGCGAGCGCCCGGCGGTGCTGCGCGACGGCGAGGGGCTGCCCTGGTTCCTGCGCTTCGACGGCGAACGCCAGGGCCTGGTGGTGCCCGCCCCGTCCTCGCCGCCGGGCCCGGTGACGGTCGAGATGTGGATCCGCCCGGCGCGCCTGGACCGGCCGCAGAACCTGGTCGGCTGGGGCGGCAGCGTGCTCAGCCTGTCGCTGTCGCCGCGCCCGGCCGGGCAGGAGGGGGGCCACACCGAGCGCTACCTCACCGGCCATATGGACGCGCCGCCGGCGGTGGTGGAGGAGCAGGGCCGGGTCATCCTCGCGCGCCTGGACGAGCACCGGCGCGCGGTCGAGGTGGTGGGCGGGCAGCCGCTGGCGGTGGGCCGTTGGACGCAGGTGGCGGCGACCTTCACCGGGGCGCGCATCGAGCTGTTCATCGACGGCCGGCGTGCCGGCGCGCCGGCGGCGGTCACCGGCCTGCAGATGGACGAGCAGCGCAGCTTCATCGCCGGCTGGCCGTGGCGGACGATGCGCGGCTTCGCCGGCGACAACGCCCGCTTCCGGGTGCTGCAGCGCAGCTGCAGCGAGGACGAGGTGGCGCGCTGGCACGGCCAGCTGCGCGCCGCCTTCCCCTGACGCGGCTCCTGGCGCTGGCGTGAGGCTGGGCGTGTGCCGTGGTGGACGCTTCCGGAGCGTCGACGCCCACGTCCACGCCGCGCTGACGCAGCCATGGTCCCGGACCGGCGCGCAGGGGCCTCCGCCGACGTGGCTCAGGGCGCGGGCGGCGGCTCGGCGGTGGTGGCCTCGGCGGTCTTCTGCTGCGCGTCCTTCTCGCGCACCTGGCGGCGCTGGGAGCGGATCTGGCGCACCTTGGCCCCCACCGCATCGGCCGAGGCGGTGTCGCGGTAGGTCATGAAGAACACCAGCAGGGCCATGGCCGCGAACAGGCCGGTGCCGAGGACCGCCCACGGGCCCAGCTCGTAGATCGGTGGCGGCGGGATCACGGTGTAGCCGCCGGTGACGAAGAAGTTGGTGTAGCAGCGGTCGCTCTGCCGGTTCACCCCCAGCATGCGGTCGCGCTCGCGGTCGTTCTGCACCGGCAGGGCGTGGAACTTGAGGAAACGCCCGCTGGCGCTGATCTTGTCCATGCGCTGGGGCAGCGGCTGGTCGGTGATCATGGCCAGCTCGTAGAGGCGCAGGATCTGGGTCCGCACCACCGCCTTGCCGTTGACGATCTCGGTCACCGCCCCCAGGTCGCGGTGCCACAGCAGCACCCGCACCACCCGCTGGATGCCCCAGGGGCGGTCGCGGGCGACGTCGGGGTCCTCCCAGGCGCGGTAGACGTAGCCCATGACCTCGAAGGGCTGGCCGCGGAAGCTGTCCGGAGTGTTGTGGATCTCGCCGGCGCGGCTGTTGCCCTTGGGGGCGTCGGCGTAGGCGTTCTCGGACAGGGCGCGGTCGGCGGCGACCTGGCCGAGCAGGTAGTAGTAGGGGCGCTCCTCGACCGTCAGGCGCTCGTCGCTGATGCCGCGGTAGAGGTCCTCGGGCACGCGCACGATGCCCTGGTAGTCGCTGCGCGACTCGCGTTCCTTGGGCGCGCGGGTGGCGTTGCGCGCCAGCAGCAGGGGCAGGCGCAGGGGCGCGGCCCCGGCGTCCGCCAGCGGCAGGGTCGACCAGCCGAGATGGCGGCCGACCAGCTGGATGTCGGCGCCGATCGGCAGCTGGCGCGCCTCGGGCCCGGCCAGCACCTGGGCGTACTGGCCGCTCTCGAGCGCCACCAGCAGGCGCTGCCAGGTGCGCCCGCCGCCGGCGATCTCCTGCTCGGTGGCGTCCTCCAGCCGGCCGCTGAGCAGCACCGCCGAGCCGCTGGCGACGTCGCCCAGCATCAGCTCAGCCGCCCCCACCCGCTGCGGGGCGGGCGGCGCGGCGCGGTCGCGCTGGTCGAGCAGCGCCGCCCAGGCCAGGGTGGCGGCGTCGAGCTCATCGCCGTGGCGCACCGCGGCCCGGCTGTCCACCAGTTCGGTCACCACCGGGGTGATGGCGGCGATCTCGGCGCCGGTGGCAAGCGGGGCGGCCACCGCCAGCGCCGGCCGCGGCATGGGTTCGAGGGTGCGCTCGATGGGGAACTGCTCGACCAGGCCGGTGGGGATGCGCAGGCCCATCAGATACTGCCCCGCCAGCACCAGGATCATCACCGCCAGCGGCAGGGTGACCAGCAGGCGCCATTCACGCTTCTTGAGCCCGCGCAGGCGGGCGCGGGCGATGGCGGCGCGGTTGAGGGTGAAGCCGGGCGCCGGCTGCTGGGTGTGGGACCCCTTGGTGAAGTCGAGCATGGCGGCGGATCCCATCGCGGCTCCGCGGTGGCGGAAGCGGCGACAGGGTGAACGGTTGGATGGTCGCAGGGTTCGCGGGGATCGGGGACCGGCGAGGGAGATCCCTTGCCAAGGATGAGCGGACAGCCGGCTAATTGCGAAGGAATCGCAAATAGCATGGTGGCCGCAGGAACATCGTACTCCCCGGCAACTCTTGACCGGATCACACCCTTATCCATCGTGGCCCTGCCTTCTCGCCGCCATCGATGCATTGACAGAGACCCGTTCATCAGGCCTTCACCCGACGTCCATCATCCGCTGCAGAGCCACGCCATGACTGACCAACCGCAGACCGTCGGCCCCTACCGCATCGTGCGTACCATCGGCTCCGGGCTGATGGGCCCGGTGTTCCTGGGCACCCACCAGAACACCTATTGGGCGGTGCGTCTGCTCGACCAGAAGCTGCTGGTGGCGAGCCCGTCGGTGAACCGCCTGGTCGGCGACGTGCTGCACGACAGCCTGGTGCGCTACCGCGAGATCGGCGCCGACCCCGCGCTGGGCTCGTACGTGGCCACCGACTACGTCGAGGCGCGCGCGCTCACCCGCGACGCCCTCCAGGGCATGCGCTCGCCGGCGCGGGTGCGCTTCCTGCGCAGCCTGCTCCAGGGCCTGGGTGCGCTGCACAAGCGCGGCGCCGTGCACGGCGCGCTCAAGGCCAACAACGTGCTGCTGCGCGGCAAGCCGGGCGCGCACGAGCCGCTGGTGATCGACGCCGGCTTCCTCTATGTGGTCAACGAGTTCAACCTGCCGCGCCTGCTGCGCAGCGCCCTGCCCACCATGGCTCCCGAGCTGGTCGAGGCCTACCTCTCGGGCTCGCGCCAGGCGGTGGACAAGATCCTCGCCCCGCGCATCGACGTGTACGCCGCCGGCCAGCTGATCGCCGAGGTGCTCTCGGGCCAGCGCGCCTTCGCCGACCTGCGCAGCGGCGACGAGCTGCTGGCGGTCAAGCGCGGCCGCCGCCTCGGCATCACCGGCATCAGCGACCCGATGGCGCAGATCGACCTCGCCGCCCTCGACGCCGCGGTGCGCGCCGCCACCGAGCCGGACCCGGCCCGGCGCACCGCCTCGATCGCCGAGCTGACCACCGCGCTCGACGCCGCCCTCGCCACCCGCGCGGCCTGAGCCGCGCCGCCCCTCCTCCTCAATCAAGCCCCCAGCCACGGACTCCGCCATGCCCGACCGCTCCACCTTCCCCGCCGCGCGCAAGCTGACCGTCGACCTCTACGAGGCGGTCAAGGAGCTGCACACCGCCATCGCGGTGGACGCCAAGTCCAATGCCATCCCGGCGGCCAACCAGTTCGATGTGATCGGGGGCAAGGAGGCGCTCAAGCGCGCCGAGCACCTGCTCGCCAAGGACCACTACAAGCTGTGCTTCGCCGGCGGCTTCTCGGCCGGCAAGTCGACCACCATCAACGCCCTGCTCGGCGACCCCGACCTGCTGCCCACCGCCGCCGGCGAGTGCACCCTCTCGATCACCATCATGACCGGCCCGCTCAACGGCCGCGAACTGGTGCGGGTGAAGTACTTCCCGCGCGACATCGCGATCAAGCAGGTGGTCTTCCACCAGAAGCGCTACCGCAACGCCTTCAAGCAGTTCGACACCAAGGCCCGCCACGCCGGCCCGGACGAGCAGGTCGAGATCATCCGCGAGGTGATCGCCTGGCTGGGCAAGGCCTACAGCGACGAGTCGCTGCCCGAGGCGCTGCGCAAGGAGTACGACAAGGGCAAGGCGGCGAAGTACGCGGGCGAGCTCACCGAGTTCCTGCACTTCATGGACAAGTACGCCTCGCGCTGCGGCACCATGATCGAGGACGACCTGGGCAAGGCCGCCACCTACCTGACCTACGACGAGAAGCAGGGCGGCCTCGGCCACCTGTTCATGGTCGACCAGGTGTTCATCCACCGCCACAACGTGCTGTTCGAGCAGGAAGGCATCCAGATCGTCGACCTGCCCGGCATCGACTCGACCAACGCCTATGCCCGCCAGGTCACCATGGGCTACCTCAACGAGGCCGACCTGGTGGTGAACGTCCTGCCGCCGCAGGGCTTCACCATGAGCTACATCGACATCATCAACGAGATGTCGGAGGCGAACCGCGGGAACATCGCCAACAAGATGTTCTACATCATCAACCGCTTCGACGCCAACGAGGAGCGCAACTTCTGCAAGCAGGAGCTCGAGGCCCTGCTGCGCGACCAGATCGCGGCCGAGATCGACAAGAACGGGCTCAACAGCCGCAACCTGTTCGCCGCCTGCGCCCTGCTCGAGATCCACCGCCTGCGCGGGCACAAGGACCGCTACGACGCCATGACCGCCGGCCTGCAGTCGCGCATCAAGGCGATGGGCGGCAACGTCGACCAGCCGTGGCGGCGCATCGCCGAGGACGCGCTCAGCGGGCGCGCCATCGGCGTCATCCGCGACACCATCCTCAAGTACCTGCACGAGCAGCTCGCCTTCGAGCGCCTGCGCGACGTGCAGATCGCGCTCAAGCAGGTGATCGAGCAGTCCGACCTGCTGCTGGGCCGGAACCAGGGCCTGATCGCCGCCGCGCGCGCGCGCCAGACCACCCGCATCGCGCGCATCCGCGAGTTCGTCGAGAAGACCAACCAGCAGCTCGAGGCCCACCTCGCCGGCCTGGCCTCGGGCCTGCCCGACGTCATCCAGCGCGTGATCCAGGCCAGCCTCAAGCCGGCGGTGGCGGCCTCGGTGGCGCGCTTCAACCAGATCCCGCTCGCCGACGTCGCGGCCCAGACCCGCTTCACCGGCGGCCCCGCCCGCCTGCAGAACCCCGCCAGCATCAAGCAGCACTGGATCGACTTCGCCAAGACGCGCTTCTGCGACGACTTCGTCAACACCGTGCAGCAGACCCTGGTCGGCAACGTGCAGTCGTTCGTCGACCAGCAGGTCAAGGAGGCCCGCCTCGACGTGGTGCTGGCGCACATCTCCGGCACCAGCGGCCGCGACCTCGCCGGCCCGGTGGTGCGCGCGGTGGAGATCGCCAAGCAGAACATCGACATCATCACCCGCCTGCGCGCCCAGGAGGAGACCTGGCCGCTGCGCAGGCAGCCGATCCACCCCCAGGGCTTCGAGCCGGCGTGGTCGGCGGCGATCGAGGAGTCCTTCAAGAAGGACATCGTCTCCAGCTTCACCTCGCTGTTCCACGCCTCGTGCGACCGCCTGGCGGCGGCGCTGGGCGCCTACTACCAGGACATCATCCTGCGCCTGGTGGCCGATGTGAAGGCGCGCGCCGACGACCTCGAGGCCGCGCTCAAGGCGGTCGACGGCGCCGACGTGCCGATGGAGCTGGTCACCGGCGAGGCCCAGGACCCCGAGGAGCAGAAGAAGCGCCGCCTGCTGCTGCTCGCCGCCATGCACGAGAAGGCGGTCGGCACCTCCGGCCAGCTCACCGCCATGGTCAAGGGCTGAGGAGGACGGCCATGCTCATCCCCGACCCCTGCTTCATCGACAC
>JAKLKR010000150.1:6214-13382 GCA_023150565.1 Planctomycetota bacterium
GCGCCTCGGGCGCCAAGCGCGTGCTGGTGCACGTCGCCAACGGCGACCCGGCGCCCTTCAGCTCGACCATCCAGACGGTGACCAAGCCCGAATGGCTGGACATCGAGGGCGCGATGATGGGCGACACCATCACCATCAAGAAGGGCGGCAAGCTCGGCCTGGTGGTGAACGTCAACACCGACCACCGCTTCTTCCCCACCGCCCCCGAGGCGCGCGAGGAGCTGGTGCTCGACTTCGCCAGCGGCGACAAGCTGACCATCTACCTGTACATCCAGGAGATCATCTCGTCGGTGGAGTCGTTCCGCGGCACCTTCGCCATGGACTTCGGCACCAGCAACACCTGCTACGCCTGGAAGGGCCGGGTGGGCGAGAAGATCCAGATGTCGGACGCGATGAAGAGCGCCGAGGTCTCGCGCGAGGTCCCGACCCTGATCCGCTTCAAGGACATCAGCAACCGCGAGATGGCCCAGGTCGAGATCGGCTCGGCCGCGCGCGAGTTCATCAGCCGCAACGCCGGCAAGAACTCGCAGTACTCGATCTCGGTCAAGCGTCTGCTCGGCACCGACAAGCTGCTCACCATCACCGACGAGCGCTCCGGGCTCGAGCCCGGCCGCTTCCAGCGCTACAAGCCGGAAGAGGTCGCCTCGTTCGCCATCCGCGAGCTGATCAAGGAGGCCGAGGGCCGCATCGGCCAGCGCATCGAGCAGGTGGTGGCGACCTTCCCCATCCTGTTCAACGCGCGCAAGAAGGAGGCGCTCACCAACGCCTTCCGCCTCGCCTTCGAAGGGCTCAACCGCGAGTGGGCGCCGCACCGCCTGGTGCTGCGCATGGACGAGACCAACGCGGCCGCGTTCAGCTACGTCTACAGCCACCTGATGGACGAGTTCCGCCGCTTCGCCACCACCACGCGCAAGCACCGCATCCTCAGCTACGACTTCGGCGGCGGCACCATCGACGTCAGCCTGATCGACGTCGAGCTGTCGCGCGACGAGGCCGGCCGCATCGTCATCCGCACCGACATGCGCGGCATCACCGGCGACCGCTTCCTGGGCGGCGACACCGTCACCCTGGCGGTGCTCGGGCTGCTCAAGGCCAAGCTGGCGGTGCGCGCCGCCAAGCTGCGCCTCGAGAACAAGGTCAAGGCCGTCGAGGCGGCGCGCGCGCGCGCCGAGGCCGAGGCCAAGAGCAAGGAGCAGGCGAACAACCCGTGGGCGATCCCGGTCGCCGGCGCGGCCAAGACGGCCACCCCCGCCGATCCGTGGGCGGCCGCCGCCGCCCCGGCTGCCCCCGCCGCGGCCGCCGCCGCGCCCGCGGCCCCGGCCGAGGAGCAGGCCGAGGACCCGATCACCGCCGACATCGAGTGCCTGGTGTCCGAGCGCACGCTCGAGGCGGCGTGGAACCGCCTCGCCGCCGCCGGCGACCTGGTCGACGCCGCCGCGCAGTGGGGCGTCGACATCGCCGAGGCGGTGCGCCGCCAGGCCGCCGCCGGCCAGCGCACCGGCTCGCCGCTCGAGCTCAAGGAGCTGGCCGATGGCGTCGAGTCGGCCATCGACCTGGTGCTGCCGACGCGCTGGAAGACCCTCGAGCAGGCCGGCGACCTGATCACCAAGGAGGTGGCGCAGAAGCTCTTCTACGAGCTGTGGCTGCCGGCCGAGGTGCTCAAGATCCGCGCCCTCACCGACCCCTCGCGCCAGGCCGCGCTCACCGAGCCGCTGCTGCGCGTGGCCAAGTACGTCGGCCTGCGCCCGGACGAGCTGATGGGCGTGACCATCAGCGAGGCCGAGATCAACGCCGCCATCCGTCCGCACCTGACCCGTTCGATCGGCAAGGCGGCGCACCTGCTGGCCTCGGTCGACCAGGGCGCGGCGCCGGTGTCGGGCCTGAACTTCGGCGGCCTGGCCGCGGCCCCGGCCGCGCCCCAGGTCACCGTGCTGCTGGCCGGCAACGGCTCGCGCCTGCCGCTGGTGCGCGAACTGATGGCCGAGCTGTGCAAGGTCGAGCCGGCCCAGGTGGTGATGGACCCCAAGGGCCTCAAGGCCACCGTCGCCCAGGGCGCCTGCGAGGAGCACATCCTCAACCGCGACTTCGGCGCCTCGGGCGGGCTGATCCAGTACGTCACCCGCGACTTCACCAGCAACCTGCCCTGCTCGGTCGGGGTGTTCCACAAGGAGCTGTCGCTGCTCGGCTACCCCGGCGGCTTCGCCCCGGTGCTGCCGCGCGGCACCGCCACCGGCACCCAGGTGGTGATCACCGACGCGCTCCAGGTCCTGCACCAGCGCGCCACCGAGCTGACCATGTACGCCTGGTTCCACGACCATCCGCTCGGGGTCGACGCCGCCACCGCCGGCGCCACCGCCGGGGTCGAGCTGTCCAGCCTGGGCTGGTTCGACCTCGCCACCCCCGACGCCCAGCCGTGGGACGGCACCTTCACCAAGGAGGTCCAGGCCCAGGTCACCCAGGGCCCCGGCTTCAAGATGGTGCTGGTGCTCGACGCCAACCGCGACCTCATCCTGGTGCGCCCCGACGGCAGGACCTGCCACCGGCTCAAGGCCAATCCCGAGATCGCCGACGACCGCGAGCAGCCCTTCAGCGGGGTGCATTGAGCGATGGCGGCGCCCGCGGCGGTGCAGGCGGCCCTGGCCGCCCAGGAGCGGTCGCTGGCCGAGGCGCGCGCCGCGTTGGCGCGCGCCGAGGACGGCCATCGCCAGCTCGCCGCGCTGGTGGCCGCCTGGCCTGAACCCGCGGCGATCCCCGCCGCGGTGGCGCCGGAGCCGGTCGCGGTCCCGGTGCCCGTTGCGGCCCCGGTGCCCGTTGCGGCCCCGGTGCCCGTTGCGGCCCCGGTGCCCGTTGCGGCCCCGGTGCCCGTTGCCGCCGCTCCTGCCCCCGCCGAGGTTCCGGCGGAGCCCGCGGCCGTCCCTGCCGTCGCCGCGGTGCCGCCGGCGGTGCTCGCCCTGTGCGACCGCCTCGAGGCGCTGCGCGACCTGCTCGCCGCCCATGCCGTGGGCGTCGACCCGCGCGAGGTGGCCTTCATGGGGGTGGCGCGCCAGGTGCTGACCGGCGCCGGCGCCCAGCTCGAGGAGCGCCTGGGCGACATCCTGCGCTTCACCGACCAGCTCGGCGCCGGCTACCTGGGCGCGGCCTACGCCCCGCTCCAGGCCGCCCTCGCCGAGGTGCGCCAGGGCATCGCCGCCGCCGCCCCGGGGCTCGAGCTGCTCCAGGCCGCCGGCCCGCTCGCCGGCGCCGCCGGCCCGCAGCTGCCGGTCCCGGCCGGCATCGTCCTCGCCACCGGGGTGCGCCGGCAGGGGGTCGAGCTGCAGGCACCGCAGGCGGTGCGCCCGGCCGCCGACTCGTCGCCGCTGGCGCGCGCCGCCTGGGCGCTGGTCGACGAGCTGTATCTCGGTCTGCGCGGCGCCTTCCGCCGCCCGCTGCGCGACGACCTGCCGCGCCTGGTCGAGATCGTGGGCGAGCTGGTCGGCAAGCCCGATCCCCACGGCCTGCGCCGGGTGCTCAACGCCCACACCGGCCACCTTGAAAGCGGCGACGGCCCGGCCGCCACCGCCGCCCTCGCCCTCCTGCGCAAGGAGGCCGGCTGGTCGGCGCTGGTGCTGGCGGCCGGCGAACGCTTCGATCCCGAGCGCCACGACCACAAGCGCTTCGAACGGGTGGTGCGGCCGCAGCCCGGCGCCGCCTCCGGCAGCGTGCTGGCGGTGCGCCAGATCGGCCTGATCGACCAGTCCGGCCTCGCCGTGCAGCGCTGCATCCTCGTCACCGCCCCCTGAAGACCCCACCATGACCAGAGCGCCCCATCTCGCCGCCGCCGTCGCCCTCGCCCTGCCCTGGTTGTGGCAGCCGCAGCTGCACGCCGCCGACAACGCCCGGCCGCTGGTGCTGGTGATCGACCAGTCGGCGTCGATGCACCGCACCGACCCGCGGCGCTACGCCGCCGACGCGGTCAACCTCACCGTCGCCACCGTGCGCACCGACGCCCCGCTGCTGGTGGTGGGCTTCGACTCCTCGGCGCGCGACCTGGTGCCGTGGCAGCGCCTCGCCGGCCGCACCCAGCGGGTGGCGGTGCGCGAGTCGCTCAAGGACCTGGAATTCGACGGCAACGACACCTTCTACATCCCCGCCCTCGACCGGGTGTTCCAGGAGCTCGACCGCAACGGCAGCCCCAAGGGCACCTCGGTGATCTTCTTCACCGACGGCGACCCGGACGAGACCGAGCGAGCCATCCTCGAGCGCGCCGACCGCTTCCTGGCGCGCGGCTGGACGGTGCGCGCGATGCGCCTCAATCGCGAGCGCACCGCCTCGCGCCCGGTGCTGGCGTCGCTCGCGCAGCGCACCCGCGGCACCCACGTCGAGATCACCCAGGCCGAGGAGCTGGTGACGCGCTTCCTGGCCCTGGTGATGAGCGAGAACGACTCCTTCATCAGCACCCTCCAGCAGAGCGAGGCGGGCCAGGCGCAGTACGTCCCACCCGGGGTCAGCAACGTCGCCTGGGTGGTGGTGCGCGGCGAGGACCGCTGCACCCTGCGCGGGATCAACTCCGAGGCCGGGGCGGTGTCCGAGGACGTCCTGTTCCGCTACCCGCGCGAATCCGGCACCCGCAGCGCCAACCTCGAGTGCGCCACCATCGAGCGCCCCTCGCCCGGCTCCTACACCCTCGATCTCAAGGGCACGCCGGGCAAGATCTTCGTCGGCCTGACCTTCGCCGCCCGCATCGAGGTGCTGCGCCTGCCCGCCGAGGTGGTCGAGGGCGAGCCGCTGTCGCCCGGGGTCGAGTTCGTGTTCAGCGCCGAGGACGCCAAGGTCGCCCAGGAGCTGGCGGGCAAGGTCGAGGTGCATGCGGTGATCACCGACACCATCGGCGGCAAGGCGCTGTACGACGCCGCGCTGCCGCCGGCCGAGGGTGCGCCGCTGCGCTTCACCAAGCTGCTGCGCCTGCGCCTGCCCGAGGGCGGCGACCGTTCGCAGAACCATCCCCTGGCGATCGAGTACCGCCTGCGCCTCAAGGGCGGCTACCAGCTCGACAAGGTCGACGCCACCGTGCTCAAGCCGCGCGAGGTGCCGCCGCCCCTGGCGTTGAGCGCGCGCGAGCCGGCGCTCGAGCTGCCGCCGACCTGGGTCGGGAGGCCGGTGTCCGGCACCCTGACCATGAGCGTGAGCGGCCCGCCCGCGATCCGCCAGGTGACCTTCCCCGAGGGCAAGGGCTTCCGCTTCCCCTCCCCGCTGCCGGTGCCGGCCAAGGATGCCGCGCTCAAGGTCGAGGCGGTGGCGGCCGAGGCCGGGGTGTTCCGCGCCCAGGTCGAAGGCAAGCCGGACGGCAAGCTCGAGGAGGGCGAGGCCGCCCCCACCACCCCGCCGCTGAGCGTCACGGTCTATGGCTGGCAGGGTCGCGATGAGCTGGTGCTCGACGGTCCCAACGCCGCCGGGGTGCAGGGCTGGATCCAGGTGCCCGAGAACTCCCTGCCGCAGCCGCTCAAGCCGGTCGACGTCGAGCTCAAGGGCGCCGGCGGCCGCAGCGTGCGCCTCGGCCTCGGCACCGATGGCGCCGCCAGCGTGCAGGCCGGCGACGACGTCCCCGCCGGCGACTTCGCCGGCGCCGCCGAGCTGGCCTACGGCACCCTGCCGGTGCGCCCGCTGCGCATCACCTACAAGCACCGTCCGGCCGACGCCCGCCTCGACGGCATCCCGGCCGAGCTGGCGCTGAAACCCGCCGCCTGGGCCGAACGCGAGCGCCAGAGCCTGCGCTTCCCGGTCACCCTCGGCGCCGGCGCGGCCGGCACCCTGGCGGTGACGGTGGGCGACCTCACCGGTCCCGATGGCGAGGTGCTCGACAGCAAGCGCGACCTCACGGTGCGCCTCGACCGCAGCGACCTCGCCGCCGGCGCCACCGGCAACGTCGAGGTGGCGGTGCTGCGCGGCCACGACATCCCCGCGGGCACCTACCGCGGCAAGGCCGAGATCGTCTTCACCGCGCGCAACGGCGCGGTTTCGCGCATCCCCCGCGAGATCGTGGTGGTGGTGCCATGAACCTGCTGAGCGGAACCCCGATGCGCCTCCCCGCCCTCGCCTCCCTCCTCTGCCTGCTCGGGGCCGCCGTGGCCGCCGAGGCGGTGGCGCCGACCCCGCCCTCACCGTCGTCGGTGCTGGTCGACAACTCGCGTTCCAGCGCCGCCGCCCGCGACCGCGTGCGCTTCCTCGCCGGGGCGGTGCTGCCCAAGGAGGCGCGCACCTTCGCCTTCGACCGCGAGGTGCGCGCCGGCGAACTCGCCGCCCTGCCCTTCAACAGCCGCTTCTCGGACTACCTCCGCGCCGCCGAGGCGGTCGCTGGCCAGCCCGCCGGGGCGCTGGTGGTGGTGGTGGGCGACGGCCTGGTCGAGGTGGTGCACCCGGCGATGCCGCCGGCCTACCTCGCCGGCCTGCCCGCCGACGCCGACCGCCTGGCGATCAACGACGCGGTGGCCAAGAAGGCGGTCGCCGCCTTCGCCGAGCAGGCCAAGCGCGTGCGCCTGGTGGCGCTGGTGCCGGCCGCCGAGCGCGGCATCTGGGCGCAGGTGCCCGGCCCCGAGCTGCGTTCGCTCGCGCGCCTGGCCGACCTGGTCGAGCTGGCGCGCGCCTGCCGCACCCTGCCCGCGGGCGAGGCGCTGACCGATCCCGCACTGCGCGCCGACAACGGCCGGGTGGCGCTCGACGTCACCGAGGGCTGCACCGCCCTCACCCTGTGGATCAACCTGCCCGGCGATCCGGCCGCCGCCGACATGGCGCTGGTCGACCTCGCCGGCGGCAAGCCGCTGGCGGGCGGGATCGAGACGGTGGCCGGCGGCGGCGCCCTGCGCGCCCTGCGCGTCACCGGTCTCGAAGCCGGCGCCGCGCTCGAGCTGCGCGCCACCGGCGCTGGCGGCGCCGCGTTGCCGCTCGAGGTGCTGGCGGTGCAGACGGTCGCCATCCGGCACCGCATGACCGCCGCCCCGGAGGCGGGCCTGGCGGAACTGTATTCCGGTGAAAAGGCGGCGGTCACCCACCGCTTCCTGCGCGCCCCCGGCGACACCCCGGTCTCGCCCGCGCTCGACAAGACCCTGCGCGCGGTCATGGCCCTGACCTGCGCCAAGGCGCCGGTGGCCGATCCCGCCCTGCTCGCGCTGCCGGCCAAGGGCGGCAGCGCCGA
>JAKLKR010000151.1 GCA_023150565.1 Planctomycetota bacterium
TTCCGTCAACAGGTCGGCAACGATGTTGTCGTCGTTGCCGGTGTACAGCGTGATCTGCTCCGCGCGGCCGCTATCGGCCACTGCGCGGACGACATCGAGCGTTTGATAGCGATTGAAAGGCGCCATCTTCACGGCCAGGACGTTTTCGATTTCGGCGAACCGGCGCCAGAACGAGTAGGGCAGTTCGCGCCCACCGACGGCCGGCTCAAGCGAGCAGGATGGTAGTATAGGCGATCACCCCGTCCAGCGCCATGGAGCAAAAAACGACAGAGACCTCGACTTTAGCGCTGACGCATGCATCCATGCATTCCCTAATCGATTGTCTGGGCCACCACTCTCACTGTCTACCGTGACCCAGGTGACCGGAACCCCCGGGAAGATCGCGGGCGTCTCCCACGGAACCTGGGCCGGATCAGGCTACCCGGGCACTCTGCTCCCCCTGCGCTTGCCCTGGACGACCGCACCGCTATAAGCCCCGCCCTTCCAGCCGCCCCCTGGCCTGCGCCGACCGGCGCCCCAGACCGGCAGAACGCCCGCGCTTCCGCGCAAGGTACCGCATCATGGCCCGCTATTCCGGCCCCCGCGTCCGCATCATCCGCCGCCTCGGCACCGAGCTGCCCGGTCTCACCACCCGCACCGCCACCCGCCGGCCCAATCCGCCCGGCCAGGCCGCCGCCGGCAAGCGCGCGCCCAAGGTCAGCGAATACGGCATCCGCCTGAAGGAAAAGCAGAAGCTGCGCTACCACTACGGCCTCAATGAGCGCGGCCTGCTGATGGTCTACACCCGCGCCCAGCGCATGCCCGGCGACACCGGCCGCAACATGCTGCAGCTGCTGGAGAGCCGCCTGGACAGCCTGGTCTGGCGCGCCGGCTTCACCCGCACCATCCCCGCCGCCCGCCAGCTCATCGGCCACGGCCACATCGACCTCGACGGCCACCGCGCCAAGAGCCCCGGCCAGCGCATCGCCCTCGGCACCGTGATCAAGCTGCGCGAACGCGCCAAGAACCGCGAGGACCTCAAGGTCACCGCCAACGCCCCCCTGCTGGAGCGCCCGGCCGGCCTCAAGGTCGATCTCGACACCATGAGCTGCACCGTCGAGGCGCTCCCGGGTCCCGACCAGGTGCCCTTCCCGGTGAACATCCAGAAGGTTATCGAGTTCTTCGCCAAGTAATCGCCCTGCAGGCGGTTGGAACGAGCCCCAGGTCCCATGCGGACCTGGGGCTCGTGCGTTTGCGGAGCTTGGCACAGCGCGCGCCTCCATCCCTGCATGGGCACCGCCCTGCTGGCCGGCCGTCGCATTCCGCGACGGTGGCGTGGCAGCCGGCGACAGCCCCGGAGGACCAGCCGTGGCCGAGACCGCCGCACCGCCCGCTGCCCCCACCGCCATGGAGCGCCTGACCCGGCGCTCGGAGTTCCTCTTCGCCATCGGCGTGATCGCCATCCTGGCGGTCCTGGTGCTGCCGGTGCCATCGCCGCTGCTGTCGACCTTCATCGCCTTCAACCTGGCGATCTCGACCGTGATCCTGCTGGTGTGCGTCTACGCCAAGGACCCGCTCGAGTTCAACGCCTTCCCCAGCCTGCTGCTGGTGACCACCCTGATCCGCCTCGGACTGAACGTGGCCTCGACCCGCCTGATCCTCACCACCGGCCAGGGCGGCGGGGTGATCGAGACCTTCGGCAACTTCGTGGTCGGCGGCAACTACGTGGTCGGGGTGGTGATCTTCGTGATCATCCTGATCATCCAGCTGGTGGTGATCACCAAGGGTGCCGGCCGCATCAGCGAGGTGGCCGCGCGCTTCACCCTCGATGCCATGCCCGGCAAGCAGATGGCGATCGACGCCGACCTCAACGCCGGCCTGATCAGCGAGAAGGACGCCCGCGCCCGCCGCGGCAAGATCGCGCAGGAGGCCGAGTTCTACGGCGCCATGGACGGCGCCCAGAAGTTCGTCAAGGGCGACGCCATCGCCGGCCTGATCATCACCATCGTCAACATCGCCGCCGGCTTCGTCATCGGCATGACCATGATGAACATGCCGGCCGAGCAGGCGATCAAGACCTTCACCGTGCTTACCGTCGGTGACGGCCTGGTGAGCCAGATCCCCTCGCTGCTGATCACCATCGGCTCCGGCCTGCTGGTGACCAAGAACGCCAGCGAGGACACCATGGGCGCGGCCCTGTCCAAGGAGATCTTCTTCAAGCCCAAGGCGCTGCGCATCGCCTCCGGGGTGGTGTTCCTGCTCGGCCTGATCCCGGGCATGCCGATGCTCCCCTTCGCCGCCATCGGCATCGGCATGCTGGCGCTGTCCTTCAGCGTGACCGGGATCGAGAAGGAGGAGACGGTGCGCCAGGCCGAGGTGGCCAAGAAGGAGGAGACCAAGCGCCCGGAGGAGAAGCCCGAGGACCTGCTCGGCGCCGACCGCCTGGGGGTCGAGATCGGCTACCGCCTGATCCCGCTGGTGGACAAGGACCGCGGCGGCCAGCTGCTGGAGCGCGTCACCGCCCTGCGCAAGCAGCTGGCGCGCGACACCGGCCTGCTGGTGCCGCCGATCCGCATCAAGGACAACATCCAGCTGCCGCCCAACACCTACCGCATCGCGGTCGGCGGCCAGGGCGTGGCCAGCGGCGAGCTGCAGCCCGACCGCCTGCTCGCCATCGACGGCGGCGGCACCATGGGCCCGGTGCAGGGCATCGCCACCAAGGAGCCGGCCTTCGGACTCGAAGCCTGGTGGATCGATCCCGCGCGCCGCACCGAGGCCGAGGGCCTGGGCTACACCGTCACCGACCCCAGCTCGGTGTTCATCACCCACCTCACCCAGGTGCTCAAGGGCAACGCCGGCAACATCCTCAACCGCGAGGATGTGCAGGCGATGCTCAACGCGCTCAAGCGCGACGCCCCGGTGCTGGTCAAGGACATCGAGGCCAACGCCAAGCTTGGCACCGTGCAGAAGGTCATCGCCCACCTGCTCGACGAGAAGGTGCCGGTCACCAACCTCGAGAAGGTGCTCGAGGCGGTGGCCGACAACCCCGCCGGCGACCCCGCCCAGCTCGCCGAGCAGGCACGCGCGCGCATCGGCCGCGCGGTGGTGGCGCCGCACCTCGACGGCCAGGGCCGGCTGATGGCGGTGATCCTCGAACCCGCCACCGAGGGCCGCCTGTCCCAGGCCATGCTCCAAGCCGCCGGCCACGGTGGTCAGCTCGCCATCGCCCCCGCCGAGGCCTCGGCGCTGGTCGACCAGCTCGGCCGCGCGGTGCAGGACGCCGCCGCCCAGGGCCACGATCCAGTGCTGCTGACCACCGGCGCGCTGCGCCGCAGCCTGCGCCAGATCACCGCCCGCTTCTTCCCAGACCTGCCGGTCATCTCCTACACCGAGCTGGGCAGCACCACCCAGGTCGAGGTGGTGGGCACCATCGCGCTGGGGCAGAAATGACCGTCTCCACTGATCGTCCGAGGATCGCGCCATGATCGTCCGCAGCTATTCCGGCCGCTCGGTGGCCGAGGCCCTGGCCAAGGTGCGCGCCGACCTGGGCGAAGGCGCCCTGATCATCGAGACCCGCACCGTGCGCGAACCCGGCCTGCTCGGCGCCCGCACCGGCTATGAGGTGGTGGCGGCGCGCGACGATGCCACCTGCACCGTCCCTCCCGCGGCGCCGCCCGCGCCCGCGCGCGAACCCGAGGTGCGCTCGTGGACCCCCGACGAGCTGCCCGGCCAGGCCGCCGGCCTGGCGCGCGAGATCCCCCCGCGCGCCGACGCGCCGGTGGCCGCCGCCCCCGGCATCGAGGAGGAGCTGGCCTCGATCCGCCGCCAGCTCGCCCGACTGGCCACCGGCCAGGGCACCCCGGTGGGCAATCTCGGCGACGCCACCGCCCGCCGCCTGGAGGACGTGGAACTGCCGGGCGAGATCACCGCCGAGCTGGACGAGGCCTGCAGCAAGGCCGGCGGCCGCCTGGCCCCCGCCCGCCGCGACGAGTTCCTCACCCTGCTGCTGGCGCGCGGCCTGCCGCACGTGCGCGCCCTGGAATGGGAGCAGTGCCGCCGGCTGATGCTGGTGGGCGCCACCGGGGTGGGCAAGACCACCACCATCGCCAAGCTCGCCGGCGAACTGGTGCTCAAGCGCCGGCGCTCGGTGGCGCTGGTGACCATCGACACCTACCGCGTCGGCGCCCAGGACCAGCTCAAGACCTACGCCGACCTGCTCGACATCCCGGTCGAGGTGGCCTCGACCCCGGCCCAGCTGGCACGCTGCCTGGAGCGGTTCTCCGGCCTCGACCATGTGCTCATCGACACCGCCGGGCGCAGCCCGGCCGACAGCGCGCGGGTGCACGAGCTCAAGGGCTTCTGCCGCGCCGCGCCCGGGATCAGCGTGATGCTCGCCGCCGCCGCCACCAGCGGCCGGGCGGAATTCGCCTCGGTGGTCGAACGCTTCTCGATCCTGCCGATCGAGCACGCGGTGGTGACCAAGCTCGATGAATGCGTGGCACCCGGGCGGCTGTACGGCTGCCTGCGCCGCCACCGCCTGCCGGTGCGGCTGCTCACCACCGGGCAGGAGGTGCCCGAGGACATCTGCGCCGCCGACGCGCGCGAACTGGCCGCCCGGGTGCTGGCCGATGTCGCCGCGCTCGCCGCCTGAACCCCTGCGGAAGCCTTCCCATGCCCCTCCTGGCACCTAGCCTGACCTCCGCACCGGAGCGCACCGTCGACCAGGCCAGCCGCCTGCGCCAGCTCACCCGAGGCATCCGCCCCATGGCCACCGCCGCCGCCGACCCCCTGCTGCCCGCGCTCGCCGTCACCGGCGGCAAGGGCGGCGTGGGCAAGACCTGCGTGGCGGTCAACCTGGCGGTGGCGCTGGCGCGCCTGGGGCTGCGCCCGCTGCTGATCGATGCCGACCTCGGCCTGGCCAACGCCGACATCCTGCTCGGGGTCGACCCGGCACGCACCCTGCACGACCACTTCGCCGGCGGCGTGTCCCTCCCCGAGGTGGTCACCCGCACCCCCTGGGGCATCGACTTCGTGCCCGCCGCCAGCGGCCACGAGGAGCTGGCCGCGCTCGACGACACCCGCCTGGCCGCGCTCACCGCCGGGCTGGCGCGGCTGGGCTCGGCCTACGACCTGCTGGTGATCGACACCCCGGCCGGGATCGGCCGCGAGGTCATGGCCTCGCTGCGCGCCAGCCGGGTGGTGCTGGCGGTGGTGACCCCCGACCCGACCTCGATCACCGACGCCTACGCCCTGATCAAGGTGCTGGAATCCCAGCGCCCGGGCAAGGACGTGCGCATCCTGGTCAACCAGGCGCGCAACCTCGCCGAGGCCCAGGCGGTGTTCGCCAAGCTGCGCGGGGTGGCGGTGAAGCATCTCGGCCGCGAACTGGCCTTCGCCGGCGAACTGCCCCGTGACCCCCAGGTGGCCGAGGCGGTGCGCCGCCGCCGGCCGTTCACCGCTGGCCAGGTCGACTGCCCGGCCGCCAGCGCCCTGCGCGCCCTCGCCCTGCGCCTGAAAGGTGAGCGCTGGAAGGGCTGAGCCGCCCTGTATCACTCCGCTGGCACCCCCCTGCGCGCCGGCACTACCCTTGCCGCGAGCGCTCCCAGATTGGGGGGACCCTCAGGAGGACGCATGTCGACCAACGAACCGGGCATCCCCGACGTCGCCGACAGCCTGTCGCAGATGGCCGAGAGCACCACCGCCGCCGAACTGGTGCGGCAGAAGGGCCAGACCAAGCGCGTCAAGGTGCTGTCCGAGCGCAAGCTCGTCGAATGGGTCGAGACCCTGCTGCGCCAGCACATGGCCAGCCGCGAGGACGCCTTCAGCGACCTCGAAAAGGAGGAACTGCTCAAGAAGACCCAGGCCGAGCTGACCGAGCGCATCGAGCGCGAGAAGCAGGCCGAGACCGAGCGCCTGCGCATCCAGAACGATCTCGAGGCCGCGCTCTCCCGCCTCGACCAGGCCCAGCGCGACGGCGGCAACCAGGCCGAGGTCGAACAGGCCATGGCTGCGCTCAAGGGCCGGCTCGAAGAGAGCGAACGCACCCGCGACGAGGTCCAGCAGGACAACTACGAGCTGCAGGACCAATTGAAGGAGAAGCTGGCGCTGCTCAGCACCACCATCGCCGAAAAGGACAAGCTGCGCGACACCGTGCGCGGGCAGATGATGCGCTCGACCGCCCTGATCGAAGGGGTGCTCGGCCTCGATGCCGCCTACTATGCCGCGCGTCACGCCGACGGCAATCCGGTCAGCGACGAGGCCGGCGACGAAGAGCGCTTCTTCCACGACTTCGACGTCGGCGCCGCGGTGATCCAGACCCTGTCCAAGGACCTGGAGCGCCTGCGCTCGATCACCGGCGAAGGCGGCAGCGACAGCGACTCGCGCCTGCTCGAAGCCGATCTCGCCCTGCTCCAGCAGCTCAAAGCGGGCAAACTCAACTCGCTCGACGTCACCGAGCCGGTATTCGGCTTGGTCGAAGCCCTGTCGGGCGCGCGCGAGGAAGCCGACCGCCTGCAGGCCGCCGCCGCCGATGCCACCGGCACCCGCCCGCTCTCGGCCATCACCGCCATGCCCGATGCCGACGGCGACCCGCGCCAGGTGCTGGCCGGCTGCACCACCATCGCCCGCCAGCTGGCCGCCGAGGTCTCGCAGGTGCGCTCGCGCATCGAGGGCCTGCGCCAGATCGCCGACGACGCCGACGCCGCCCGCAACCAGATCGAGGACGACCACCGCGCCACCCAGGACGGCATGCTCACCGTCGCCCGCGCCCTGCTCGATGCCGCCAAGGGCGACGCCGCCCTGTCCGAGACCGCAGCCGACCTGGCCCTGGCGCTCGACGACCCGCAGGCGGCGGCGGAACTGCCCCAGCACATCGTGGCGGTGGTGCAGGCGCTCGCCGCCCGGCGCTGACTGGCGCCAGCGCGGAAAGCGCTAGCCTCCCTCGCGCCCGCATGGAGGCGTGGCAGAGTGGTCGATTGCAGCGGTTTTGAAAACCGCCAGGCCCGCAAGGGTCTCGGGGGTTCGAATCCCTCCGCCTCCGCTTTTTTCATCGCAGGGGCTTCGGGCCTCCGGGCCGGGAGCGACCGGGTTGCGGCCCTTGGCCGCCGCCCCGATCGCTATTTTCCCGGCCCTGCGGCCCTGCGCCCCCGCGGGCACCCCCGGATGGGTCGTCGCACCAGCGGCCTCCGGCTCCGCCTCCTGCCGCTGATGCGACGACCCTGTTCACCTGCCCCATGCAGCGTCGGTGAGCACCACCCATCCATCCCGTGATGCTGTGGTGCTGGGATCCGGCGCTGATCGCGCCGGCGGTGCGACTTGATGGGGCGTGGGCGATGCCCACGATGCCACCCTTCCCTCCGGACCCGCACTATGCCCATCCATCCGCTTGCCGTCGTCGATCCTCAGGCCGAAATCCACCCTGAGGCCAGCATCGGGCCCTTCTGCGTGGTGCGCGGGGCGGTCAAGCTGGGCGCCGGGGTCGAACTGCGCAACCACGCCACCGTCTATGGCCGCTGCACCGTCGGCGCCGGCTCGGTGCTGTTCCCCGGCTGCGTGGTCGGCAGCGACCCCCAGGACCTCAAGTTCAAGGGCGAGGACAGCGAGGTGGTGATCGGGCAGCGGGTGCGCATCCACGAATGCGCCACCATCAGCAAGGGCACATTCGGCGGCGGGATGAAGACCGCGATCGGCGACGACTCGCTGATCATGGCCTATGCCCACATCGGCCACGACTGCATCCTCGACACCCAGGTGGTGGTGGCCAACAACGCGCAGCTGTCGGGCCATGTGCGCGTCGGGCGCAAATGCGTGGTCAGCGGCATGTGCGGCATCCACCACTTCGTCACCATCGGCGAACTCGCCTTCATCGGCGGCATGAGCGGGGTGCGGGTCGACGTCCCCCCCTACCTGATGGTCAACGGCAACCCGGCGGAACCGATCAACGTCAACGTGGTCGGGCTCGAGCGCGACGGGTACAGCAAGGACGTCATCCGCTCGATGCGCGAACTGTACCGGCAGCTCTACCACGAGCGCGACGAACCCCTGTCCGAGATCCTCACCCGGGTGCGCAACGAGTACGCCGGCAACGGCGATACGCCGATGGACCGCCTGATCGGCTGGATCCAGACCCACCTGGAAACCAATATCAAGGGCCGCGTGCAGGAGGCCCACCGTGTGCCGCCGATCCGCAACCCCACCCCGCCGCCAGGGTGAGCCGGGGCTTGCACGTCGGCGGACCCCCCTATAAAGCGCAACCCCACCGCAGAGGTCGCACATGAGCATCCACGGGTCCTACGCCAGCAAGGGCGGTTTCTCCGCACACCGCAATGTCCTCTCGCGCTCCGAGCGCATCGAGCGCCTGAAGGCCGATGAGCGCTGGACCGAGGGCAAGAACAGCGTGTTCAACCTGCCCAAGGTGCGCAACATCAAGGTCAGCTGAGCCTCGCGGCCCATCCGGGTCCCCAGCCACGCAGCCGCCGGTTCCACCGGCGGCTGCTGTCGTTGGTGAACCTGCCCGCCCGGCCGGCGTTGATCCGCTCGGAGGGCTTCGCCATGGCCACCGACGACCATCTCAGCAACGGACGCCTCGACCTGGTGCCGATGATCGACTGCGTGATGCTGCTGCTGATCTTCTTCGTGCTCACCACCAAGTTCTCCTCGCCCGACGCCGTCATCCCCGCCCTGCTGCCGAAATCGGGGCCAAGCGAAGGCAAGGCGGTGGTGACCAAGGACCAGAGCGTGCGCGTCGCCGCCTGGCCGGTGGGCCTGCCCGAACAGGGCGATGCCCACGCCCTGGACCGCTCCTGGCAGGGTCTGAGCGTTGCCGGGACACCGCCGGCGCGGGCCCGCATCCGGGTCGGCAACCGCGCACCGATCGAACTGGACGGCGCCCTGCTCGGCGCCAGCGACCCCCAGGTGCGGAACCGTGAGCTCGAACGCCTGCACGCCTACCTGGCGGGCGAACTCGCCGCCTTCGAGGTCGATGGCCTGGAGCGCATCCACCAGCCCCAGGTGCAGCTGCACTGCTTCTCGGGCCTGCCCTGGAGCATCGGCCTGGCGCTGTTCGACGCCGTGCGCGCCTACGAAGGCGGCCGCCAGCCGGCCGGCATCGACCCGGCCAACGGCCGCGAGGACCTCTCCAATGCCCGCACCGTGGCCTTCGCCGCCCCGCGCTGCCCGACCGCCGGGGTGAAGCAGCGGGGCGAGGAGTTGTACGAGATCCTGCACCTGCGTTGAGGGTCAGGCATCGCGCTCCAGCGCCGCCAGTTCGGCGGCGCTGGCCGCACGCATCTGCCCCGGGGCCAGGTCAGCGGGCAGTTCGAGGGAGCCGATGCGGTCGCGATGCAGCGCCTCGACCCTGGCCCCGAGCGCCAGGATCATGCGTTTCACCTGGTGGTACCTGCCCTCGCACAGCTCGAGGGTGCAGCGCCCTCCCCCTTCCTGCTGATCGACTTCCCGCAGGCGCGCCGGCCGGCAGCAGGTGCCGTCGTCCGGCAGCACCATCCCGGCCGCCACCCGCTCCACCGCGTCATCGGCCAGCCGGCCGGCGAAAACCACCCGGTAGCGCTTCCAGCGCTTGCCGGCGGGATCGGTCAGGCGCTGGGTCACCGCCCCGTCGATGGTGAGCACGATCAGCCCGGTGGTGCTGCGGTCGAGCCGTCCGCAGGTGTGCAGGTCGGGGTGGTCGAGGGCGGCGGGCACGATGGAGTAGATCAGCGGAATGTCGTCGGGATCGCGGCTGCAGGCCAGCCCGGCCGGCTTGTGACAGAGCAGCACGGTGGTGTCGGGGCCATCGGCCACCACCACCCCGTCCACCTCCACCCGTTCGCCGCCGAGCAGACGCTGGTGGTAGCGCCGGGTGGCGACCCCATCGACCTGCACCCGCGAACGGTGGATGAGCTGGCGCACCCCGGCCCACGAGCCCTGTCCGCGCCGGGCCAGGAAGCGGTCGAGCGGCTCGCCGGTCGGGGACATGCCGGCATGGTGGCACCACCCCGTGCGGCTCCAGCACCGGCTCCGCCCTTCCATCCGCCCCCCACCGACGGATCGTCGGACCCATGGACGCTTGGCTGTGGCGGTGGTGGGCGGCGCTCGAACGTTTCGCCCAGGAACCCGGGCAGGTCACGGTCTGGACCGACGCGGTGCGCTGGCCCTGGATCGGCCCCGGCCACCTCCACCCCAACCCCACCGCGGTGGTGTGCCTGAGCGGGGTGGTGCGCATCGCCCACCCCAACGGGCATCTCGACCTCCAGGCCGGCGACGCCCTGCTGCTGGAGGCCGGGGTGTGGCATGAGCACGAGCCGCTGCGCCCGGGGGCGGCCTGGTTCGGCCAGGGCTTCCTGCCGTCGTGGTCGGATGTGGCGGTGGTGGAGCCGGAGCGGCGCTGGTTCGGCCGCCTGCCCGCCCAGCCCACCCGCGCCCTGGTCGAGGCCGGCATCGCCGGGCCCGACCACCGTGCCGCCGCGCGCCAGTGGCTGGCGCAGTTCGTCAAGGAACCGGTCGAGAAGGGCAACTGGCGCGAGCCGGTGCTGCAGCCGATGGTCGAGCTGATGTGGCGGCGCGGGCATGTCGGGGTGACGGTGGCCGAACTGGTCAAGGCCAGCGGCGCCGCGCGCAGCACCGCCTACGAGACCTTCGCGCGCTGGTACGGACTGCCGCCCAAGGAGATGATCCTGGCCTCGCGGCTGGAACTGGCGGGGGCGCTGCTGCGCCAGGGGCTGGCGGTGGCCGAAGTGGCGCAACGCTGCCAGTTCCGCAGCGCCGACACCTTCACCCGCTGCTGGCGCCGCGCCCACGGGGTCGCGCCAAGCCTGTGGCAGCGCAAGCCGCCCCTGCCGCTCAGCGGCGCTTGAGGTCGTAGGCGGCAACCGCGCCGGTGCGGTCGGCCACCACCAGCAGGCGGCCAACCACCAGCGGCTGCCCGGCCGGCGGGGCGCCGGTGGTGACGCGCAGCGCCACCTGGCCGTCGGAGCGCCGGCGCACGGTGAAGCCGTCGTCGCAGGTGACCGCCCAATCGCCGGTCAGCAGCGGCGGCCAGGTCTGCTGGCGGGTGCCGTCCTGGCGCCACACCCGCTGCACCCCGCCACGCTGCACCCGCAGCAGCTCGACGCTGGCGTCGAGCCCGGCGAGCAGCACCTGGTCGCCATCGGCGGCGACCAGCGCCGGACCAGGGGCGGTCAGCGCCGGCTGCTCGGTGAGGTGGGCGGGATCCTGACGGCCGCCGAGCTGGTAGAGCCGCACCCCGGTGGTGGTCGGCACCAGCACACCGCCGAGCGCGGCCACCGGCACCACCGGCCCGATGCGCGGCGCCGCCAGCTGGACGAAACGCGCGCCGCTGCCGTCCTCCTCGATGAAGTGCAGGCGGCTGTCGTCGATCACCAGCAGGCGGTCGTCGTGGCGGCCGAGGAAGGGCGGCTGGGCGCCCTTGACCTGGGAATAGCGCCAGAGTTCGCGCCCGGCGTCGAAGGCCACCACCTGCTTGGCGCCGGCCACGTCCTGCACCGCCACCGACAGCCGCCGGCCGGCCTGGAAGGTCATCTCGAAGTCGAGCCAGGCCTGGACCTCCTGGCGGCCGCGCAGCACCACCTCCTCGGTCGAGAGGGTCCCGGGGTCGAGCGCCACCACCTGGCCGTCGTCGAAGCCGGCCAGCACCCGGCTGGGACGCATCACCCACAGCGGCGAGAATCCGCCCGCGCCCGGGGCGCGCTCGGCCTGGGCGGCGATGCCGCCATCGCCGGCGCGCAGCAGCAGCAGGCCGTCGCGGTGCATCGCCACCAACTGCTGGTCGCCGGCGGCGCGCAGGCGCACCCCCCAGGGCGAGGCCATCGCTTGCGGCAGCGAACGGCTCCAGGCCGGGGCCAGGCGCAGCGGGATGGCATAGGCGCGGTCGGCCGGTTCGGCGGTGGCCGGCACCGACAGGCGTGCCGGCAGGAAGCCGCCGGCGGTGGCCTCGACCACCGTCTCGCGCTCGCCCCAGCGGCAGAAGGGCAGCTCGCTCGCTCCCGCCTCGATCACCAGCGCCACCCCGTCGATCTTCACCGTCAGGTCGGGCGCCGGGTTGCCGGCGCTGTCGACCGCCAGGCGCGCCGGCAGCGGCAGCACCGCCTCGGGCATGCGGCGGTTGCGCTGGCGGAAATCGGCTGCCAGGCGCAGGGCCTCGCGCTGGCGGCCGGCGAGGCGGGCGGATTCGATGCGGCGCACGTCCTCCTGGGCGGCGGCAAGCTGCCCACGGGCCTCGCGGGCGATCTCGGCGGCACGGGCGACGCCGGTACGGGCCAGGGCATCGGCGCGCTCAACCACGGCCGCGAGCGGCACCCGGACATCCGCCCACGCCGCCTCGAGGGCGGCAGGATCGCCGGCACGCACCGGGTTGGGCACCGGCGCGCCGGACTGCGGCGCCGGCCCCGGCTGGACGGCCGGGATGCGTTCCAGTTCGGCGGCCAGGTCGCGCGCGCGCTGTGCCGCGGCGACCGCGTACGGCCGGCGGAACACCTGCGCATACCACGGCCAGGGGGCCTGCTCGGCATCGGCGAAGGCGCGCAGGCTGGCGACCTGGCTGCGGCGGTCGGAGCTGGCGCTGGCGAGCAGGGCGTCGAGCTGGCGGTCGGCGATCAGGCCATGGACATGCGGGGGCAGGGCGAAGGCGGCGCTGCCCACCAGCGCCAGCCCCAGCAGCGAGAACAGGATGCGGCGGCCATGGCGCGCCCGCACCGCCTTCTGGCGCGCGGTCTTGGCCTTGGTGCGCAGTTCGGCCTGTTCCCCGGGATCGCTGGCGAGACCGGCGGCGCGCTGCCATTCCGAGGCAGCCTGATCGAGGCGGCCGGCTGCGGCGAGACGGTCGCCGCTGGCAGCGATGGCGTTCAGTTCGCTGCGGCGGGCGCGCTCGCGCGCACGGTCGAGCTCGAGATCGAGCCGGCGGCTGGGGGCGCGGCCGCCAGGGGTGCTGCCACCGGCGGAGGTCACCGGGTAGGGCGACGGCGAGGTGGCCGGCTGCGGCGACGGCGGTGCCGCGCCCAATGCCGGCGGAGGTGGCGGCGACGGCGGCACCGGATGATCATCGACCAGCTTCAGCCACTCCGGCACCGGACGCTGGCCACCGGCCTGGACCGGCGGCTCCTCGACCTCGACCGGCGGCGGCGGCGGTGACGGCGGTGACGGCGGACGCACCTGCTGTTCACGGCGCGGCGGCGGCGGGGCGCCGGTGAGGGCGCGCACCGGCCCCTTGGACTTGCGCAGCACCGAGTCGGTGCCGGCCAGCCGGACCTCGACCGATTCAAACTCCTCGATCAGTTCACGCAGGGAATTGCAGCGCTCCGCCGGCTTCTTGGACAGCATGCGCCGCACCACCCGGTCGACCTCGCGGTCGATGGTGGGATCGTAGTCGCGCGCCGACGGCACCGGGT
>JAKLKR010000152.1 GCA_023150565.1 Planctomycetota bacterium
CCCTTCTGCACCAGGTCGTGGAGCGGCACGATGCAGCCCGAGGTACTGGTCTTGGAGGCGAAGGCCACCGGCTTGCCTTGGAGATCGGCCGGCGAGGCGTAGGTGCGTTCCTTGAGCGTCAGCCACACCGAGCGGTAGGCAGTCTCGCCCTTGAGGCGAGCCGCCAGCAGCACCCCCACTGGGCGTGGCGCCAGCAGCTTGGCGACATCGGTGCTGGCCAGCCAGCCGAGGTCGACCGAACCGTTGGTCAGGCCTTCCATCAGCACCGCACCGCTCATCGGCACGATCACCTCGACCGGCAGGCCGAGGCGTGTGCCCAGGGCGGCGGCCAGCTCCTTGCGCTCACCGGCCATGGCTTCCGGGTTCTTGTCCGGCTTGAGCGCCACCACCACCTTGGTGAGGGCGGCTTCACTGGCGCCCGCCAGGGCGATCAGGGTGGTCAGGCAGGTGACGCGGATGAGATGGAGGACTGGGATGGTGGTCATGGCGTAATGCTAATGATACGCAATATCATCTCAACCGACAAATCGGTCGCCATCACCGCCGGCAACGGGTCCACCATGGTTGGGTGGCAGCGACGTGCCATCGGCCGGCGGACGAACGCCAACGACCAGGTGCACACCACTGTCATGGCACGCTCAGGCGTATTCCAGCAGCCGGCGTTCGCCTGCCAGGGCGCGCACGCGGGTGGCGTCCTGGGTCACCTCCAGGCAGCCGAGGTAGGCGCCAGCGGTGGCGCGCAGGGCGAAGTACTGGATGTGCACGAAGCGGCCGCGGATCTCGATCCAGAACTCGGCCTTGGACTGCCGGCCGCTGCGGAAGTCGTCGAGGATGCGGTGCACGATGTCGACACTGCGCGGCGGATGGCAGTGCTGGACCAGGCGGCCGATGATCACCGGGGTGCGTGCGAACACCCGTTCGGGACCTTCGCTGAAGAAGCGCACCCGGTCCTCATGGTCGACATAGGTGATGTCCACCGGCAGGGTACGGAACAGCGCCACCAGCTGTTCGGGGGTGAGCACGCCGGTGCCGAGATCGACCCCGGCACCAGCGGGCAGGGCGGCGGCAGCCGGGCCGGGCTCGGCGCCGGCGGGGCGCCAGGCGGCGGCCGGCACCACCAGGCACCAGCCGTGGGCCGGGCTGTCGGCGTGGATACGCGCCCAGTCGTCCTCGGTGAACACCGCCTGACACATGGGGATGAGGATGCGCTCCTCGCGCTCGACCATCGCCACCACCAGGTCGAGGGCGGTGCAGGCGAGCGCCGCCTGGTCGGCCCAGGGCGCTACCGGCAGCGCCGCCGCCCACGCCTTGAGCGCAGCGCGCACCTCGTCGTCCTTGGCCCACATGACCTTGGAAGGGCCATCGATGCCGTGGCGTTCGAGCACCGCGAAGAAGCAGTGCTCCTTGCGCCGGTAGTGCTTGTCGACGTCCATCAGCTCGTTGAGGCCCTGGCGCAGGCGCAACCGGCGGGCGTCCTGGTCGCCATCGCCCTCCAGGCCCCGGCGCATCTCCTGAGCCAGCACGGTAAGGGCGGCATTCTCCTGGTGCAGCACCTCGGCGGGATGGCCGGCGGGCAGCGGGCTGCGGTCCGGGGCCAACACCTCGGACACCGCTTCGCGGTGCAGGTCGCACATGCCCATGATCTGGTGCACCTGGATGCCACCGGCGATGAGCTGCTGCTCCATCGCCGCGATCTCGCCGGCGTCGCACTGGCCGACCAACTCCTTCATGCGCCGCTTGACCTCAGCCATGGGCGCGCCGGCGTGCAGGTCGAGGACGATGGTCTTGAGGGTGTGGACGCGGTGCTCGCGGTTGTTGATCAGCTCGCTCATGGCCAGACCCCTCCGGCCAAACGGGCGTCGAGCGCCGTCAGTACCCCCGCCAACGGCCGGCCGTGGCGTTCGCAGGCCTCGCGCAGGGTGGTGCGCGGGGCCATCACCGCCCGCACCGCCGGGTTGGCGAGGGGCGCGAATCCGAGGGCCACCAGGGCGTCGACCAGCGCAGGCTGGTCGACGATCAGGGCAGCGACGGTGCGGTCGGGGTCGAGAGGCATGTGGACGCGCTCCAGGGGGATGTTGGTTACATGCTATCGATTCTCAGGAACATCACCTTGATATGGATCAAGCCGGGCTCAGCGGCCGGTCCTGCGGGGCCAACCCCAAGGTCGCCACCCGCCCACCGCCGCTGGCGCACAGGTGCACCACCAGCTGCCAGTCGCCAGCCGCCACCGCCTCATCGAGCACCGCGACCGGATCCAGCGACTGGCTGCCACCGATTGCCGCTGCCACCAGCCGCCGCCGCCGTTCCCAGGCCGGCCCACCGGCCGGGATGCCCGCCAGCCAGGAGCGTGCCTGGTCCCGCTCGCCCTGCCGCAGCAGGCGGTCGGCGGTGCCCAGGCGTAGCCAGGGGCTGGCGGCGAGCACCGCAGGCGCGGCGGTGGTGCCACAGCGCAGGGCCCGTACCACCGCCCCACTGCCATCGTGGACCGCTGCCAGCAGTGCGCGCGCTGCCCCCCGCTCAGCATCGCCGCCCTGGTAGACCTGGGCCCGCAGCAGCTGGGCGGCGGTGCGGCGGTGCCCAGCCTCGGCCAGGGCCTTGGCCAGCAGGAGGCGATGGGCGGGGGGATCCATCGGCAGGCGCAGAGCCAAGTGCAGAGCGGGATCCGCCAACCCGGCATCGAGGGTGCGCCGCACCGCCGGGACCAGCACTGCGGGCGCGGGCGCCACCGGTAATCCGGCCCGCAGCAACGAGCCGGGCTCTGTCAGAGCGCGCCCATGGAGCGGTGACAGCAGCGCCGGTGTTGGCCGCTGCGGATCGGCCACCCACGCCACCAGCGCAGCCTCGTCCGACCACCACCAGGCCTGCAGCACCGCCAGCCGCTGATGGCAGCGCCAGGCGGTGTGGGCGGCGGCGACGGCATGGCCCTGGGCGAGCTGGCCGATGGCCTTGCGCAGCACCAGCAGTTCGGCGTACCAGTCACGCCATTGGGCACCCCCCTCTCGGCGCACCGCCTCGCTGCCGGCCACGAAACCGCCACCTCCAGCGCGCATCAGGGCCTCGCCCACCCCCGCCGCTTCCTGACCAGACAGCACCGCCTCCCGGTAGACCCAGGCCCATACATCGGCATGGGCGGCCAGGAACCCGTGCTGCCAGGTCGGTATGCCGCCCAGGTCGGCCAGCCGGCGCAGCGGCGCGGTCGCCGACCAGGCCGGCGACGGCACGCCCAGGGCGATCTCGGCGTCGCTCCAGGACAGGATCGTCGCCATCACAGCGGCGGGGAGAACTCCGTGGATCATCATGTCGCCCCCCTTTGTGCATATGATAATGATTATCATTAGCAAGTTGTCAACTGGGCATGGAGGGTCGTCGGCGCGGCGAAGCCGACGCGATCAGCCAAGCAATGCACCGAGATCGCGACCGACAGGCGACCTGGGAGGCCATCAAGACACAGCAACGGCTAGTGGCATCGGACTTGACACACCACTACATACGGTAGTTTTCCGTCCTCGCAGGTGCCTGCCGGTTCGCCGGCAGGGTAAACGGGAAGACTGGTGAGCGGCCCCATGGCCGTGATTCCAGCGTGGACCCGCCACCGTGACCGGGGACTGGCAGCAATCACCACTGGGGCAACCCGGGAAGGCCGCTGTCGGGATGATCCGGGAGCCGGGAGACCGGCCTGCGACCGGGAGTGCCGTCCCCGTGGATCAGGGACTGGCGCCATCAGCTCCTCCGCTGTCGAAGCGGTGCGGCGCTCCCGTGTCACCTCCGTGCGACCCAGGACTGCCGCATGACCACATCCGCCCTGCCCGACCCGGGCCCCTCCGTCACCTGCGATCGTTGGTCGGACCTCGACCCGGCGGCGTTCACCCGCTGGCGGGTGCGCACCCGCGACGAGAGCTTCCGCGCCTTCGATCCCGAACGCATCGCGCGTGCGATCGGCAAGGCGTTGCTCGCCGCCGCTGGCGCGACCGAACTGGGCAGCGAGCAGCGCGCCCGGTGCGCCACCCTGGTCCGCCAGGTCTGCAACGCCCTCACCCGTACCCGGCCGGACGGTGGCACGGTCTGGCTGGAGGAGATCCAGGACCAGGCCGAGCTGGCGCTGATGCGCGCAGGCGAACACGACGCGGCCCGGCGTTTCGTACTCTACCGCGAATCGCGGCGCACCGCCCGCGAGGCCCGCGACACCCCCGAGGTGCCCGGACTCGAACGGCTGCTGGCCCGGCTCGCCGACCCCCTGACGGCGCAGGACAGCAGCCGCTTCGTGCTGTTCCCCATCCGCCACGATGATCTCTGGCAGGCATTCAAGGACCACCTCGCGCTGATGTGGACCGCCGAGGAGATCGACCTGTCGAAAGACCAACAGGACTGGCGCCAGCTCGGCGATGGCGAGCGTCACTTCCTGTCACATGTCCTGGCCTTCTTCGCCGCCTCCGACGGGATTGTGAACGAGAACCTGGCGGCGCGCTTCTACCAGGAGGTCAGCGCCCCCGAGGCGCGCGCCTACTACAGCATGCAGATGCTGATCGAGACCATCCACAGCGAGACCTACTCGCTGCTCATCGACACCTACATCACTGATGGTGTCGAGCGCGATCGCCTGCTGCGCGCGGTAGAGACGGTTCCCATCGTCGGCGAGAAGGCGCGCTGGGCCCTGCGCTGGCTGGAGGCCTCACGTCCGCTGGCGGAACGCTTGGTCGCCTTCGCCTGCGTCGAGGGCATCTTCTTCTCGTCCTCGTTCTGCTCGATCTACTGGCTCAAGGACATGAAGCGGGGCAAGCTGCCCGGATTGTGTTTCTCCAACGAACTGATCGCCCGTGATGAGGGTCTGCACACCGACTTCGCCGTGCTGCTGCACAGCAAGCTGCAGGAGCGCTGCCCGCGTGAACGCATCGAGGCGATCGTGCGCGAAGCGGTCGAGATCGAATGCCGCTTCGCCGGCGAGGCCCTGCCGGTGTCGCTGATCGGCATGAACGCCGGTGCCATGCAGTCCTACATCCGCTGCGTCGCCGACCGCCTGCTGACCCAGCTCGGCGGAGCCCCGCTGTGGGGCGACGCCTGCCCCTTCGCGTTCATGGAGCGCATCGCGCTGCAGAACAAGACCAACTTCCATGAGAAGAAGGTCGCCGAATACCGCCGTGCCGGGGTCGGGACGAGCGTTGCCGAGCAGCGCATCGCCTTCGACACCGACTTCTGAAGGAACCCCATGTCGACCGCCCTCGTGCCCACCGCCCCCCTCACCACCGTCGCCAAACGCGATGGCCGTTCCGAGCTTTTCGATGCCGGCCGCATCACCGCCGCCATCGCCAAGGCCGGTGCCGCCACCGGAGAATTCGGCGCCGATACCGCTGCTCGTCTGACCCGCACCGTGCTGGCGATCCTCGCTCAGACCACGCCCTCCGGCGCGGTGGGCGTCGAGGCGATCCAGGACACGGTCGAGGATGTGCTCCTGGCCTCACCGCACCGCGCCACCGCCAAGGCCTTCATCATCTACCGCGACCAGCACGCGCGTCTGCGCGAGATCGCGCTGCAGTCGCAGGTCGACCTGCTCGACCGCTACCTGGCCAAGGACGACTGGCAGGTGAGCGAAAATGCCAACATGGCGTGGTCGCTCCAGGGCCTCAACAACCATGTCGCCAGCGAAATCACCCGCACCTACTGGCTGAACCGGGTCTACCCCGCCGAGGTGCGCGCCGCCCACACCGGCGGCGACCTGCACATCCACGATCTCAATGCCCTCTCGGTCTACTGTGTCGGTTGGGATCTCGCCGATCTGTTGGAGAGCGGCTTCACCGGCGCGCCAGGCAAGGCCGAGAGTGCGCCCGCCAAGCATTTCCGCTCGGCCCTGGGCCAGATCGTCAACTTCTTCTACACCCTGCAGGGCGAGGCGGCCGGTGCCCAGGCCTTCGCCAGCCTGGACACCTACCTGGCGCCCTTCATCCGCCACGACGGCCTGTCAGAACGCGAGGTGAAGCAGGCCCTGCAGGAGTTCGTGTTCAACCTCAACGTCGCCACCCGGGTCGGCTTCCAGACCCCCTTCACCAACGTCACCCTCGACCTCGACGTGCCCAAACCGATGGCCGAGGAGCCGGTGCTGATCGGCGGCATGCGCGTCGAGGGCACCCGCTATGGCGACTACCAGGCGGAGATGGACCTGTTCAACCGCTGCTTCCTGCAGGTGCTGGCCGAGGGCGACGCCAAGGGGCGCGTCTTCACCTTCCCAATCCCGACCGTGAACATCACCAAGGACTTCCAGTACGACGATCCGCGCCACCAGCCGCTGTGGGAGGCGACGGCGAAATACGGCATCCCCTACTTCGCCAACTTCGTCGGCAGCGACCTGTCGCCCGACGACGCGCGCTCGATGTGCTGCCGCCTGCGCCTGGACACCCGCCAGCTCGACCGGCGTGGCGGCGGCCTGTTCGGCGCCAATCCGCTCACCGGCTCGATCGGGGTGGTGACGGTGAACATGGCGCGCATCGGCCATCTGACCGCGTCCGAGGACGATTTCCTGCTCCGCCTGGGCGCGATCATGGACTTGGCCAAAACCTCGCTGGAGATCAAACGCAAGACCCTGGAGCGACTGACCGACGCCCGGCTCTATCCCTACAGCGCCTACTACCTGCGCTCGATCAAGGCACGGCGCGGCTGCTGGTGGCACAACCACTTCGCCACCATCGGCTTGATCGGCCTGCACGAAGGTGTCGCCAACCTCATGGGCGTCGGCCTCGATGATGCACGCGGCCGGGCCTTCGGCCTGCGCGTCCTGGCCTTCATGCGTGAGCGTCTGGCCGATTACCAGGAGGAGACCGGCCACCACTACAACCTGGAAGCGACGCCGGCCGAGGGCACCAGCTACCGCCTGGCCCGCCTCGACCGCGAGCACCATCCGACCCTCCGCCTGGCCGATGGCCGCTCCATCGGCTCCGTCGATCGGCCGTTCTACACCAACAGCTCGCAGCTGCCGGTGGATCACAGTGCCGACATCTTCGCCATCCTCGACCACCAGGATGCCTTCCAGTGCAGCTACACCGGTGGCACGGTGGTGCATGTCTACCTGGGCGAGGCCTGTGCCGACCCCACTGCCGTGGCGGCCTTCGTCAAGACGGTGTGCAGCACCTACAAGCTACCCTATGTCAGCATCACGCCGACCTTCTCGGTCTGTCCGGTGCATGGCTACCGCTCCGGGCGGCACGACCACTGCCCCGACTGCGGCGCCGCCAGCGAGGTCTACAGCCGTGTGGTGGGCTACCTCCGGCCGGTGCAGCAGTGGAACGAGGGCAAGCAGCGCGAGTTCGGGATGCGCGAAACCTTCCGTCTGCAGCCAGCCTGATGCTGCGTATCGGCGGATTCCTGCCGCTCACCCTGAGCGACTTCCCGGGCACGGTCGCGGCGATGGTCTTCGTTCGCGGATGCACCATGCACTGCCCATACTGCCATAATCACAGCCTCTGCGAGCCTGGGCCCCTGTTGGATACGCAGGAGGTGCTGGGTCGTCTGAGCGCCAATCTGGGCCGCGTGGCTGGCGTGGTGGTGAGCGGGGGCGAACCGACCGTGCATGCCGGGCTGCCGGTGTTCCTCGCCACCGTGGGGGCGCTCGGATTGCGGGTGAAACTCGACACCAACGGCAGCCGGCCTCAGGCGCTGGCGACCATCCTCGACCATGGCTTGGCCGACCATGTGGCCCTGGACGTGAAGGCAGGGTGGACCGGCTACGACCAGCTGGTGGGCGGGGTCGGCATGGCCACCGCCGTGTCGGCATCACTCAGCGCTCTCCGCAGGCACGCGGTGGCCTATGAATTGCGCACCACGGTCTGCGGCGGCTGGCATGACGAGGCCGGCCTGACCGAGTTGCGACAGGCGCTGCGTCCAGGCGAACGCTGGTTTCTCCAGCCCTTCCGACGGACCGACGACCTGCCGGACCGCGGCGCCGATCTCCGCCCACCCGACCCTGGCTTGCTGATCCGCGTCCGCGACCAGGCCCGCGCTGCCGGCATCGACTGCCACATCCGCTGAACAGGACTTCCCATGCACGTCACCAAACGCGACGGCAGCGCCGCCGCCATCGACCTCGCCAAGATCACCGTCCGGGTCGAGACCCATGCCATCGGCTTGGCAGTGGAACCGATCCTGGTCGCCCAGCGCGTCATCGCTGGCATCTACGATGGGGTCGGCACCCGCGAACTGGACGAGCTGGCGGTGCGCACCGCCGCCGGCTTGGTCACCACCCATCCCGACTACGACCGCTTGGCCGCCCGCCTGCAGGCGGCGATCCTGCATGAGGACTCGCCAGCGACATTCGCCGAGGCGGTGGAGATCCTCGCCGCCCGGCTCGATGGTGCCGGGCGTCCGGCCCCGGCCATCACCGACGAGCTGCTGGCGGTGGTGCGCGCGCATGCCGCGCGCATCGACGCCGAGATCCGCCACGAGCGGGATGCCGATTTCGACTACCTGGGCATCTGCACGCTCATCCAGTCCTACCTGCAGCAGGTGGGGAAGCGCATCGTCGAGCGGCCGCAGTACCTGTGGATGCGCGTCGCCCTGGGCATCCACGCCATCGGCCTGGGCCGGCCGGCGGCGGAGCCCGACCTGCAGCGCGCCTTCCACACCTACCACCTCATGTCGACCAGGCATTTCACCCATGCTACCCCGACCCTGTTCAACGCCGGCACGCCCAAGCCGCAGATGTCGTCGTGCTTCCTGCTGCACATGCACGACGACTCGATCGAGGGCATCTACAAGACCCTGACCGACTGCGCCCGCATCAGCCAGATGGCGGGCGGCATCGGCCTGCATGTCCACAACGTGCGCGCGGCGGGGGCGCCCATCGCCGGCACCGGCGGCACCTCGAACGGGCTGGTGCCGATGCTGCGGAACTTCGACGCCACCGCCAGCTACGTCGACCAGGGCGGCGGCAAGCGCAAGGGCTCCTTCGCCATCTACCTCGAACCGTGGCACGGCGACATCGTCGAGTTCCTCGATCTCAAGCGCAACACCGGCAAGGACGAGATGCGCTGCCGCGCCCTGTTCTATGGCCTGTGGGTGCCCGACCTGTTCATGCGCCGGGTCGAGGCCGACGGCCCGTGGACCCTGATGGACCCGGTGCGCTGCCCCGGCCTGTCCGACTGCTGGGGCGGGGCCTTCGACGAGCTCTACCAGCGCTACGAGGCCGAGGGCCGCGGCATGCGCACCATGCGCGCCCAGGACCTGTGGCGGCGCATCTGCGAGGTGCAGGTCGAAACCTCGATGCCCTACCTGATGTACAAGGACGCCTGCAACCGGAAGTCCAACCAGCAGAACCTGGGGACGATCAAGAGCAGCAACCTGTGCACCGAGGTGGTCGAGTTCACCAGCCCGGACGAGATCGCGGTGTGCAACCTCGCCAGCGTGTCACTGCCGGCCTTCATCGCCGCCGACGGCACCTACGACCATGCGGCCCTGCATGCGGTGGTCGGCACGGTGGCCCGCAATCTCGACCGGGTCATCGATCTCAACCACTACCCGGTGCCCGAGACGCGCACCTCGAATCTGCGTCACCGGCCCATCGGCATCGGCGTGCAGGGCCTGGCCGACGTCTTCCTGCGCCTGCGCCTGGCGTGGGGTTCGGACGGCGCCCGTCGGCTGAACCGCGAGATCTTCGAGACCGTCTACCATGCCGCCGCCGAGGCCTCGTGCGCCCTGGCGGCCGAACTGGGCGCCCATCTGACCCATGCCGGCTCGCCCGCCAGCCGGGGCCGGCTGCAGTACGACCTGTGGTACGACGAGCGCCTTGCCCGCGGCGAGGCCCTGCCCGCCACCGCCGAGGAAGTCTACTGCACCTCTGGGCGGTATGACTGGGCTGTACTCAAGGCGGCCGTCGTCCGCCACGGCCTGCGCAACAGCCTCCTGGTGGCGCCTATGCCCACCGCCTCGACCGCCAACGTGCTGGGCAATACCGAAGGCTTCGAGCCGATCCCTTCGAACCTGTTCAAACGCAACGTGCTGTCGGGCGAATTCGTGCGCCTGAACCGCCACCTGGTGCTGGATCTCATCGCCCGCGGCCTGTGGAGCCCGGCGCTCAAGGACCGCATCGTCGCCGCCGAGGGCTCGGTGCAGGACATCCCCGGACTGCCCGAGGACATCAAAGAGCTCTACCGCACGGTGTGGGAGATCAGCCAGCGCCACATCATCGACCTCGCCGCCGACCGCGGCGCCTTCATCTGCCAGTCGCAGTCGATGAACATCTACCTGCGCGACGCCAGCCTGGCGAAGCTCACCTCGATGCACTTCTACGATTGGAAGAAGGGCCTGAAGACGGGCAGCTATTACATCCGCCAGACCGCGGCGCGGCAGGCCCAGAAGGTGACGGTCGATGCCGGGATGGAGAAGTCCCGCGCCCGCCGCCGTCAGGCCGAGGAACTCCTCCTGTCCAAGGGCGCCGCCACCGCCGCCGACCTGGCACCCCTGCCCGACGAGGAGGTCGTGGCCTGGGCCCAAGGGACCTGCGCCGCCGCCGATCCCGAGGGCTGCGTCATGTGCTCGGGCTGAATCGCGGCCATGCCTCTCCGCCGTGCGGTCCGTGCGCCGGAACCCTGGGAGGCAGCAACGCGCACACCCCGCGGGCAGGGCCCGCGGGGTGTGCGTCGTGCGGCGGCAGCCGGATCAGGTCGCGGAAACGCCCTTGGCCAGCTTGCCGATCTCCTTGTCGATCCAGTAGATGCCCTTGCCGTCGGCGCCGATCACGCGGATGCGGTCGACGATCTGGCGGAAAAGCTTCTCCTCCTCGTGCTGTTCGGCGGTGTACCACTGCAGAAACTGGAAGGCTGAGAAGTCGCCCTCGTCCATCGCCGCCTTGACCAGGGCATTGATCTTGCCGGTGATCATCACCTCATGTTGAAGGGTCTGCTCGAAGACCTCGCCGATGCCGGTGTAGTCGGCCTTGGGCGCCTCGGTGGCGCCGATGCGCGCCAGGCCGCCGGCCTCCATGATGTAGGTGAAGAGCTTGCGTCCGTGCTGGTATTCCTCGCTGGCGTGCTGGGCGAGGAAGGCCGAAGCGCCGGGATAGCCCTTGTGGTCGCACCAGGCGGCCATCTGCAGGTAGAGGTTGGAGGAATAGAACTCCAGGGTGACCTGGACGTTCAGGCGGTCGACGAGGGTGGGGCTGAGCATGGGGTCTCCTGGGAAGGGTTGGGGTTCAGATCCTGCTGCCGTCCTGCCAGATCGCCAGTCGCCGCCGACTCCTCGGTCGCAGCCGCGATGGCCGCCAGGGTGGTGCCGTGGCGCTGGGCGACCTCCTCCTTGCCGTCACCGCCACTCCCGCGACCAGGCCCATCTCGGCCAGCCGGCGGCAGGTGGCGAGATGGCCCCCTCCAGGGCAGTCACCACCCCGGATTGGCCGGGGCGCAGGGCATCCAGGCTAGGACCGGCGCTGCAGGCTCATGGCTGGGAGGGATAGGTGGTTGGTCCGGCGATGGTGATGGACATGGGTTGGCTCGGGGAGTTACCTACCATTTCCTTATTGCTAATGATTGTCAATAGCTAGTTGGTCCCGAATCTGATCCCGCCCTGGCATCCGAGACCCACTCATCAACCTGACCACCCCCTGAGGATCCCCTATGCCGAAGCACTGGCGCTGCCTGGTCTGCGGTCACGAACATGAGGGCGACACCCCGCCTGAGAACTGCCCTGTGTGCGGAGTGGGCGCCGACTCGTTCGCTGCGATCGCCGAGAAGGCGCCGACCGCCGCAGCCACCGGCTTTGCCGGCCACCTGCTGATCCTCGGCAGTGGCATCGCCGCGGTGGCGGCGGCCGAGGCCGCCCGCCGCACCGCGCCCAGTTGCCGCATCACCCTGCTCGGCAACGAGGCTGACCAGCCCTACCAGCGCATCAACCTCACCCGCTACCTGGCCGGGGCAGTGGCGCGCGCCGACCTCCCGCTCCACCCACCCGCCTGGTACCAGGAGCGCGACATCGCCCTGGTCGCGGCCAGCGCCACCGCCCTCGACCTCGTCAATCGCCAGGTGCGCTGCGCCGACGGCCGCACCCTCGCCTTCGACCGCCTAGTGCTGGCCACCGGCGCCGGCGCCTTCCTGCTGCCCATCCCCGGACGCGACCTGCCGGGGGTGCGGACCTGCCGCAGCCGCGCCGATGCCGACGCCATCCTGGCCCTGGCGCAGCCGGGCACGCGGGTGGCAGTGGTGGGCGGCGGCCTGCTCGGCCTGGAGATGGCGGGGGCGCTAGCCGGGCGCGGCTGCCGGGTGCAGGTGCTGGAACAGGGCCCGCACCTGATGACCCGCCAGCTCGATCCTGGCGGCGGCGCCTGCCTGGCCGGCCACCTGGCAGCGATCGGGGTCGAGGTGCTGACCGCGGTGGCGGTGGATCGCCTCGTCGGCACCGGCCAGATCGAGGCGGTGGCGCTCGCCGACGGCCGCACCCTGCCCGCCACGCTGGTGCTGGTCGCCGCCGGGGTGCGCGCCGACACCGCCCTGGCGACCGCCGCCGGGCTGCCCACCGGCAAGGCCGGCCTGGTGGTCGACGATCGCCTGGTGGTGGCCGACGGGGTGTGGGCGGCAGGCGACTGCTGCGAACACCGCGGACGCGCCTACGGCCTGTGGACGGTGGCCCAGGCCCAGGGCGCCATCGCCGGTGCCAACGCGGTGGGCGGGACCGCCGCATTCGCCCCCCTCGCCCCCACCATGCGCCTCAAGGTGCTGGCCACCGAGGTGGTCAGCATCGGCGCGCTCCAGGCCGGCCCTGACGACCGCGTCCTGACCAGCGCCGGCCCCGGCGTGTGGCGGCGGCTGCTGGTGCGCGACGGGCGCCTGGCGGGCGCCGTCCTGGTGGGCGATGGCCACGGGGCCGAGGCCCTCGCGCGCGCCGTCGCCGACGCCACCCTGCTGCCGCCGGCGGCTGACGCCGACACCCTCATCACCACCCTGGCGGGTCCCCGCCAGTCATCACCGACCACCAAGGAATCCCTCATGGCATCGCTCAAGGGCACCCAGACCGAGAGGAACCTGCTCAAGGCCTTCGCCGGCGAATCGCAGGCACGCAACCGCTACACCTACTTCGCCGGCGCGGCGCGGAAGGAAGGCTTCGTGCAGATCGCGGCGATCTTCGAGGAGACCGCCAACCAGGAGAAGGAGCATGCCAAGCGTTTCTTCTCGTTCCTGGAGGGCGGCGAGGTCGAGATCACCGCCTGCTTCCCGGCCGGCAAGGTCGGCACCACCGCCGAGAACCTGGCCGCGGCCGCCGGTGGCGAGAACGAAGAATGGACCGTGCTCTACCCCGAGTTCGCCAAAATCGCGCGCGCCGAGGGCTTCCCAGCGGTGGCGGCGGTGTTCGAACGCATCAGCGTGGCCGAGAAGCACCACGAGGAA
>JAKLKR010000153.1 GCA_023150565.1 Planctomycetota bacterium
GCTCGCCGGTGGCGAGGGTGAAGTCGAGCGCGAGCGCCTCGCCGGGGGCCAGGGTGCGCTCGCCGCGGGCGGTGCCGGCGCAGGTCCAGCCCCGGGGGGCGCGCGCCGCCAGCGCCACCCGCAGCGGGCGCTCGGCGGTGCAGGTGGCGGTCAGGCGGAATGCGGCCGGCTCCCCGGGGCGCACCCGCACCCCCGGCGGGTAGGTCAGCGCGAGGTGGACCGGATGCACCGCCAGCACCGCCGCCTGGTCGTCCACCTCCAGCGCGCGCAGGCGGCGGCAGGCGGCGGCGGGCAGGCGCTCGGGCTGGTCGGAGGCGGGCGCGCCGGACAGCGTCACCGCCGAGCCGTAGGCGGGCAGGGCGCGCATGGCCAGGGCGGCGGTGTGGTCGGTGAGCTCGGCGATGGTCGCGGGCGGGGTGATGCCGGTGACGTAGCGGCCGAGGGCGATGGCCTCGCCGATCGGCTGGCGCCAGCGCTGGCCGATGCCGTCGGGATCGACCAGGCCGAGGATCGCCCCCAGGGTGGCGCAGGTGCAGTCGGCGTCGTAGCCGCAGTTCACCGCCGCCAGCAGGGCGGCGCCGAAGTCGCCCTCGCCGGCGCACCAGCCGAGCACGATGATGCCGAGGTTGATCGCCACGTCGGTGAAGTTCCGGCTGCCGTGCGCGGCGTCGAGGCGGGCGAAGGCGGCGCGGCGGTCGCGGGTGGCGGCCCACGACTCCTGGGCGCAGCGCACCGCGCGCGCCACCCGGCAGCCGGCGGGGATGGCGGCCAGCCCGGCGGCGATCAGGCGCCCGCGGTCCTGCTCGACGAAGGCCAGGCTCTCGATGGTGGCGATGAACTCCGCCGCCCACACCCCCTCGCCGCTGTGGTCGCAGCGCGCGTCGGCGCGCGCCAGGTGGCGGGCCAGGGCGGGGTCGCCGGGGGCCATGCCGGCCCACAGCTCGGTGCGGATGGCGGCGCCCATGCCGGCGGTGAAGCCGTTGTCGTGGCTGCCGCTGAGCGGCGGCTGCAGGCCGAGGTCGAGGTTGCGCCAGCACACCCCGTACTCGTCCGGCCAGGCGTGGATGTGCTCGCGCCAGCCGCGCGCGAACACCTCCTCGGTGATGGGCAGGCCGCCGTCGCGCAGGCGCGCCAGCCACACCAGCTGCAGGTCGAGGTCGTCGTTCTCGAGCATGGCGGTGGGCACGGGGTCGTAGAAGGTCAGCTCGTGGGGCGGGGTGCGCCCCTCCCACGGGCCGCCGAGGGTGCCGCCGATCGATTTGCCCAGCCAGCAGCCGAACACCCGGCGGCGGTAGTCGTGATAGGGGATGACGGTGCTGGCCATGGTCTGGGTCCTCGCCCCCAGCCTACGCGGCGGCGGCGGGGGACGGAATGCCGGCGATGGGCATTCTTGCACGCGATTGCCAGGCCGCCCCCCCGGCCAGCATGGCGGCATGGACCCCGCCGCCGTCCGCGCCGGCGCCCCCGACGCCATCATCCTGCAGGGCGACCACTTCCGCTTCACCCCGGGCGAGGAGCGCGGCTCCGCCTCGGTGCAGAGCCGGCGCCTGCTGTGGTGCCGCGCCGGGCGCGGCACGGTGACCGTCGACGGCGTGCGCTTCGCGCTCGCCCCCGAGGACTTCCTGTTCATGCCCTGGGGCCACCGGGTGCGCTACCAGGCCGATCCCCGCCGCGGCTTCGCGGTCGGCAGCATCCACCTGGCACCGCTGCACGAGCGCGGGGTGGCGGTGCGCTTCTGCGACATCCCGCAGGAGGCCGGCGCCTGGCCGCGCCCCGGCCGGCGCGATGCGCCCCTGCCCGGCCTGCCCGCCACCACCCGCCGCTCGGCCTGCTCGCCGAGTACGTGGTCGCCACCTTCGCCGGCGAACCCGACGAGGCCGGGCAGCGCGGCCTCGCCCACCTGCTGCTGGCCGAGTTGGCCACCGCCCTGGCGGCGCAGCAGACGGCACCCTCGCCGGCCATGGGCAGGGCCATCGCCGCCCTGGACCGCGCCGGCGACCGCCTGCCGCTGGCCGAGCTGGCCGCCGCCCTCGGCACCAGCCCGTCGAGCGCCATCCGCCTGTTCAAGCGCGAGACCGGGCTGACCCCGCGCCGCTTCCAGATGGAACGCCGCATCCAGCGTGCGCGCGCCCTGCTGACCGGCACCGACCTGCCCATCCAGGCGGTGGGGGCGGCGGTGGGCATGCCGCAGGCGCACTACTTCTCGCGCCTGTTCCGCGCCCTCGCCGGCATGAGCCCGCGCCAGTGCCGCGAGCGCAGCCGCTTCGTGTGAGCCCCGCTCAGGGCAGCCGGGCCGGGTCGGACACGCCGTATCCGGCCACCGCCAGGCGCACGCCCGCCACGTGCCCGTCGAAATAGAGGAAGTTGTTGCGCGCCGCGCGGTGGCGCTCGTCGCCGCCCTGGCCGGCGGGGAACATCGCGGCGGTGGTCGACCAGGTGGCGAGGTACCAGTCGTCGCCATCCCCCGCGAGGATGCGGGCCGACGGGAAGGACAGGATGGAGATGGGCAGGTCGCGCACCGGGGAGCCGAAGCCGGCGCCATAGAAGGCCTCGCCGAAGAAGTCGGAGTTGGCGGAGTCGGCCGCCCCGCGGTAGCCCAGGGGGTGGACGTTCATGCCGTAGCCGGGCTTGGAGTCGGAGGGCAGGGCGGCGAGGTTGCCGCGCTTGCGCGTGTTCCATTCCGGGCAGCCCCAGAAGGGGTTGGCGCCGCCGTTGCGCAGGGTGGCGAGGGCGGTGCACCGCCCGCCGCCATAGTCGGCGGGCAGGTCCAGCTCGGGGGCGAGCACCTGGAACCAGTGCGCCGCGGGGACGGCGCCGGTGGTGATGCCGCGGATGCTGGGCAGCATCCCGTTGCTGTTCATGCCGTAGCCGGTCGACGCCAGCCCGATCTGGCGCAGCGAGTTGCCGCAGGCGGAGCCGCGCGCGGCGGCGCGCACCAGGGACACCGCCGGCAGCAGCATGCCGGCGAGCACGGCCACGATGGAGATCACCACCAGCAGCTCGATCAGGGTGAAACCGCGTCCTCGGACGGTCATGGCACGCCCTCCCCCCGCATCATGCCGGATCCGCGGCCGGGACTCCAGGCGAGGGAGCGGACAGCGGGTTGCAGGAAAGGGACGCCGGGGACGTGCGGACGGGGCGGGCTGCGTTTCCCGTCCGGGCCGGTAGCCTGCCCGCCATGGCCGAGGACGCATGGAAGCGGTTCAACCGGGCGATGACCACGACCACGCATGCGGTGGGCCGCTTCGTCCTCGACGGGCGCACGGTGCGCATCGCACGGCTCCATGATGTCGTCGCCGGGACCAGCATGCGCTTCCCCGACCATGTCCACCCCTGGTTCGAGCTCTCGCTGGTCACCGCCGGCGAGGTGCTCTACCGGCGCGAGGGCGTCGAGCGGGTGCTGGGCCGGGGCGGGGTGTTCGCCATGCCGCCGGGACGCGCCCACGGATGGAAGGTGGAGCGGGGCAGGGCCACCATCACCGGGTTCCACCTCATCCTGGGCGAGGATGGCGGGCAGGGCCGGCTCCAGCCCTGGTATGCCGGCCTGGCGGACGGGAACTGGACGCTGGAGGGCATGGAGGGGGCGCTCGCCGTCTCCGACGAGCTGCACGCCCTCGTCCGCCTCGGCGCATCCGGTGACGCCATCGTGCTGCTGGTGCGGGCGCTGGCCGGGACCCTGCTCGCCCGCCTGGACGCCGCCCTGCGCCCCGCCGCGGGCGATGCCGGCGGGGGCGGAGACCGCCTCGCCGACCTGCACGCCTACATCCTCGAGAACCTGCACCGGGACCTGCCCCTGGCGCGGCTGGCGGAGCGCCTGGCGGTCACCCCGCGCCACCTCAACCGGCTGTTCGCCGCCGCCTACGGCATGCCGGTGCACCGCTTCATCCTCGACCAGCGCCTCGAGGCCGCGGCCCAGTCGCTGCGCTGGAACGACCTGCCCGTGCACGAGGTCGCCGCCGGCCACGGCTTCCCCGACCGCTCCTACTTCTCGCGCCTGTTCCGCGCCAAGTTCGGCCTGCCGCCGGAGGCCTGGCGGCGGCACCAGCACCGCGACGGGACCTGAGCGGCGGCGCGGGACGGAGGCCGCTGTCCGCATTCTCTCCTGCGATGTCCTTCCCCGCCGCTGGCCGCTGGGCGGGGCGACGGCCATGATGGGGCCGGAGAACCGCCATGGCCGCCATGCTCTTCCTCGACGACTGGCCGCTGTGCCTGATGCACAACGTGCGCCGCACCCTGGGCCGGCCGGTGTGGGTGCCGGAGGCCACCCTGGTCGACCCCCTCACCGAGGGCACCTGGAACTTCCCCTGCGTCTGGCAGGAGGCGGACGGGGGCTGGCATGCGCTCTACGGCGCCGCCCTGCCCGACGGTCCGCGCCGCCCCGAGGGCTGGCTGCCGCGCTCGCAGGGGCTGATGTACGCCTGCAGCGGGGACGGCCTGCACTGGCGGCGGCCGGACATCCGCGCCCGGCGCGGCCTGTGCGAACGCGACGACGCCCCCAACCTCGCCTTCGCGGTGGCCGGGCACATCGACGGCGGGCCGGCCTTCCGCGACGCCCACGACCCGGATCCCGCCCGCCGCTTCAAGTACCTGTTCAGCCGCGACGGGCGCCAGGGCCTGGCCACCAGCCCCGACGGGCTGGCGTGGACCATCCGCCCCGAGGTGGTGGTGGGCGACTACACCCTCGACAGCCCGATCACCGCGTTCTTCAACCACCACCGCGGCACCTACTGCATCTCGCGGCGGCCGCATTGCGGCGACCGGCGCATCGCCTTCTTCGAGACCGCCGACTGGATGTCGTTCCGGCCGCCCGAGCTGGTGATCCATCCCGATCCCGAGGATCCGCCCCTGGTGCAGTTCTACGGCATGCCGGTGCACCGCTACGAGGACCTCTACCTCGGCCTGCTCTGGCGCCTGCACTGCCACCCCACCGAGGAGCCGGTGGCCAAGGGCATGGGCGGACCGATCGACTGCGCCCTGGCCTACAGCCTGGACGGCTGGCGCTTCCAGCGCGCCGGCCACCAGGCCTTCATCCCGGTCAACGAGCGCGGCCGGCACGGCGGCGGCTGCATCTACTGCGGCGCGATGGCGGTCGGCAGCGACCACGTCATCCGCTTCTATTCCGGCGGGTCGAAGGCCGAGCACTTCCTCGACCAGGAGCAGGACGATGCCGCCCTGCTGCTGCACACCCTGCGCCTGGACGGCTTCGCCCGCCTCGAGAGCTGCGCCGGCACCGGCCGGGTGATGACGCGCAGCGTGGAGTTCCTCGGCGGGGACCTGCGCCTGAACGTGCGCGCGCCGCATGGACGGGTGCGGGTGGCGGTGCGGCACGACGACGGCGGCCCGGTTCCGGGGATGGCCTGGGAGGACTGCGTCCCCTGTACCGGCGACGAGCTGTTCTGGCGCCCCTCGTGGCGCGGCGGGGCGGGCACCGCCGCGCTGGCCGGGCGCGGCCGGTTCCATCTCGACATCGAGCTGAGCTGCGCCGAGCTCTACGCCATCCGCGGCGACTTCCGCATGGCCTACGGCTGGGGGCGCGAGCGGGCCCCGCTGGCCTACACGGTGTGAACGGGGACGGGGATGCCCCCCGGCGCCGGCCCCGGCCGGCCGGCGGCCTCAGTGACGCCACCAGGCGTCGTAGCAGGCGGTGGAGCCGGGGGCGACGAAGCCGTCGCCGACGGTGCGGGTGGAGACGTGGCCATCGACCCAGGCCACCGTGGCCCGCTTCCGGTGGATGAAGCTGACGGTGAACTCCGGCCCCGACCAGGCGCCGTGGCGCAGCCAGGCGCGCCCGGCGTTGACCGCCTCGACCGCCGCCGCCCCGCAATAGGCCAGGCCGACCGGGTCGGTGGCGATGTTGTCGGTGAAATACACCAGGTCGCAGGGATTGCGGATCGCCGCCGCCGGCTTGGGTTTGCTCACCGCGTCGGCGCAGCCTTCGTAGTTGAGGCCGTAGCCGAAGCGGCGGGGCGAGGCCGGGCACACCGCCACCGGCAGCTGGCGCCCGGGATCGGTGAACGAGAGGCCGGTGAGGCTGCCGTCGAGATAGGAGACCAGGATGCCGGTCCAGTTCGAGGCTCCCAGCGCGCCGCCGTCATGGGTGAACACCGGGCACAGGAAGCCCTCGTTGTCGACGGTGTAGATGCCGGCCGCCAGCAGCACCTGGCGCAGGTTGCTGGCGCAGCGCGCGCTCTTGGCGGCGTCGCGCACCAGGCTCACCGCCGGCAGCAGCATGCCGGCCAGGATCGCCACGATGCTGATCACCACCAGCAGCTCGATCAGGGTGAAGGCGCGCGCCGCGCCACCGCCGGACTCGGCGCCGCCCAACTGCCGGGCTGGAGCCCCGCGCTCCCAGGGAAGAGGGAGGCGACGCGCTGTGCCTCCCCGCTTCACGGCCTGGCCTCCTCGGGGATGACCTCGATGGCGTTGACCCAGCCGCCGCCGCCGTCGGGGGTGCTCCATTCCAGATCGAGCACCCCGTCGTCGCAGCGGATGCCCTTCCACTCGCTGACCAGGGCCCTGGTGTCGTCGCGGCCGAGGGCCTCGAACAGGTCGAGGCGGTCCCACACCGGGCGGCCCTCGATGCTCAGGCTCATCACCACCTTGCCGGGGGCGGCGTTGGGCTGGTAGCCGATGCGGTTGTAGAGGCGCACGGTGTAGCTGCCAGCCGGCACCGCGAAGCGGTAGGCGCGCACGCCGTAGGCCTCGCTGAAGAGCAGGAAGCGGTCGACCGGGCCGGTCATGCGCGTGATGTCATGCTCGGCGCCGTGGTGGTCGCCGTCGAAGCCGCAACCGCCCGGCCGCCAGCGCTGGTCGGGCCGCCAGAGCTGGCCGGCGGGGGTGCGGAAGTAGCGGGTGGCGCCGCAGTTGAGCGCGTAGCGCCCGCGCGCCGCCATGGCCGCGGCCTCGCCCAGGAAGCCGCTGCGCGCCTGCTCCAGCTCCTGCTCCAGCCCGAGCACCGGCTTGGACGCCCACAGGCGGTGGGCCTCGGCCACCGCCCCGGCGGTGAGCGCGGCCTGCAGCGCCGCCAGGCGCGCGCGGTGCTCGGCCACCGGGGCCTTGAAGCCGTCGAGCTGGGCGATGCCGGCGGCATAGGCGTCGGCGCGCACCTGCGCGGCGGCCGCCGCGGCGGCGTCGGGCACCACCCCCGCCACCCGCGCCGGTCCGGCCAGGCGCAGGGCGACGAGCTGGAACGGGGCCAGGGTCAGGGCCAGGCGGCCGTCGGCCGGGGCCAGGTCGCGGCCGGCGCCGAGGTCGCGGATGCCGCCGGCCACCTCCAGCTCCAGCCGCACCGGGGCATGCCAGCGGTTGGCGGCGTAGAGGAAGGTGCGGCCGGCGACCACCGCCTGGCGCACACAGAGGGGATCGCGGACCCCGGGCGCGTCCTGGTAGACGCCCACCGGCAGGGCGCGGAAGGCGCGCGCGAACTCGCGCATCTCGCTTTCGCGCCCGGCAGTGCCGAGCGACTGGGCGCCGAGCAGGATCTCCTGCGGGTCGTAGGCGGTCAGGGCCTGCACCGGCTCGCGCAGGGCGAAGCGCCCGTGCGGCTTGGCGTCGGCATCCTGGAAGTAGCTGTTGTAGCGCTGCGGCAGCGGGCTCTTGAAGTACGACTCGAAGTAGCGGTAGAAGCCGTAGCTGGCGCCCACCCCGGGGGTGGCGAGGGCGGCCTGGCGCACGGGGTCGGCGAGCAGCTCGTCGGCGGTGCTGCGCTGGCGGTTCCAGTGCAGCTGCCAGCGGTCCCAGGTCGGCTGGCGCATCGGCACCACCACCGCCCCGGCGGCGCGCAGGCGCTGGACGTCCAGCCCCTCGTCGCGCAGCAGGGCCAGCGGATCGACGCCCTCGGCCGAGGGGTCGTCGGGCGACCCCTTCATCGCCGGCCCGCCCAGCACCACGCGCAGAGACTTGCCCGGAGCCGCCGCGCCCAGGCGCGCCACCACCTCGGCCACCAGCGCGGCGTTGGCGGCGCAGCACCAGGCGGTCCAGGCCTGGCGGTGGCGGCCGAGCAGCAGATCGGCGCGTGCGGCGCAGGCGGCGCCGCCATCGCCCGCGGGCAGGCCGGCGACGCCGCTGACGGCGGCGAAGGCGGCGGTGGTGCGCTGGTCGAAGGCGGCCTCGGGATCGATCACCCATTCGCCCACCCACAGCTCGACGCCGGCGCAGGCGGGATGGGCGGCGAAGCGCGCGAACACCTCGTCGAGATGGGCGAGCCAGCGACGGCGCCAGTCCGGATGCAGCGGGCTGGCCTGCTCCAGGCCGTTCCAGGCCTTGACCGGCTGGCCGCCGCGGCTGCGGCGGTACCAGCCGTCGGCCGCCCGCGCCGCCGCCAGGTCGGGCCGGCCGGCGATCTCGGGCAGGGCGTTGAGGTTGACGGTGAGGGTGACGCGCATCCCCCGCCCGGCGGCGCGGTCGAGCAGCAGGGCGGTGGCGCCGGGCTGCTCGACGAAGTGGCTGCCGCCCTGGCGGCGGCCGGGCAGATCGTACTGGGCGTCTCCATAGCGCAGCACCTGCCAGTTCATGGCGTCGATGCCAGCGTGGTCGGCGTAGTCCATCAGCGCCTCGACCATGGGCAGGGCCCGCTCCGCGCCCTTGGGCAGGTCGTAGCGCAGCGGCACCTCCCAGGTCTGGTCCTCGTCGAGGTGGCCGAAGCGGCGCGCGGGCACGCCCGGCGGCTCCACCGCCAGGCGCGGCAGGCGGCCCGGCAGCGGCAGCAGGCGGATGCGCGCCACCGCCGCCGGCTGGCCGGTGACCAGGGTGCGGATCTCGGCCAGCACGGTGGGGGTGGTGGGGTGGACGAGGTAGCGGGTGGTGACCAGGGCGCCGCTCACCGGGTACTCGGCCCCGCCCAGCACCCCGCCTTCGCAGCGGTCGCGGTGGTGGCTGGCCTTGGTGCCCTCGGTGCAGGCGTACAGGTAGATGCCGAAGGTGCGCGGCTGGTCGTCGGGCCACTGCACCTCGAGCAGCCAGGGCCGGCCGTCGGCCTGGCCGGCGGGCAGGGCCAGCTCCCAGGCCAGGCGCTCGTCGCGCGACTTGCCCGGGGTCTCGCGCACCCGCGCCCCGGCGCGCTCAGCTATACCGCCGCTGCCGCTGCTGCTGCCCACCGGTTCGGTGGCGGCGCAGTCGAGGTCGGCGACCGCGGCACCCGGCACCAGCTCGCCGGTGTCGGGGTTGGCGGCGGGCGGCACGGCGGCGGTGAGGGTCCAGCTGCGCTCCAGGGCCGCCCCGGTGGGCGAGCGCCAGGCCAGGCGGGCGCGGTAGACGCCGGGCGCCAGCGCGGGCAGGTCGAGGGCCAGCTCGGTGCGGCGGTCGGCCACCGCCAGGGTGCGGCGCGCCACCGCCGCCCCGGCGGCGTCCTCCAGCGCCAGCTCGACTGCCAACGGCGACTCCAGCCGCAGCGGCGGCAGGCCGGCGTCGAGCGCCGGCAGGGTGCCGCCCGGCCACGCCACCACCTCCAGGCGCTCGGAGGATCCGGCGGTCAGATAGCGTCGCTCGCAGGCAGCGTCGATGCGCACCTGGGCGCGGTAGAGGGCGTTGATCTGCGCCGGATCGAGGGCGCGGTCCCACACCGTCAGCTGGTCGAAGTCGGCCTCGGCGGGGTGGTGGCCCTGGGCGTCGAGGGCGCCCAGGATCAGGCTGGTGGCGGCCTCGCGGCCGACGCCCTGGCGCTGCTGGTCCTGGCACGGCCCCATGCCGTGCGAGAAGACCTGGCCGTCGACCACCAGCCGGCTCCAGCCGGCGGCATCCCAGCTCAGCGCCACCTGGTGCCATTCGCCCCGGCGCAGGCCGTGGCGCCCGCCGGCGCCCAGCTCCCGCTTTGTGCCGTCGGCGGCCACCACGTCGGCGCGCAGGTAGTGCTCGTAGAACCAGGTGCCGTTCCACAGGCCATGCCAGGAGCGGTCCTGGTCGCCATCCCACAGCGGCCGCACCCACACGGCGATGGTGCCGGCCGCGGCGGCGGTGGGGCAGGGATAGGCCAGGCGCGGCAGCTTGCCGCCGGTGGCGGCCAGGCGCACCGCCTGGCCGCTGATGCCGTCGACGAAGGTGAGCCCCTCGGCCACGCTCGGCGCCACCGCCTGGCCGGCGGCATCGACCCCGGCCGGGCCCTGGTCGAAGCCGGCGTGGAACACCGGCGCCGGCTCGGCGGCGACAGCGCAGGCGGACAGCAGCAGCAGGGCGATGGGCTTCATGGGGCGGGCTCGCGGCAGGTGTAGGTGCAGGACCAGGATACCTCGGCCCCCGGCTGCGCGCCCAGGGCGGTGAAGGGTTCCGGGCAGAGGGCCTGGGGGGTGGCATGGATCACCAGCCGGGCCGGGGCCGGCTGGCAGCGCAGGTGCAGCTCGACCCCGGCGCCGCGGTGGCGCACCGCCAGTTCGCTGCCGCCGCCGGCCAGGGCGATGCCGGCGCCGTCGGTGGGGCTCCACTTGGCGGGCAGGGCGCCGATGGTCAGCAGCCGGCCGGCCAGATGCAGGGGCGCCGGCACCACCGCCGGCGCCGGCGGCTCCCAGCCCAGTTCGATCTCGTAGCCGGGTTCGACCGGCCGCCCGGCGAAGCACAGGAAGTGGTGCGCGTAGTGCTCGCTGGCCAGGGCCACGCTGCCGGTGTTGGCCAGGCGGTGGCTGACGGTGAAGCCGTCGTCGCGCAGCTCGACCCGGCGCACCAGGGTGCAGGCGCGCCCATCCACCGCCGGCGAGCGCCAGGTGGTCTGGTACCAGTCGGGGCCGTGCTCGACCTGCCAGGCGCCGCGCGCGGCCAGCGGCTGGGTGCGCCAGTGCAGGTAGCCGTCGCCCTCCTTGCGCAGCGCCCCCACCCCGAGCTTGAGGAAGGCCTCGCCCGGCCGGGCCTGGGCCCAGCCCGGCGGCAGGCTGCGCTCGCCGGTGTCGAACTCCTCGGCGAAGCCGGCGGCGGTGTTGGTCTCGGGGTAGTTGAGGTGGGTGTAGCCGGCGAAGAGGGTGCGGCCGCGCCAGCTCGCGCGCGGCGCCAGCGAGGATCCGTCGAAGCGGGTGCCGGCCGCGGCCGGATCGGGCAGGGCGCAGTCCATCGCCAGCTCGCCGCGGGCGATGGTCACGGTGGCGGCCGGCAGCGGCACGGCGAGCAGGAGCAGCAGGAGTCGGCGCATGGCAGCCAGCGAGCATACACTGGCGGCGCCCGCCCGGTAGCCTCCGGGCACAAACCGGGTAGCACGATACAGGACGCCATGCCCTCCCACCTCACCTGGGCGCGCTTCTTCACCCCCGCCGACGTGGTCGGCTGCCACGCCTGGGCGCGGCGCGACGGCAGCTTCGAGGCCCACGACCACGATTTCCACGAACTGGTGCTGATCACCGGCGGGCGCGCCGTGCAGCGCTTCGCCCACCAGGACCAGGCGCTGGCGCGCGGCAGCTTCGCGGTGATCGCCCCCGGCGCCTGGCACGCCTACGAGCAGGGCCGCGGCCTGTACGGCATCGACTGCGCCTTCACCCTCGCCGGGCTGAAGCGCTGGATGCCCGGCCTGCTCGACGACCCCCTGGTGTCGGCGCTGCTGGTGCACGCGCCCGCCGCCGCCGGGCGCCACGGCGTGCTGACCGGCGTGCTGGCGCCGGCGGCCTATGCCCGCTGCCGGCCCGCCTTCGCCGCCCTCGCCGAGCTCAACGACCGCCTGGAGCCGGAGCTGCGCCCGGAGCGCCTGGGGCGCTTCCTGGTCGCGCTCGGCCGCCTGGCCCACGCCATCGCCCCGGAACTGACCGGGCGCGGCCGCCAGCACGACCCCCACCCCGCCGCCGCCGCCACCGCGCGCCGGCTGGAATCCGACCTCGCGCGCGCCTGGACGGTGGCCGAGCTGGCGGCGGCGGCGCGCCTGGACCCATCGGGCCTGACCCGCCATTTCCGCCGCGCCTACGGCATGCCGCCGCTGGCCTGGCTCAACCAGCGCCGGGCCGAACGGGTGGCCTACCTGCTGGTGGCGGGCGACCAGGCGGTGGGCGCGGTGGGCGCGGCGGTGGGCTGGTTCGACCCCAACTACGCCGCCCGGCGCTTCCGCGCCGCCTTCGGGCTGTCGCCCAGCGCCTACCGCTTCCGCTTCCGCGATCGCGGGCGGTGAAACCGCCGTTGGCGGTTGATGGTTGATGGTTGGCGCACAACGGGATGCAGCGCGGTCCGTGCTCACCCGCTGGGGGAATCCAGGAGCTGCGAACAACCGTTGGCGTTGCGCTGGGCCACCATCAACCGCGAACCATCAACAGTGCCTTCAATGCTGAACCGCCAGGCGGCTTGCGGATCCAGCGATCCTGGGGCAGGCTGGAGCGGGAGACCGTGATGCGCATCCAGACCTTCTCGATCCTCGCCGGCAGCGCCGCCTGCAACGCGCGCTGCCCGTTCTGCGTCTCGCGCATGACCCCGGCCCAGGGCATGGGGCGCAAGCCGGCGGAACCGCACTGGCGCAACCTGCGCAAGGCCTGCCTGCTGGCGCAGCAGGCGGGGGTCAGCACCGCCATGCTCACCGGCAAGGGCGAGCCGACCCTGTTCCCCGACCAGGTCACCGCCTACCTGCAGGCGCTCGAGCCCTTCCGCTTCCCCTTCATCGAGCTGCAGACCAACGGCATCCCGATCGCCGACGGCGACATCGACGACGGCCTGCTGCGGCGCTGGTACGACCTCGGCCTGTCGACCGTGATCGTGTCGGTGGTCGACACCGAGGCGGAGTCGAACCGGCTGGTCTACCTGCCGCACCGCGAGCGCTACATCGACTTGCCGGCGCTGGTGGCGCGCCTGCACGCCATCGGCTTCAGCGTGCGTCTGGGCGGCATCGCCCTGCGCGACCGCCTCGACCATCCCGCCGCGCTGCAGCGCCTGCTCGCCTTCGGGCGCGAGCACCGCGTCGAGCAGCTCACCCTGCGCCCGGTCACCACCCCCGATCCCGCCACCGTGCAGGACCAGGAGGTGTTCGCCTGGACGCGCGCCCACGCGGTGCCGGACGAGCGCTGGCAGGCGCTGGCGGCCTGGGTGCGCGAGCACGGCCGGCTGCTCATGCACCTGGTGCACGGGGCGGCGGTGTTCGACCTCGACGGCCAGAACCTGTGCCTGTCCAACTGCCTGACCGTGCGCCCCGACGGCAGCGACCTGCGCCAGCTGATCTTCTTCCCGGACGGCCACCTGCGCTACGACTGGCAGTACGAGGGTGCGATCCTGCTGTAGCGCCGGCTACTCTTCCCAGGAAGCGCCGGGCTCCAGCCCGGCAGTTTGGGACGGCTCGCCGTGACGGGCTGGCGCACCCGGAGCGTCGACGCCCACGTCGACGGAGTCTCTTG
>JAKLKR010000154.1 GCA_023150565.1 Planctomycetota bacterium
GAGAAGGCCTTCCACCTCGACGACCTCGATGCCGCCGCCGCGGAAGTGCCCCGCCACCGAGCCGAGGCCGAACGCCAGCGCGAGCGCGCGCTCGCCGCCGCCGCCAAGGCCCCATGACCCCCTCCGGCCTGGCCGGTCCGCTGGCCGAACGTCGCTCGGCGGTGCTCGGCTTCCTGCGCGCCGCCACCGCGCTCGACCAGCCGCGCCTGGCCGAGCTGATCGCGGCCGGCATCCCGCGCTGGGACGCCGACGCCTGGCTGCGCCGCCTCTACCATGCCGGCGAGATGCCGGGCGGCACCTGGGCGGCGGAGGCGCGCACCGCCTACCGCGCCCTGCTCGCCGAGGCCGACGCCGCCGGCGACGGCGCCCTGGCGCGCCTGCCGGAGCAGGAGCGCCCGCGCGAACGCGCCCTGCGCGGCGACATCGCCGAGCTCGACGACGCCGAGCTGGTGGCGCTGCTGCTGCGCACCGGCAGCGGCGACGAGGACGTGATCGAGCTGGCCCAGCGCCTGCTGCATGAGCACGGCGGCCTGGTGGGGATGGCGCGCCTGGGCACCGGCGAGCTGACCGAGGCCCGGGGCCTGGGGCCGGCCAAGGCGGCCGAGCTGGCGGCGGCCTTCGAGCTGGGCCGCCGGCTGAGCACCGCGGCGCTGCGCGAGCGCCCGCAGCTGAAGGCGCCCGAGCAGGCGGCGGCGCTGGTGGCGCCGCTGATGGCCGCGCTCGGCCACGAGGAGTTCTGGTGCCTGCCGCTGGACGCGCGCCTGCACCTGCTGGGCGAGCCGCGGGTGGTTTCGCAGGGCGACGTCGACGGCACCGACGCCCCGCCGCGGGCGTTCTACCGCCTGGCCCTGCGCGCCGGGGCGGTGTCGGCGATCGCGGTGCACAACCACCCCAGCGGCGACCCCGCGCCCTCGGCCGCCGACCGCGAGCTGACCCGCGGCCTGGTGGTGGCCGGACGCACGGTGGGGGTGGCGCTCAACGACCACCTCATCGTCGGCGACGGCGGGCGCTACGTGTCGCTGCGGCGCGAACACCCCGAGCTGTTCCGCTGAGGCTCGGTTGGTGGTTGGCGGTTGGTGGTTGGCGTACACATGGTGTACGGATGAACCATGAACCCCAAACCATCAACCCCAGACCATCAACCCCAATCCTTCAGCCCACGTCGAAACGGAAGAAGCGCTTCTTGCCCGCCTGCAGCACCACCCGGCCGTCGCGCACGTCGGCGGCGCCGACCATGCGCTTGAAGTCGGCGACCTTGTCGCCGTTGAGCGCCACCCCGCCGCCCTGGACCAGGCGCTTGGCCTCGCTGCCCGAGGGCGCCAGGCCGGCGCGCACCAGCAGGGCCATGATGCCGATGCCCGGCGCCAGTTCGGCCGCCGCCAGGGCTGCGTGCGGGATGGCGTCGCCGGTGACGTCGTGGCCGGCGCCGAAGGCGGCCTGGGCGGCGGCGCGCGCCTGGTCGGCCTCGGCCTGGCCGTGCACCAGGCGGGTCGCCTCGTAGGCCAGCACCTCCTTGGCGTGGTTGAGCGCCGCGCCGCCGGCGCTGGTCAGGGCGTCGACCTCGGCCATGGGCAGGATGGTGAAGAAGCCGAGGAAGCGGCGCACGTCGGCGTCGGCGGTGTTGCGCCAGAACTGGTAGAAGTCGTAGGGCGGCGTGCGCTCGGCCGACAGCCACACGTTGCCGCCCTCGCTCTTGCCGAACTTGGTGCCGTCGGCCTTGGTCACCAGCGGGAAGGTCAGCCCGGCCAGCTCGCGGCCGTCCTTGCGCCGCGCCAGCTCGATGCCCATCACGATGTTGCCCCACTGGTCCTGGCCGCCCATCTGCAGGGTGCAGCCCTGGGTGCGCGCCAGGTGCAGGAAGTCCCAGGCCTGCATCACCATGTAGTTGAACTCGAGGAAGGTGATGCCGGTCTCCATGCGACCCTTGACCGAGTCCATGGTCAGCATGCGGTTGACGCTGAAATGGGGCCCGGCCTCGCGCAGCAGCTCGATCCAGCCCATGCCCTTGAGCCAGTCGGCGTTGTTGAGCAGCCTGGCGCCGGTGGGCGAGTCGTCGAAGCGCACGATGCGCCCGATCTGGGCGGCGATGGCGCGCGCGTTGCGGTCGACGTCCTCGGGGGTGAGCATGCGCCGGGCCTCCGTCTTGCCCGATGGGTCGCCGACCAGCCCGGTGGCCCCGCCCACCACCGCCAGTGGGCGGTGGCCGCAGCGCTGCAGCCAGTACAGGCCCATGATCGGCACCAGCGAGCCGACATGCAGGCTGTCGGCGGTGGGGTCGAAGCCGATATAGGCGGTGACCGGCGCGCTCAGCCGGTCGCGCAGGGCGGCATCGGTCTGCTGGGCGACGAAGCCGCGGGCCGAAAGGACGTCGTAGATGTTCTCGCTCATGACGGGCGGGACTGTGGCGGAAGCCGTTGCCGCCGCCACCGCCGAGTGGCGCGCCCGCCCGCCATCCCGCCGGCGGCGCATTGCCGCGCGCGCCGCGCGCGCTCCCATGCCCGGCATGAGCCACCTCCTCCGCCTGCTGGCGCCGGTCCTGCTGCTGGCCGCCGGCCTGGCCGCCGCCGAGCCCGCCCTGCCCGACCCCGCCGCGGTGCGCGCCCACACCGACCGCGAGGTGATCGCGCGCTGGTTCCCCGCCTGCGTCGAGCCCGACGGCGGCTTCCACCCGGTCTTCGCCCGCGACTGGACACGCAAGCCGGCCGAGACCGTCTCGCTGGTGTTCACCGCGCGCATGGTGTGGTTCGCCGCCGCCTGCGCCGAGCACCGCCCGCAGCGGCGCGCCGAGTTCCAGACCATCGCCCGGCGCGGCGCCGCCTTCCTCGACGAGCGCTACTGGGACAAGGCCAACGGCGGCCTGCGCTGGGAGATCGCCGCCGACCACAGCCCGCTGGGGGGCGAGAAGCACCTCTACGGCATGGCCTTCGCCATCTACGCCCTGTGCGCCGCCCACCGCGCCACCGGCGACCCCGCGCCGCTGGCGGCGGCCTCGCGCGCCTTCGACTGGATCGAGGCCAAGGCCCACGACCGCCGCGGGGGGTGGGCCGAGGCCCTGGACGAGCAGGGCCGCCCGCTCGAGGCCGCCGCCGCCGGCGACCGCATCGGCACCCGCACCGGCTACCGCTCGATGAACACCCACCTGCACCTGCTCGAGTGCCTGACCGCGCTCGCCGCCTTCGACCAGCGCGCGCTGGTGCGGCAGCGCCTGGCCGAGGCGGTGGGCATCCTCACCGGACCGCTGTGGTCCGAGCCCGGCTGCCTGCACATGTACGCCACCCCCGACTGGAAGCCGCTCGCCGACGGCACCTCGTTCGGCCACAACATCGAGGCCGCCTTCCTGCTCGCCGAGGCCGCCGCGGTGCTGGGAAGCGACGACGCCGCGGCGCGCGCGCGCCAGCGCGCCCTGGTCGACCACACCCTGGAATTCGGCCTCGACCCCGAGGACGGCGGCCTGTACGACGCCGGCTCGGCCTTCCGCCCGGCCACCAACCGCACCCACGTGTGGTGGGCCCAGGCCGAGGCGATCAACGGCCTGATCCTGATGGACCGCCGCCTCGGCGCCGAGACCCCGCGCTACCGCCAGGCCCTGGCCCGGCTGTGGGCCTTCATCGAGGCCCGCCAGCTCGACCGCGAGCAGGGCGGCTGGCTGTGGGATTCCTGCGACGAGGCCGACCGCCTGCCGGCGATGACCGACAAGGGCGGCAACTGGATGGCCGCCTACCACAACGGCCGTGCCCTGTTCGCGCTCGAGGGCTACCTGGCGAAACCCTGATCAGTTGGCGGCCAGGAAGGTGTCCCAGGTGGTGGTGGCCACCGCCACGTAGCCGGCATAGGGCGTGGGTACCGGCAGCCCCGGGAACCATTTCACGTGGCCGTCGGCGGCCAGCAGCGAGAAACCCTGGGTACCGTGGATGAGTTTGTAGTCGGTGCCGCTGGAGGTGAAGTAGTCGGACGCCACGTAGCGGGTCCCGGCTGAGTTCAGCGACTTGATCAACTGCCAGTTGCTGTGGCGGTAGCTCCAGCTGCAGCGCACGGCGCCGGCAGCGGGCGTCAGCGAGGGATAGTTGGCCCACGCCCCCTTGAGGGTGTGACTGCGGTCCTTGGGGCAGTAGAAGATGCGGCCGTCCTCGATCTGGCCCTGCTCGAACAGCCGGCCCAGCCCGACCCAGCCGTCGCCGGCGAGGTTGTTGTAGAGGAAGTAGTTGTTGGTGCCGCCGGTGCCCCAGGACGGCATCTGGGCCTCGTTGTCGTTGGCGTAGGCATAGCAGCCGAGGCCGATCTGGCGCAGGTTGCTGGCGCAGTTCGAGCGCTGGGCGGCGTCCTTCACCTTGTTGATCGCCGGCAGCAGCATGCCGGCGAGGATCGCCACGATCGCGATCACCACCAGCAGCTCGATGAGGGTGAAGGCGTTGCGCATGAGGGTCACCAGGGGATGCGGTGCTCGTGCACCAGGCCGCGATGGGTGGTGCCGCGCACCAGCAGCACGCTGCCGGCGGCGGGCGCCCGCGCCAGCTCCACCGCCAGCGCCCCGCCGGGGGCGAGCTCCTCGGTGGCGGCGCCGCGCAGGACCGCGTCGCCCTCGAGCACGCTCACGCTCAGCGCGCGCCACGGGCAGGCGTCGCGGTTGCGCAGGCGGAACCCCGCCGCGCCGGTGCGTTCCACCGCCACCGGCAGGAAGAGCTGGCGCAGGAAGGCCAGGCCGCGCTGGTCGTCGAGCTCGCCGTGGTGGGGGAAGAGGAACCCCCCGGCCGAGCCGGCGCCGCGCGCGATCAGCTCCCACTTGGCGGCCATGTCGGCCTCCCAGGCCGCGACCTTGGCCCCCTCGCGGTCGGGCTTGCCCTTGTAGGTGCCCCACTCGGTGAACAGCAGCGGGCGTTTGGCGGCGGCGGCGCAGCCGGCGAAGTCGCGCGCGAACTCGGCCACCGGCCGGTAGACGTTCCAGCCCACCAGGTCCTGGCCCTGGAGGAAGAACCAGGGGTTCTCGCCCCAGTTGTCGAGGTTGGCGAAGGTCACCGGGCGCTGGGCGGGATCATGGCGTCGGTACGAGGCGCGGATGCGCTCGAGGTAGTCCACCAGCACCGGGGCGTCCTCGTAGCCGGGGGTGTGGTGCAGCTCGTTGGCGCCGTTCCAGGCCATGATCGCCGGATGGTGGGCGATCAGCACCGCGGCGTTGCGCTGGCGGTCGGTGGCGAGCTCGAGGTCGGGGCGTTCGAGGTTGCCGAAGGCGCCCCACATCCAGTCGGTGCTGGCGGCCACCGTGGTGGGCATCACCAGCAGCCCGGCCGCCAGCGCCTCGTCGAGCTCCCACGGCTGGAAGAACTCGCCGCGCAGGGCGTTGATGCCCAGGGAACGGTAGAGCTCGAGGTCGCGCACCGCCTGGCGGCGGGTGACCACGCGCTCGTTGTCCCACTCGATGCCCATGCGCGCGTTGATGCCGCGCGCCACGAAGCGGTCGCCGTTGACCACCAGGCGGTCGCCGCGCACCTCGACCACCGCGGTGGGGAAGGACAGCTCGCGCTGGTCCAGCACCCGGCCGTCGCGGTCGACGGCGGCGGCGCGCACGCTGGCGCGGGCGAAGCCGGCGGGCAGGCGCAGGGTCCATTCCGCCCGCCCGCCGACGGCCGCCACCTCGGCGGCGCCCGCCCCGGCGCACCAGAAGCGCACCGCCGCCGCCGCCGGCGCCACCTGCGCCTGCACCCGGTGGGTGGCGATGCCGTCGTCGCCGCACACCGCCGGCGCGGCGGCGGCGAAGGCGAGGATCGCCGGCGCCGGCAGCTGGAGCAGGGCGGCGGGCGCGAGCAGGCCGGCATGGTTGGCCCCGGCGCGGTCGCCGCGCGTGCGGGTCACCCACCAGCCGTCCATGGGGTTGGCGTAGACGCGCACCGCCAGCACGTTGCGCCCCGGCCGCAGCAGCCCGGACACCGTCCAGGCGTGCGGGAAGGGGTGGTGGCAGGCCTGCATCGGCAGCGCCACCCGCGGCGACTGCTCGGGGATGGCGGCGCGCTCCCAGGGGAAGGGCATGCCGCAGCGGTCGAAGTTGCGCCACATCGCCGCCGCCTTGGCGTCGATGCCGTACATGCGCGCGTGGCGGCTGGTGTTGCGCCCGTACCAGTCGAACGCGGTGTAGCTCGGGGTCTGGGTGCCCACCAGGGTGCCGTTGAGCCAGATGTGGCCAAGCTCGGCCAGTTCGTCGAAGCGCAGCCAGGCCGCATCCGCCTGCTCGCCGGGTGCAAGCTCGAAGGTCCGGCGGTACCAGCGGTGGCCGCCCGCCTGGCCGGGCAGGTCGGGCTCGGGCACCGTCACCGGGCGCCAGTCGCCGGCGGGCTCGCCATCGCCGGCCGGGCCGGCGTCGGCGAGGTAGGCGGCGTCCCAGGTGCGTTCGCCATCGTCGCGCCGGCTCCAGGCGCCATCGAGGCTGGTGCGGCGCAGCTGGGGCAGGCCGGCGAGGTCGGCCCACGGCACCGCGCGCTCGTAGTGCTGGCGGTACCCCGCCTCGTCAGCCGGCAGCACCGGCCACTGGTACTGCTCGCGGTAGCTGGTGCGCTTCAGCTCGCGCCAGCCGGCGCCGCCGGGATGGGCGGTGACCGCGCCCACGCGCACGCCCGCCGCGCCCTTGGCCGGGCCGGTGAGGTCGTGCAGCATCAGGTAGAGGTGGTGGCGGCCGGCCTCCAGACGCATCCCCTGCAGGCCGTCGAGCCAGAAGCGGTAGACGTGCGTCCCGGGGCGCAGCAGGCACTTGCCCTCGACCGCCATGTTCGAGGGCCAGAAGTTGCCCGGATCGGCGACCTGGAGCGAGATGCGCAGCACCGCCGCGGACCCGCACTCGGCGCTGGCCTCGAGTTCGAGGTAGCTGCCCTCGCCGGCCTCCGCCAGCGCGCCGACGGCTCCCAGGTCGAGGTGGAGGTAGTCGTCGGAGTCGGCACGGTCCTTGAACGCCACCTGGATGCCGTCGCCGGCGGTGAAGGAGAACGCCTCGGTGCCGCCCGGCCCGCGCACCACCGCCTGCCTGGGCGCCGGCCAAACGGCCCCGGGAGCGGACTGCGCACCATCCTCGGCCAGCACCGATCCTGCCAATGCCAGGGCCAGCAGGGTGGGCAGGGCGGTACGGCTGGGCATGGCTGGATCTCCGCCTGCCAGCATACCCCAGGATCGCCGGGCGGGCAGGCCGGATGGGCAATCTTGCGCACCGCAAGCCCGCCAGACGCCGGCTGGCAGTCCTGCGATATCTGTGGTACCATGGCACAGCGGGAAGACCGCCGCATTCCTGAAGGGAACCCCATGGCCAGCGAGCTGCGCAAATTCATGGTCCCCGAATGCGTGGTCGGCGAGGGGGCCGCCGCCCTGGTCGGACGCTGCGCACGCAACCTCGGCGCCCGCCACTGCCTGGTGGTCAGCGATCCCGGGGTCGCTGCCACTGGCCTGGTCGAGCGCACGGTGGCGCTGCTCGCCGAGGACGGCCTTGCCAGCACCGTCTTCGCCGCCGTCAGCCCCAACCCGCGCGACCATCAGGTGATGGCCGGGACCGAGGTCTTCCGCCGTTGCGGCGCCGACCTGGTGGTGGCGGTGGGTGGCGGCAGCCCGATGGACTGCGCCAAGGGCATCGCGGTGGTGGCGGCCAACGGCGGCCACATCCTCGACTACGAGGGCGTCGACCGCATTGCCCGGCCGGGGCCGCCGATGGTGTTCATCCCCACCACCGCCGGCACCGCCGCCGACGTCTCGCAGTTCGCCATCATCACCGACAGCGCGCGGCGGGTGAAGATCGCCCTGGTGAGCAAGCTGCTGGTGCCCGATGTCGCCCTGGTCGACCCGGCGACCACCCGCACCCTCGACCGCCACCTCACCGCCTGCACCGGGCTCGACGTGCTCACCCACGCCATGGAGGCGCTGGCCTCGACCGCGCATTGGCGCCTGACCGACCTCTGCGCCCTCGACGCGGTGCGCCTGGTGGCCGGCAACCTGGCGCGGGCGGTGGCCGATGCCGACGACGCCGGCGCGCACGCGGCCATGGCCCAGGCGAGCATGCAGGCGGGCTACGCCTTCTCGAACGTCAGCCTGGGGGCGGTGCACGCCATGGCGCACAGCCTGGGCGGCCTGCTCGACCTCCCGCACGGGGAATGCAACGCCCTGCTGCTGGAGCATGTGGTGCGCTTCAACTGGGAACGAGCCGCGACCGCCTACGAGCAGGCGGCCGAGGCCCTCGGCCTGGCTGGCGGCTGCGAGGGCCTGGTCGCCGGGCTGCACGCCCTGCGGCTGCGCCTGGGCGTCGACGGCGGCCTGGCCGCGCGCGGGGTGCGCCACGAGCATCTCGCCGCCCTCGCCGCCGCCGCCCACCGCGATCCCTGCCTGGTGACCAACCCGCGCCCCGCCACCCCGGCCGAGCTGGAGGGCATCTATGCCGCCGCCCTCTGACCCGCCCGGCCGCGACGACCTGCAGGACCGCATCATCGGCCTGGGCGAGCGCTCGCAGCGGCGCAGCTGGTATCCCGAGCTGCAGGAAAAGCAGCGCGAGATCGGGCGGCGCGAGGCGCTGTTCCGCGGCCTGTTCGACGGTTCGCCGCAGTTCCTCGGCATCCTCGACCCGGCCGGGACGGTGCTGGAGGCCAATCCCACCGCCCTGGCCTTCATCGCCGCCGAGGCGGCGGCGATGCGCGGCAGGTCATTCTGGGACACCCCCTGGTGGAGCGAGCCGGGGCAGGCGGCGCGCCTGCGCGACTGGGTGGCCCGGGCCGCCGCCGGCGAGCCGGTGCGGGCCCAGGTGCCGCACCGCGGGCGCGACGGCCGCCATATCGACCTCGACTTCTCGCTCACCCCCTGCCGCGACGAGGCGGGGGTGGTGCGCTTCCTGATCGCCGAGGGCCACGACATCAGCGCCCGCCTGGAGCTGGAGCGCCAGGCCATCGCCACCCGCGACCTCGCCGGGCGGCTGGCCGCCGCCACTGATCTCGACCTCGCCCTGGGCGCCTGCACCGAGGTCGCCACCCAGCTCGCCGGCACCGGGGTCGGCAGCGCCCACCGCATCGAGCACGACCACCGGGTGACCCTGACCGCCGAGCGCGGCATGGCGCCCGCCCTGTGCGAAGCCCTGGCGCTGCTGCCGCCGGCCGGCGCCGGCGAGGCATTCCGCGGCGGCGCCCTGTGGCTCGACGACCTCGCCGCCGCCGGTTCCGGCCCGGCCGGGGCGCTCGCCGCCCTGGTGGGCGGGGCCGCCCCCGCCCTGCGCTCGCTCGGGGTGGTGCCGGTGGGCGACGGCCAGCGTCCGCTGGCCGCGCTGCTGGTGGCCTCGACCCGGCCCGACGCCTTCCCCCCCGGGGTGCGCGACGCCCTCGCCGCGGTCGCCGCCCTCGCCGGCGGGGCGCTGGCGCGCATCGCCGCCGAGCAGGGCCGCCGCCAGCTCGAGGTCCAGCTGCGCCAGGTGCAGAAGATGGAGGCGGTCGGCCAGCTCGCCGGCGGCATCGCCCACGACTTCAACAACATGCTGGGGGCGATCATGGGCTCGGCCGACCTGCTCGCCCAGCGCACCGCCGACGATCCCGCCGCGCGCGAACTGGTGAGCATGGTGGTGGAGGCGACCGAGCGCGCCGCCGACCTCACCCGCCAGCTGCTCGCCTTCGCGCGCAACCGCACCGCCGATCCGCGCCCCACCGACCTGCACCGCGCCATCACCGACGCGGTGGCGCTGCTGCGCCGCAGCATCGATCCCAGCATCCGCGTGCACCTCGACCTCGCCGCCACCGGGGCGGTGGTGCTGGCCGACCCGGCCCGGCTGCAGAGCGCGGTGCTGAACCTGGGGCTGAACGCCCGCGACGCCATGCCCGCCGGCGGCGAGTTCGTCATCGCCACCGGCGAGCTGGAGCTGGACGCCGGGCAGTGCGCCGCCAGCCCGTTCCCGCTGCGCCCGGGGCGCCACCTGGTGGTGACGGTGACGGATACCGGGGTGGGCATGGGCAAGGCGGTGCTCGACCGGGTTTTCGAGCCCTTCTTCACCACCAAGCCGCAGGGGCGCGGTACCGGGCTGGGGCTGGCGATGGTCTATGGCACGGTCAAGGACCTGCACGGCGCCATCACCGTCGCCAGCAGCCCGGGCGCCGGCACCAGCTTCCGCATCCTGCTGCCGGCCTCGGCCACCGCCGCCGACACCGCCCCGCCCGTCGAGGCGGCGGCCCATGGCCACGGCTGCGTGCTGGTGATCGAAGACGAGCCGGTGGTGCGCACCATGGCCGAATGCATGCTCGCCAGCCTGGGCTACCGCGTGCTGCTGGCGGCGGACGGGCGCGAAGGCATCGACCTGTACACCGCCAACCGCTGGTCGGTCGACGCCGTACTGCTCGACCTGGTGATGCCGCGCATGAACGGGCGCGAGACCTTCCTCGCCCTGCGCCGGCTCGACCCCCTGCTGCCGATGGTGCTGACCTCGGGCTTCTCGCGCGACCTGGTGGTGGACGAACTGCGCGCGCTCGGCCGCTGCGGCTTCGTCGCCAAGCCCTACCGCACGGTCGAGCTGGGCAGGGCCATCGCCACCGCCATGGCCGAGCGGCGCAGGCCCCCGCCGGCCTGAGCGTGGCAAGGAACCTCCCCCGCTCCGCGCGGTCGGGGTCCGATGGCGTACAGCCAAGGCTGAGCGTCTCTCTTTCGGAGCGTCGATGCCCACATCGACGCCGCGGTTAGTGCGGAGGACAGCTCTTCTGGAGCGTCGATGCCCACATCGATGCCGCGGTGGCGCCGCCATGGTCCCAGACCGGCGCGCAGGAACCTCCGTCGACGTGGGCGTCGACGCTCCAAGTGCGGCTGTCCGCCATTCCCCGTCTTAGTGCGGAGGACGGCTCTTCTGGAGCGTCGATGCCCACATCGACGCCGCGGTGGCGCCGCCATGCTCCCAGACCGGCGCGCAGGAGCCTCCGTCGACGTGGGCGTCGACGCTCCAAGTGCGGCTGTCCGCCATTCCCCTGCCGCAGCTTTGCGCCAGCGGGCTCCGCCCCTGATCGGCCTGCGGCCGTTCGCCGCTCGACCGGCGTCGCAGGACCATAGCGTCCGCGCCCTGCCGGAGAGCGACCATGGACGACCGCGTCACCAACCCCCTCCCCCAGCTGGTGCCCCAGCGCCTGCGCAACGCGCGCCAGCGCTGCCAGGCGGCGCAGTGGTCGCGCAGCGAGGAGCTGGCGGTGCAGGGCGGGCCGGTCAACCCGGCGGCGGTGCCGCTGGCCGAGGCGCGCCGGCAGAAGCTGGCCGCGGTGAAGCCCAACAGCTTCTTCGGCAAGGCCGGCAACTCGTGGGAGAGCCGCTGGTTCCGCCTCGACGTCCCGGCCCCGCGCGCGGGCGAGAAGGGCCGCCGCCAGCTGGAATGGGCCTGCGACGGCGAAGCCACCGCCTGGATCGACGGCCAGCCCTGGGCCGGGCTGGACGGCCCCCACCCCACCTGCCCGCTGCCCGACCGCGCCTGCACGGTGTGGATCGACTGCGGCTGCTGGTGCACCGGCATCTGGCACGGCAACTCCAAGCCGATCGGCGCCCACGGCCTGCGCTTCGAGGGCGCCCGCCTCAAGGTGCGCGACGAGGACGCCTGGGGCGCCCTGTGGGACCTCGACGTGCTGCTGCAGGCGGTCGAGCAGCAGCTCAAGGACGCCAGCCTGGGCGGCCCCGGCAGCTTCGGCCACATCGCGCCGCACGACACCTGCTCGCCCCTGACCCGCCAGCTGCTGCACGCCATCGACCAGGCCCTCGACGTGTTCGACCGCGACGGCCTGCGCGCCCTGCGCCGGGCCCTGGCCGAGGTGTACCGGCGCTTCCCCGCCGAATCCTGGCAGCCGCGCGCCAGCCTGGTCGGCCATTCGCACATCGACCTGGTGTGGCTGTGGCCGGAATCGGCCACCGAGAGCAAGGGCGTGCACACCGTCGCCACCACCCTGCGCCTGATGGAGAAGTACCCCGAGTTCAGCTATGCCATGAGCCAGCCGGCGCTCTACCGCGCGCTCGAGCGCCTGGCCCCCGGCCAGGCCGCCGAGGTGCGCCGGCGCATCCGCCAGGGCCGCTGGCAGGTGATCGGCGGCTTCGAGGTCGAGCCCGACAACAACCTGCCCAGCGGCGAGGCGCTGGCGCGCTCGCTGGCCGAGGGCCAGGCCAAGACCGCCGCCCTCGCCGGCCACCCCAGCCCGGTGTGCTGGATCCCGGACGTGTTCGGCTATTCCGCCATGCTGCCGCAGATCCTGCGCCTGGGCGGGATCAGCTCGTTCTACACCACCAAGATGACCTGGTCGGCGATCACCAGGTTCCCCTACAACTCGTTCGTGTGGCGCGGCGCCGACGGCAGCGAGGTGCTCACCCACCTGTGCCCCAACGGCTACGTCAGCGACGTCAACCTGGGCGAGCTGGTGGGCGCGGCGCGCAACCACCGCCAGGCCGACGTGCATCCCGACGTGCTGGTGTGCGAGGGCTTCGGCGACGGCGGCGGCGGCATCACCGAGTACATGTGCGAGCGCGTGCGCCGCCTGGGCGACCTCGCCGGGGCGCCCAGGGCGGGCTGGGAGCTGCCCGAGGCGTTCTTCGAGCGCCTCGACGCCATCCGCGGCGAGCTGCCCGCCTACCAGGGCGAGCTGTACCTGGAATACCACCGCGGCACCTACACCACCCAGGGGCGCTACAAGCTCGCCTACCGCCTGGCCGAACGCGGCCTGCAGGTCCACGAGGCGGTGCGCGCCGCGCTCGGCGCCGGGGCGGTCGACGCCCACGACTGGCAGCGGGTGGCCTTCGCCCAGTTCCACGACGCCATCCCCGGCAGCTCGATCGCGCTGGTCTACCAGCAGCTCACCCCCGAGCTGCAGTCGATCCACGACCGCCATGCCGCCGCCGCCATCACCCAGCTGCGGCTGGCCGGCGCCGGCACCGGCGTGCAGGTGTTCAACCCGCTGCCCTTCGCCCGCACCGCGGTGGTCGAGCTGCCCGCCGGCGCCGAGCCCGGCGGCCTGCACCAGACGGTGGGCAGCGGCCGCGCCCGCCGCACCCTCGCCCTCGCCCAGCTGGCGCCCCTGGCCAGCGCCCCGCCCGGGGCGCGCACCCCGGTGGTGCCCGCCACCGCCGCCGCCAACCTGCTCGACAACGGGCTGGTGCGCGCGGTGTTCGACCGCTCGGGCCGGCTGGCGCGGCTGAGCGTGGCGGGCGAGGACCTGCTGCTCGACGGCCCCGCCGACCTGCGCCTGTACGCCGACCATCCCGCCCAGTTCGACGCCTGGGACATCGACCACGCCGCCCTGCGCAATCCC
>JAKLKR010000155.1:0-7790 GCA_023150565.1 Planctomycetota bacterium
GATCCACTCGACGCCGTGGGCGGCGGCCTCGGCGGCGTGGGCGTCACGCAGCCCCAGGATGCCGGCGTGCACGCGGGGGTGCAGGGTCTTGACCCGCCCGTCCATCATCTCGGGGAAGCCGGTATAGTCCGCCACCTCGGTCACCGGGATGCCGGCATCCTTGAGCGCCTTGAAGGTGCCGCCGGTCGACAGCAGTTCGACGCCGCGGCCATGCAGGGCCTTGGCGAGTTCGACGATGCCGGTCTTGTCGAAGACCGAGAGCAGGGCGCGGCGGATGGGCATTGGTTTCTCCGGGAGGGCGGCATGGTCTGCTCGACCCTGCCACGGCAAGCCCCATGCCTACGCCCCGTCCTCGTTCCCTGGCCCGGCGCCTGGCCCGTACCGGCAGCCTGTTCCTGCTGCTGCCGCTGGCGGTGGTGCTGGCGCCCCTGGTGGCCTGCCAGGGCCGCCTGATCTATCCCGCCCCGCGCTATGCCCCCGGCACCCTCGATGGCCTGCCCGCCGACCTGTTCATCCTGCGCTACCGCACCGGCGAGGGCGAGCAGTTCTCCTTCTACCGTCAGCCGAGGAATGGGGCCGAACCCCGCCAGTTGTGGCTGGTGTGTGGCGGCAATGGCGCCTCGGCCCTGGCCATGGCCGAGGTTTTCACCGAGGCCGGGCGTGATGACGCCGGCTTCCTGTTCCTCGACTATCCCGGGTATGGCGGCTGCGATGGCTCCCCCACCCCTGGCCGCATCCTGGCGGCAAGCGAAGCGGCGGTGGCGGCGCTCGCGCTCCACCTCGGCTGGCCGCTGGAGAGGACTGAGGCGTACCTGGGGGTGGCCGGGCACTCGCTGGGGGCGGCGGTGGCCTTGCAGTATGCCGCCTGCCATCCGGTGCGCCGGGTGCTGCTGGCGGCGCCCTTCACCAGCATGGTCGAGATGGGGCATCGCGCCCTGGTGTGGCCGTGCGGACACCTGATCTGGCACCGCTTCGACAACCGCGAACGCATGGACGAGGTCGCCGCCCACCGGCCGCCGCCGCCGGTGCTCATCCTCCATGGTTCCGTCGACCGCCTCATCCCCAACGCCATGGGTCGTGAGCTGGCCGCCCGGCAGCCGGCGGTGGTGACCTTCCGTCTGGTCGAAGGGGCCGGGCATGACGAGGTGCTCGACGCCCTGGTGGCGGCTCCGGAGCTTGTTGCCGACTAGCGATGGGTGCGGGTCGATGCGTGCCGCGGCGGCAGGTCGATGATCGGCCTGCATCCAGCCGGTGCAGACCCGCTTGCCGCCCGGGTTTCCGGTTGCCTCCCGGGGGATGTCCCAAGATGCCGGCCAACCTTCCCAACCACCCCTGCAAGGAACCTCCATGTTCATCGAAGACGTCAAAGCGCGCCAGATCATCGACTCCCGTGGCAACCCCACCATCGAGGTCGATGTGGTCCTGGATGACGGCTCCCTCGGCCGCGCCGCGGTGCCCTCGGGCGCCAGCACCGGCGAGCACGAAGCGGTCGAGCTGCGCGACGGCGACAAGGCCAAGTACGTCGGCAAGGGCGTGCTCAAGGCGGTGGCCAACGTCAACGAGAAGGTCGGCCCGGAACTGGTCGGCATGGACGCCAGCAAGCAGCGCGACATCGACGCGCTGATGATCGAGATGGATGGCACCGAGAACAAGGCCAAGCTGGGCGCCAACGCCATCCTCGGCGTGTCGCTCGCCGTGGCCAAGGCCGCCGCCGCCGCCCACCACCTGCCGCTCTACCGCTACATCGGCGGCACCAACGCGGTGCAGCTGCCGGTGCCGATGGCCAACATCATCAACGGCGGCAAGCACGCCGACAACAAGGTCGACTTCCAGGAATTCATGGTCATGCCGGTGGGGGCCAAGACCTGGTCCGACGCCATCCGCCAGGTGTGCGAGGTGTTCCACGCCCTCAAGTCGGTGCTGAAGAAGGCCGGCAAGAACACCAACGTCGGCGACGAGGGCGGCTTCGCCCCCGACATCGACAACGAGGACGCGCTCAAATACATCATGGAGGCGATCGTCAAGGCCGGCTACCAGCCCGGGCGCGACAAGGACTTCGCCATCGCCATGGACTGCGCCAGCTCCGAGCTCTTCGATGAGGGCGACAAGAAGGGCTACAAGTTCTGGAAGTCGAACCCCTCCAAGCTGTTCAGCGCCGACGAGATGATCGGCATCTTCAGCAAGTGGGTCGACACCTACCCGATCATCTCGATCGAGGACCCGCTCGACCAGAACGACTGGTCCGGCTACGTGGGCATGACCAAGGCGCTGGGCAAGAAGATCCAGGTGGTGGGCGACGACTTCTTCGTCACCAACCCCAAGCGTCTGGCCCAGGGCATCGAGAAGGGCGCCTGCAACTCGATCCTGGTCAAGGTCAACCAGATCGGCACCCTGACCGAGACCCTCGACGCCGTGCAGATGGCGCAGAAGGCCGGCTACACCGCGGTGCTCTCGCACCGTTCGGGCGAGACCGAGGACGCCACCATTGCCGACATCGCGGTCGCCACCAACTGCGGCCAGATCAAGACCGGCTCGGCCTCGCGCACCGACCGCATCGCCAAGTACAACCAGCTCATCCGCATCGAGGAGGAGCTGGGCAAGCAGGCGCGCTACTGCGGCCTCAAGTCCTTCTACAACCTCTACCGCTGAGGTCGGTCCGCTGCGCCTCCCACCGGGAGGCGACGCTCTGCGCCCGTGGGCATCCGCCCACGGGCGCTTCGTTTGGTGGCACCGGCGTCGGCCCGCTCACCCGCCCAGGTGGGCCGGGCCGGGCTCCCGGTTGACTCCCTGGCGCAGGTGCTCTTGCACGGTGGGTGGCGGCGCAAAATCACGGTAAAATCCATGCATCGCAGCATTGCAAGGGCGCACGACGCATCCTCAGGAATCCCCTTGCTGCGATCCGGTCCGTGCTACGGTCGCCCTCCCCCGCCTGATCAGGAAGCGCACTGCGATGTCCACCATGAGCCACGCCGAGACCTGCCGTATCGCCGCCGACGCCGTCGCCGGCATCCCCGCCGCGTTCGCCCCCCCGGTGCTGGTGGGCTTCGACGGCTTTGTCGACTCGATCATCGACGTGGTGCAGACCCGCGAGTCGCCGAGCTCCTACGAGGCGATGCCCACCATCGCCACCCTCGGCGCCCGCATCACCGCCGCGGCCGGCAAGTCGGCCAACATCGAGCTGGTGGTGAAGCAGACCAAGATCGGCGGCAACGGTCCGATCATGGCCAACGCCCTGTGCGCGCAGCAGGCCAAGGTCACCGCGGTCGGCGTGCTCGGCGAGGCCGCCATCGACCCGGTGTTCCAGCCGCTCGCCGACCGCGCCGTCAAGGTGGTCTCGCTGGGCGCCCCGGCGTTCACCGACGCGCTCGAATTCGCCGACGGCAAGCTGATGCTCGGCAAGCATTTCTACCTCGCCAACGTGAACTACGAGCGGCTGGTCAAGGCGGTCGGCGGGGTGCCCGCGCTCAAGGACATGTTCCGTTCGGCCCAGGGCATCGCCACGGTCAACTGGACCATGTGCATGGGCCTGACCGAGATCTGGCGCCGCCTGGCCGCGGACGTCCTGCCCGGTCTGCGCAAGGACCGGCCCAAGTGGTTCGTCGATCTTGCCGATCCCGCCAAGCGCACCGCCGAGGATCTCCAGGCCTGCGGTTCCGCCCTGCGCGACCTGCAGCAGCACGCCGACGTGGTGCTCGGCCTCAACGAGGCCGAATGCCGCCAGGTGCTCAATGTCATGGGCATGCACTGGCCGGTGGCCCAGCCCGAGTGGGAGGCTGCCCGCCAGGCCTGTGTCCAGCTGCGCGAACGCCTGGGGGTGTCGCTGGTGATGTGCCACCTGGTCAAGAGCTCGGCCTGCGCTTGGGAAGGCGGCTCGGTGGGCGCCGAGGGCTTCTTCGAGCCCAAGCCCAAGCTCACCACCGGGGCTGGCGACCACTTCAACGCCGGTTTCTTCTCGGCCCTGCTCGCCGGGCTGCCGCCGGTGGCCTGCCTGCAGGCCGGCGGTGCCACCAGCGGCCACTACGTCCGCACCGGCCAGTCTCCCACCCGCGCCCAGGTGGTCGAATTCCTCCGTTCGCGCGCCAATTGACCCGTCCTGCGCCCATGCCTTCGCCTGCTTTCCTGGACCGCGGGGTTTCTCCGTGACCGCGACGCTGACGGCATCCTGGCCGGCAGTGCTGGCGCGCCTGCGCAGCGGCGGCAACGAGAAGGCGGTAGCGATCTGGCTCGACCCGGCCAAGGTCCGGCCGGTCGGCCTGGATTCCGGCGAACTGGTGCTGGAGTGCCCGAATCCTCTCTACCGCGCCACCATTCAGAAGCGCCTGGAGGCGCCCCTGCTGGCGTCGCTGGTCGAAGGCGGCTCGCCTGCCACCAGCGTCCGTTACGTCATCTCCGGGCCGGCGCTGCGCGAGCACGAACGGCGCAAGGATGAGGCCGCTGCCGAGGCGGCGGTAGAACCAGGGCCGGTCGCGGCGGCACGCCCGCGCGGCTGGGGGCACGGCTACAAGCTGCTTGAGCATTTCGTGGTCGGCACCGCCAACCGCATGGCCTTCGACGCCGTGCAGCAGGTGCTCGACAATCCGCGCGGGACCGCCAATCCGCTGTTCATCCACGGCAAGTCCGGGCTGGGCAAGACCCACCTCGAACAGGGCCTGGCGCTGGCCTTCAAGGAGCGCTACCCGCGCGCCAAGGTCACCTATGTGCGCTGCGAGCAGTTCACCAACGAGTACATCGAAGCGGCCAAGAGCGGCACCCTGCATGCGTTCCGGGTCAGGATGCGGCACCCGGACCTGCTCCTGATCGACGATCTGCATTTCCTCTCGGAAGGCACCAAGGACCGCACCCAGAAGGAGCTGTTCGCCACCTTCAACGAGATGGCCGAGCAGGGCAAGCAGGTGGTGTTCACCTCCGATGCCAGCCCGCGCGCCATCCAGTACCTCGAAGAGTCCTTCGTCCAGCGCTTCGCGGGCGGCCTGGTGGTCGAACTGCAGCGCCCGGATCAGCGTCTGCGCGCCGATGTGGTCCAGGCCAAGGCCACCACCCACGAACTGACCCTGCCCGATGAAGTGGTGTCCTTCGTGGTCGACCACTTCACCGACAACATCCGCGAGCTCGAAGGGGCGGTGAACAAGCTCTCGCAGTTCGCTCGCAGCTTCCAGCGCCGGGTCGATCTCGCTGCCGCGCGCCAGGCGCTTGCCGATCTGGTCGGCCGCGGCGGCGAGGAATCCGTCCAGGACATGGTCCTGCGCGAGGTCGGCGACCGTTTCGGCATCGCGCCCCGGGAGCTGGTCGGGCGCAAGCGCACCGGCTCCATCCCCCATGCCCGGCATGTGGCGATGTACCTGCTCAAGCTGGCCGGTGACGAGGGCTACGAACGGGTCGGACGGGTGTTCGGCATCGGCCACACCGGGGTGATCTACGCCTGCAAGGAGGTCACCCGGCGCCGCGCCGAGGACTCCGAGCTTGACCGTTTCGTCACCGATGTGCTGCTGCGCTCCAAGCGCGGCTGACCCGGCGCATGGCCCACCCCGGGCAAGTCCGCGTCCCTCCCAGTTGTACACCCGCCGGCGGCCGCTAAGCCAGGGGTCGTAACCCGGCCCCGCGAGCCGGTTTCGCACTTTTCAAGGAGCGCCCGTGCGTCCCATCAGCAGCCTGCTCGCCATCCTGGCCTGTGCCTCTCCTCTGGCGGCGGTCGATTCGCCACTGGCCGCAGCCAGGCAGGTGCACGACGTCAGCCTTGCCGCCCTCGGCGAGCGCCCCGATGCCCGGGTCGGGACCAATGTGCGCTTTCGCGCGGTGTTCTGCGGAGTCATCGATCTGTTCGACCGCGAGCATTCCTACTTCCGCCCGGAGCGGTTCTACAACCTCGCGGTGTGGGACGAGCACGCGGCGCTGTGGGAGGCCGAGGTGCGCGGCACCCCGTACACGCAGATCTACATCAGCAAGGACAAGCTGGCGCCGAACGAGGTGAAGCTGATCCGCAAATACATGCTGGTGGAGATCACCGGTCGTGAGCGCGAGGTGATCGATGGCCGTCCGGTCATTGAGGTGAGCACCATCCGTCCGGTGGAACGTGTCGACCGCAGCAAGCCGGGCGCCTTCACCGACCAGGCCATCAGCCGGGTCGAGCAGGCCATCGTCCTGGCCAACGAAGGGGCGGTGGACCTGGCCGAGGAGCACTTCGCCGCTGCCATGGCGACCAAGCTTGAGCCGAGCTCGGTGGCGCGCCTGGGCGCCATGCGCGGGCGCAACCTCATGGCCGGGGCGCGCTGGCAGGAGGCCGAGGTCGCCCTTGATGGCGCCGCCGCCGCCGCCCGTTCGCTGGGCGATCACGATCCCGCCCAGCGCGCCAAGGTGCTGGCGCTGGTGGCGCGCTGCCGCAATGAACTGGCCGAGCGTGGCCAGGGCAGCCGCGGCGCCGCCGCCGCCGCCGCCCGCGAGGCCTTGGCCTTGGACCCTTCCTTGGGTGAAGCCTACGCGGTGCTGGGGGTGTCGCTGGCCGGCATGGGCCAGTTCGACGAGGCCCGCCGGCAGTGCGACATCGCGGTGCGCATGCGCCCGAACGATGCCGAGGTGCGCTGGTGCCTGGGTCGCATCCTCGACCACCAGGGCCGCCATGATGAGGCCATAGAGGCGATCAAGAAGGCCATCGACCTCACCCCCAAGGACCACCGGCTGCACAAGTCGATCGCCCAGGCCTATCTCAACAAGGCGCGCAAGGGCGGGCCCGATGCCGCCACCGTGCTCGAAACCGCCCTGCGCGAATGCGACATCGCCCTGCGCCTGATGGCCAAGGATGGAGAGGCGCACTGGATCGCCGGCCAGGTGCTGGAACAGGCGGCCAAGGACAAGGTCGAACTGCCGATCGCGGGCACGCGCAAGGTCGCCGACGTCACCGTCGCCGCCCAGCGCTACCGCCAGGCGGTCGAGGCCGATCCTGCCCTGGCCAAGGCCCACCTCAGCCTGGCAGAGATCCTGGTTGCCCAGGACCGTCGCGAGGAGATCGCGGCGCTGGCCGAGATCCTGGCCAAAGCCAATGGGGATGGCGCCGCGGTCGAGACCCTGCGCAAGCTTGCCAAGCCGCCGGTGGCCGATGTGCCGGTGGCCCCCGCGGGGGGAGCGACCGCGTCGGCGCTGGTGCCACCGGCCAAGGCAGCCACGGGTGCCCCGAGCAAGGACGAGGCGCCGGCCAAACCCGCGACCGCGGCCGATCCCAAGGCTGCTCCCAAGGCCAAATAGCCCTCCGCGCCCAGCGGGGGCAGGTCGCAGCGCCACGCGCAGCCGGGTTTCCGGCTGCGCGTGGCTGTTCCCGGGGGCTCCGGCGATGGAGCTTTTCGTATCAGGGGGGTGACACGGAACCTTCCATCGGTGGTTCCGTCGAGGATTGACCCCCATCGGCCCAATTCCTATGGTTCATGGGATCATCCGGGTTTTCCCGGGGCAGGACACCATGGCCACCGCTCCGCTGCGCATCGCCTATTGCGGCGACACCACCCTGCCTGGCCCCGCCAGCTACCTGGCCGGGATCATGACCTGGGCCGGCATCCCCTTCCTGTACGTCCCATCCGACCGCTCCCTGCCCGAGGAGGCGCTGGCGGCCGATATCGGCGCGTATGTGTTCAGCGACTACCCTTCGGCGCGCATCCCGGCCGGGATGTGGCCGCGTTTGATGGCGCGCATCGATGCCGGCTGCGGCGTGCTGATGATCGGTGGCTGGGAGAGCTTCCACGGCCTGGGCGGCGACTGGGATCGCACCCCGTTGGCAGCGGTGTTGCCGGTCGAGATGAGGCGGG
>JAKLKR010000155.1:7800-13248 GCA_023150565.1 Planctomycetota bacterium
GGGAAGACGACCGCCGCAACTGGCCGTGCGCGGTGCTGGTGCGCGCACCGCAGGCGCATCCGTTGTGTGCCGGGCTGTCGTTCCAGCGCCCGCCCTCGATCGGCGGCTACAACGAGTTCACCCCCCGGGCCGGCGCCCAGGTGGTGTTGGAAGGCGAGCGCTTCCAGGCCGAACTCGCCGGCGATGGATTCTCCTTCGTGAGCCATGGCCGCCTGCCCCTGCTGGTGACCGGCCCCGACCGCCCCGGTCCCGCCGGGGCCGGCCGCCGCGCCTGCCTGGCGACCGATGTGGCGCCGCACTGGGTCGGCAGTCTGGTCGATTGGGGCGATGCCCGCCTGACCGTGGCCATGGGCGCCGATGCGATCGAGGTCGGCACCGGCTACGCCCGCCTGTTCCGCAACCTGCTCACCTGGACCCTGGGCCGAGACCCGGCCCGGGACTGCTGACCACACGTTTCACCGACCACCGCTGCACGCGGTTCCTCCCGGAGATCCCCATGCCCACCACCGGCAACGCCATCATCGGCCAATCAGGCGGCCCCACCGCTGTGATCAACGCCAGCCTCATCGGCGCGGTCGATGCGGCGCTCAAGTCCAAGCGCATCGCCAACGTCTATGGCATGCGCTACGGCGCCGAAGGCTTCATGCAGGACCAACTGGTGGACCTCGGACGGCAGTCGCGCGCCACCCTCGATGGCATCCGCCGCACCCCGTCCTCGGCCCTGGGCTCGTGCCGCCTCAAACTCAAGGACGAGCACTTCCCGCGCATGCTCGAGCAGTTCAAACGCTACGGCATCCGCTTCTTCTTCCTCATTGGCGGCAACGACACCATGGACACCATCCATCGCGTCGAGGCCTACTGCCGCGGCCAGGGCTACGAGTTGTTCGGGGTGGGGATCCCCAAGACGGTCGACAACGACCTCTTCGGCACCGACCACACCCCGGGCTACGGAAGCGCCGCGACCTATGTCGCGCGCAGCGTGGCCCAGGGCGGCCTGCTCGCCCGTGACATGCTCAAGGTCGACCCGTTGGTGGTGTTCCAGACCGTCGGCCGGAGCGCCGGCTGGCTGCCCGCCGCCGCCGCCCTGGCCAAGCGCGACGAAGGTGACGCGCCCCATCTCATCTACATGCCGGAGCGGCCGTTCGACGCCGAGCGCTGCATCGCCGATGCCGAGCGCTGCATCAGCCGGCATGGCTTTTGCTCGATCGTGGTGGGCGAGGGCATCACCTATGCCGACGGCACCCCGGTGTCCGCCTCGCGTACCACCGACAAGTTCCACAACCTCGAGTTCGGCGCTGCCGGCGGCACCTCGGCGGCGATGATGCTCCACCGCATGATCACCCAGAAGCTCGGGTTGCGCGGCGAGTTCCAGATCCCCGAATCGCTGCAGATGAGCGCCTCCGACCGGGTCAGCGAGCTTGACCGCAAGGAGGCCTACACCTGCGGCAAGGAAGCGGTGCGCCTGGCCCTGAAAGGGGTGAGCGGGATGATGGTGACGCTGGAGCGTCCCAAGGGTCGCTACCGCACCACCCTGGGCACCTGTGCGCTCAAGGAGGTGGCGGTGCATGCCCGCCCGATGCCCGCAGACTTCATCAACGCCGAGGGCAACTTCCCCACCGAAGCCTTCCTGGCCTATGCCCGCCCGCTGGTCGCCGATCTCGGCGCTGCCACCACCCTGCGGTGGATGGCGCCCAAGCCGGTCGCGGCTAAGGCCGCAGCCAAAGCCTGAATCACCAAGGAACCACCATGGATGCCACCAAAGCCCGCTATGCCCGCTACCGCCTGGTCCAGGAGATGCTGGAGACCCCGGGGGTGATCGCCGGCTTCGATCCCGCCCAGGCCCCGGAGGCGGTGGCGGCGATCAAGTCGGCCCGCTCCGCCTTCTTCACCGGCGAGGGCTCCAGCCGCATCTTCCCGGCCAAGAACTTCATCGCCCAGGCGCTCGCGGGCGGGGTCGACCTGCAGGTCGCCACCGAGGGGTCTCACCAGGCGGCGGAGTACGACCTGGCGCGCCGGGTGGTTTTGGGCGCCTCCAATTCCGGCAAGACCAAGGAGGTGGTGCTGCTGTTTGACCGCCTGCGCAAGGCCGGGCACCGCCACCTGTTCTCGCTGTCGGCCTTTGCCGACACCCCGCTGGGCGCGGTCAGTTCGGGCGGGGCCTACGTGCTGTCCTGCGGCAAGGAGCAGGCGGTGGCGGCGACCAAGAGCGTGGTCGAGCAGGGCCTGTTCTACCACAGCCTGCTCGACCGGGTGGCGGGCGGCAATCGGCTGGCAGGCCAGACCAAGGCGCTGGCGCGCAAGGTCCGTTCCGCCCTCACCCAGGCCATCGATCCCGCCCTGGTGCGCAAGCTGGCGCGGGCGGACGTGCTGCACTGGGCTGGACGCAACGATGGCGTGGCCGAGGAGTTGACCCTCAAGACCAACGAGATCACCCGCAAGAAGTCAGCCTTTCTGGAAGGCACCTATGCCGTCCATGGCATCGAAGAGGTGATGACCAAGCGCGATGCCGTGATCATCGTCGAGCCGTTCAAGGCCGAGGAGGACAAGTTCGAGGAGGTGCTGGTGAAGGGGGTCGGTTGCACGGTGGTGGCCATCGCCTCCCGCCAAACCCGCTTCCCGACCATCCGCGTCCCGGCGCTGGCTGACCTGGACGGCTACATCCGCCTGGCGGCGGGTTGGAACCTGCTGGTCGAGATCGGCCTGGCCTGCAAGGTCGATCTCGACACCACCAAGCGTGCGCGCAAGGTCGGCAACGAGCTCAAGCCCGCGCGTCGCTGACCGTTGACCGCGCTTATGGCCTTCCCGGCCATTGTCACGACCCCGGCCATCAGGCCGGGGTCGTGGCGTTCGGGGGGTTGCCTGGGCGCGCAGCTGGAAAGGATCCCCACGCCATGCTGGTCGAACTCTCGGTACGCAACCTGGTGATCGTCGAGTCCGCGGTGCTCATCCCGGGCGAGGGTTTCACCGCCATCAGCGGTGAGACCGGCGCCGGCAAGAGCCTGCTGCTCGATGCCCTCGACCTAGTCTCGGGCGCACGCGCCCAGGCCCAGGTGGTGGGTCCATGGGGTGACAGCGCGACGGTCGCCGCGGTGTTCGAGGTCGAGCCGGCACGCGCGGCGCAGATCGCCGAGGTCTGCGGGGTGCCGGTCGGCGAGGGTGGCCAGGTCATCCTGCGCCGCCGCATTGCCTCTGCCGGCCGCAGCCAGGCCTGGATCAACGATGTGCCGGTGTCGGTCGCCGCCTTGCGCGCGGCCTCCGACCGCCTGATCGAGTACCACGCACAGCATGAGCCGATCCGCCTTGCGGATCCCGCGGTCCAGTTGGACCTGCTCGACCGCTTCGCCGGGCTCGAGGCGCGTGCGGCGGCCTATGCGGCTGAGCACCAGCGCGTGCTCGACCAGGAGCGCGCCCTGACCGGGATCGATTCTGGCGAACGCGAGAGCCTGCGCGAGGCCGACTACCTGCGCTTCCAGCTTGGTGAATTCGAGGAGCTGTCGCCGCGTCGGGGCGAGCTGACCGAGCTGGAACAGCGCCATCTGGTGCTGTCCTCGGCGGGCGAGTTGCGCGATCTGGCCGGAGAGGCGGTAGCGGAGCTGACGGATGACGATCGCGCAGTGGTGGTGCGCCTGGGCCGTCTGGCGCGACGGCTGGGTGACGCCCCGGATCCCCGTCTGGCCGAGGCCGGTGCCCTGTGCCTGCAGGCGGTGGAGGCGGCGCGCGATGCTGCGGCACGCTGTTCCGAGGCGGCCGACACCCTGCGCGCCGATCCGGGAGAGCTTGCCCGCATCGGCGAGCGCATCGATGCCTGGCATGCCCTGGCGCGCAAGCATGGCGACGGCGAGGAGGCGCTGTTCCTAGCCTGGGAGCGGGTGTCGGAGCGTCTGCGGGCTCTGGAGGGCCTGGGCGAGCGCCGCGCTACGCTGGTGACGGAGTTGGAGCAATCCCGCGTCCGTCGTGCCCAGCTGGGGACGGCCTTGGCTGATGAGCGGGCGGCTGCTTTCGCCCGCTTGGCGAAGGCGGTCCATGCGCATCTGGCTGAATTGGGCATGCCCAAGGCTCGTGTCGAGTGGAGGGATGAGGCGTTGCCTGAGCCAGGACCGCTGGGCCTGCGTCGGCAGGAGTTCCTGGTGCGGACCAATCCGGGCATGCCGCCAGGCTCGATCCGCGACATCGCTTCGGGTGGCGAGGCCTCACGCCTGATGTTGGCCTTGGCGGCAGCGCTCGGTGCGGCCGACAAGGTGCCGGTGATGGTGTTTGACGAGGTCGATAGCGGGGTAGGGGGTCGGCTGGGGGCGGTCATTGGTGCCAAACTTGCCACCCTGGGGACGGGTCGTACCGTCCTCGCCGTGACCCATACGCCCCAACTGGCTGCGGTGGCCCGGCACCACTACCTGGTGCGCAAGGTCCAGGGCGAACGCGACACCAGGGTGGTGGTCGAGGCCTTGGCTGGGGACCGTCGCGTGCAGGAGGTCGGAGAGATGCTTGGCGGGGGTGCGGCGGCCCTCGCGCAGGCGCGCGTGCTGATGGGTGGGGGAGCGGCGTGAACGCGGTTGCAACCAGCTTCCTGGCTGCGCGCGCCGGCGATCACCTGTATGTGCGGGCGATCGGGTTGGCCAACATGAAGCATGCTCCGACCCTGGATGCCTTCATTGACGGCGAGCGTGCTGCCGGCGTGAGCACGGTGTGCATGGATTTGTCCACCTGCGCCGGCATGGACAGCACCTTCATGGGCCTGCTGGTGGGCACCAGCCTGGCCATGGTGCAGCAGGGCGGACGGTTGGTGGTGGTCAATCCCAGCGAGGCAAACCGCCGCTTGCTCGACATGCTTGGTGTGACCGAGGTGGTGCCGGTGATGGATGCCTGTTCAGTGCCCGAGGTCGAATTCGTGGCGGTCGAGTCCAAGACCGGGGTCGGGGCCATCCAGCGCATGGAACTGGTGCTGCGGGCGCACCGCGACCTGGTCGCCCTCGGGGCGGCCAACCAGGCCAAGTTTGCGGCATTTATCGGCGCTCTGCAGAAGGACTTGGAGCGTCAGCAGGCGGCGGCTCCGAAGCTGGAAGGGGGCCCCCGGAAAGAGGGGTCTTGACGAAAGGCGAGGGTCTATATGTTTCGCGCCCCGCCCAGCTGAGAGGCTGAAACGGGCCGGCCGAGGAGACGAGGCTGGGGTGAGACGGGAGAGAAGGTTGCCGAAGAAAACCCCTTGACGGGGAGGACTGAGGCGACAAGATTCGACCCCCCGCCAGCGAGGCCTGAGCCGAGCGACGGGTACGATTGACAACTCAATAGCTGTAGCACGGAATGCACACCGTGACCGCAAGGTCACAAGCATGGTCGCAAGACCATGGCAACCGCAAGGTTGCAAACACGAAAGCCGACACTGTCGCAAGACGGTGAAGGCGTTCGCCAAAGCCAATTCAAACACTTTTGAAGAGTTTGATCCTGGCTCAG
>JAKLKR010000156.1 GCA_023150565.1 Planctomycetota bacterium
TGCGCTGCGAGCTGCGCACCCCGCCCCGCACCACCTCGACCGCGTCGTCGAGGCTGGCGACGGTGGCCTGGCCGTCGATCTCCACCCGGCCCGGACCCACCAGCGCCAGGGCATGGGACCCGGGCGCCAGCACCAACTGCCCCCCTTCCAGATCGATGGTGCCGCTGCCGCTGGTGGCGCCGAGGCGCAGGGAGCGGCCGGCGCAGGCGAGGCGACCGCTGGCGAAGACCGCGGGACCGAGATCGACATCGGCGGCCAGCTGCACCTTCCCGGCGACCACGGTTTCGACCGGAAGAGGGGATCCCGCCAGGATCACCCCATCGCCAAGGATCACCCGCCCGCGCCCGCTGAACCGTGCCGAGCAGGTGATGGCGCCACTGAGGCGCAGGCTCGGCCGGGGCGCGAAGGCGCTGGCCGGCACCGCCTCCCAGGGCTTCCCTGGCAGCCGCCAGCGCAGGATGCAGGCGTTGCCGCCGCCCCCCTCCTCGTACTGCAGGCGGAACCGCCAGATGCCAGCCGGCAGGTTGGCCGCCACCACCCGCTGAGTGGTGCCCTGACCATCTCCCCAGCCGTTGTCCCCCCATTCGCCAGCGCTGCAGCGGCCATCGCCGTCACGATCGATCCACAGCCGGCTGCCGTCATCCGAGGCGGTGGCCAGTTCGACCCCATCCACCGGGACGGCGATGCGGCCATCCCATTGCACCGAGAAGTTCTCCCAGTCGCGATCGCTGCCGGCGATGCCCCAGGCCTTGCGTTCAGCCGGGGTGCCGAAGGCGGTGGCGGCGTGATCGATACGCTCCTGGCGCCGACGACCCGCCACCGCCTGGCTGGTGCGCCAGTCGTCCTCGCGCACCGCACGCAGGCAGCGCGCCACCACCGTGGTCTCGATGCCGTCCGGCCCCGCCTCGGCGAAGGTCACCGGGATGGCGAGGGTCGCCGGCCGGTCGGTGACCAGGCGGGCATCCTCCGCCAGCACCAGCGGCTTGCCGTCCTGCGGCAGCGCATCCCACGCCAGCTGGCGCTCGGCCGCGGAAGCGGCGCATACCAGCAGGATCAGCAGGGCCGGGCGCATGGGGCCGAGGATGCCCGTGCGGCCGGAAGGCTCAAGGCGCGCCGTCGCGCAGCAACCCGACCACCAGCGACAGGCCGGTGATGCGCCAGGACAGCCAGCCGGGAGCGTTGGTGTCGGCGATGAACGCCAGCTCCTCGCCCGCGGCCAGTTCGACCTCGGCCTGCTCGATCCAGCCGGCCTTGGCCTTGGCCAGGAACTCGTCCTTCACCGCCTGGAAGCGCAGGACCGGGCTGCCCGGCTTGCCATCCCAGGCGAAGCGCAGCACGTTGATCCCGACCGCACGGTCGGCGTTCTCCCACAGCGCCAGGCCACCCATCCCCAGGCGCAGGGCGTAGCGTCCGGTCCTGGGCGCGATGAAGCGCAGCACGCCGAACTGTCCGCCACCGGCACCGAAATTCGCCCCGCCCTTGCTGCCGGCGAACACGCCCTGACCGGTGCTGCCGGTGAAGCAGCCGTCCTCCTCGAACCACACCCCGGCGTTGTTCTCCCACTTGCTGCGGTCGGCCCCGGTGGTCGTGTCGAACTTGCCGGCCTGGTTGGCGGGCATCCAACTGATCCGCCACAGCACCCGACCCTCGTCATCGCTGAAGGACGGCTCCTTGAGCCAGTTGATCCCCGCCTGCGGCAGCGGCCAGGTGCGGGATGCGGTGGCGCCGCCAGCGGTCACCAGCGTCACCGGTTCGATCGGCTTGGCCACCAGCACCGGCGGATAGGGCTGCAGGCCGGGGGTGATGGAGCGACCGAGCGCGTGCGGCCCGGGCTTGCCGGCGGCCAGGAACTCCGGCAGCACCTGGCGGAAGGCCTGGTTGAACACCGCATAGCCGTCCTTGCTGGGGTGGCAGGCGTCGCGCGAGAACGCCTCCCAGGCCATCTCCTTCGACTCCAGCTTCTGGACCACGGCGAAAGCCGGGCTGAAGGTGGGGATGCCATAGAATTCCGCCACCCGGTCATGCCAGGCGGCGGCCACCGGCAGCACGCCCTTCTGGTAGGCAGGCAGGTGGGCCTTGTGCAGGGTATAGAAGAAGGCCAGGTCGGTGGTGGGCGCGGCCAGCCAGGTCTTGTGCACCATGCGCTCCATGTGCACGGTGGCGTTGCTGGAACCGTCATTGACCGCGAATTCGATCAGCACCAGGTCGGGCTTGTGCTTGAGCACGTCGCGATCAAAGCGTTTGGCACCGAAATCGGATCCGGTGCCGCCGATGCCGGCGTTGACCACGGTGGTCTTGCTGGCCGGGTAGGCCTCCTTCAGCCAGGTGCCCACCGCCGCGACATAGCCGTCGGCGCCGCCGCCCTGGGTGATCGAGCCACCCAGCACCACCACCGTCACCGCTTCGCCCTTGGCCAGCTTGGCGGCGACATTGGGCAGGCCGCCGCGCACGGTGCGCAATGCCGCCGGGATCTCGGCAGGCTGCGCCGCCGGTTCAGCCGCCACCACAGCAGCGGCCATCACCAGCAGGAATGGCAGGACCAGGGCGCAATGACTCATGAACGGGGCTCCAGATGAGTGGATACGCCCGGTTGCAGGCGCCGTTGCCCGGCGCATGGCCGGGCAACGGCGCGGGTCTCAGTCGCTCAGTTCGACGAGCGCGTGCGGATGCACCACCGGCACGGTGAAGCTCACCCGGCCATCGGAGAAGGTGAACGGCAGGGCCTGGCCTTCCGGTCGCAGGGTCACCGCCGAGGGCTTGGCCGCGCGCACCACGCTCACCGCCACGTTGTGCAACGGGACCAGGTCCTCGACCACCTCGATGCCCTCGCCGCGCTTGATGGTGGGGGCATAGACCAGGTGGACCACGTCGCGCTTCTGCGCCGCCTGGCGGGTGGTGGTGACCAGGCACTGGGTCGGCACCTGGCATTCCACCAGCTTGCGCCCGACCAGGCGGTCGAGGCAGCGCAGCAGCAGGTCGCGCACCGCCTGCTGACCGCGCTTGGCGTAGACGGTGAACAGCGGATGGGCGCAGAGGATGCCGGCCGGCCCTTGGATGATCACCGGGCCGCCGTCCTTGCCGCTCGACGGGGTGTGGCGGTGGCTGCAGAAATGCAGCAGGTCGCGGTTGAAGTACGGCTCGTCGCGGGTGGCGATGGCGGTGCCACCCTTGGCGGTCAGCTTGCGACCGCCGCTGTAGACCACGAAGGAGGCCACGCCCCAGGGCTCGAGCGCCTCGAGCGGGCGCACGTAGTCGGGATCGAAGCCGGCTTCGCCGGCGTCGACGGCGCCGAAGTCGAGCAGTTGTTCGTCGCGGCCCTCGGCCAGGCCCGAAGTGCCAGTGGCCAGCACCTTGCCACCCTTGGCAACGAAGGCCTTGAGCTTGGCCGCCAGGCCATCGTCGAGACGCACCTCGTCGGGCAGTACCACCACCTTGTAGCCGCCGAGTTCGCTCTGGGTGTCGATCACATCGAACTGGTAGTGGCCCTCGAGCAGCACCCGCACCGCGCCGGTATCGGATTTCACATCACGGTGGGCGCTGGCGCCCTTGCCGCGCTGCACCGCTTCGCTCGACAGCACCGCCACCTCGACCCGGTGCACCGCGTCGACCACCCAGGCCTCGCGTGCGGCGACTTCGCGGTAGGCGGCGCCGATGATGCGGTAGGTGGCCTCGTCCATCCTGCCCGAGGGGTGGAGCTGGTCGCCCACCGACAGGCGCGCCCCCAGGGCGATGGCGCGCGCGCACTCCAGGCGCAGGGCGTTGGGATGCTTGTAGCCGCCGAACTCGCCCCACGACTCGTGGAACTTGCCGGTCATGCCCAGGAAGGGCATGCCGAGGGTGCGGGTGTAGGCCGCCGACATCGGGAAGTGGTCGTAGCCCCAGCCGCCGGTGGGCAGCGATTCCAGCTCCAGGTGCTTGGGGTTGCAGTGCGCCAGCTCGCGGTCGCCGCGGGTGATGTGGCCGCCGTTGTGGAACACCGCCAGGCCGGGCTTGTGCTTGTGCACCGCGGCATTGGTGCGCTTGACGTAGTTCAGGTAGACCCGGCGCGCCAGCTCGTTGATGGCGGCATCATCGCGCGGGTCCTTGCCCTCGCGCCGGAGCTGGTTCACGCAGGTCGGGCACCAGCAGGGGCTGATGCCGACGATGTCGAGGAAGATGCCGTCGGCGTCGTAGTTCCTGGCCACCTCCTCGATCTGGGCGCAGAGCAGGTCGAGGTAGCTGGTGTTCATGCAGGCGCAGTGGTAGCCGGCATCGAGCAGGCCGGGCGCCCAGGTCAGGTCGCCCTTCTTCATCCGCCGCTGCCAGTCGCCGCGCACCGAGATCATGCGCTCGTCGAGGCCGGCGCTGAGGTACACCGGCGCGCGCACGCCGATCTCGTGGCAGGCGTCGAGCTGGGCCTTGAGCAGGTCGATCTTCAGCCCGGGATGCGTCGCGCCGACCGTGGTCGGGTGGTAGGACCAGCCGTGGTGGCACTTCGAGAACACCGTGATCGAGTCGATGCAGCCGGCCTTGAGCTGGGCCTGGAACTGGGCCTTGTCGAAGGAATGGCCGACCGAGGGGATGGCCTCGGAGGTGTGGAAGTCGAGGTGGACCTGGCGGAAGCGCAGCATCGGGGTTCTCCGGACCGCGATGCTAGGGCCGGGGCGGCGGGCGTACATGTCCGGCTGACGTCCGCGCTGTATCCGTTTCCGTGGTGGCTCATCCGCCCACACCCCCCGCCAGCAGCCGGCGCAGGCGGGCTTCGTCGCAGGGTGCCGGGCTGCGCCGCAGGCGCTCGACCAGGCGGTCGAGGGCGGCGGATCCCGGCTCGACCCCCAGCCGCCGGCAGGCCTGGCGCACCGCCCCGCGCCCGCTCTGGGCCCCCAGCAGCAGGCTGCGCCGGCTGCCGACCAGACCGGGATCGAAGGGCTCGTAGGTGGACGGGGCCTTGCCCAGGCCATCGACATGCAGGCCGGAGCCCACCCGCCAGATCGCCTCGCCCACCACCGGGGCATGCGCGGGGATGGCGCGGCCGAGGGCCCGGCCGGCGGTGCGGCACAATCCGGGCAGCAGGTCGAGCCGGTATCCCCCCCCGCCATGCACCGTCAGCCAGGCGCACAGCGCCTCGGTGCGCGCGGTGCCGGCGCGCTCGCCGCCGCCCAGCAGGCAGGCGTCGGCCCAGTCCGCACCCGCCTGCAGGGCCGCGACCGCGTTGCCGCCGGCGAGTCCGAAGTCGTCGTGGCAGTGCACCCCCACCGGACCCCGGAAATGCTCGCGCGCCAGGGCGGTGAAGGCCATCAGCGCCGCCGGCGAGCCGGCACTGACGGTATCCGCCAGGCGCAGCCGGCAGTAGCCGGCCTCGCGTGCCGTCCGGCAGGCCGCGACCAGCAGGCCGGGATCGGCGCGGGTGGCGTCCTCCAGCCCGAGTGCCACCGCCGCGGCCCCGGCGCGGCGTGCCTCGTCGGCGGCGGCGGCGATGCGCGTCAGCAGCCAGGCGCGATCCTTGCCCAGCCGGCGCTGGAGGTGCAGGTCGCTGGCGGGCAGCGAGGCGTGCACCACGTCGGCGCCGCAGGCGGCGCCCAAAGCGAGATCGGCGGGCAGTCCGCGGCACCACACCGACAGGCGCAGGGCGGGGGCCACCCGGCGCGCCGCCGCCACCAGCGCCGGCAGGCCGGCATCGCGGGCGGCGCAGCCGATCTCGGCCTCCTCGACCCCCACCGCGGCGAGGCCGCGCAGGATCGCCAGCTGGCGGCGGCGGGTCAGGCGCGCAGCCGGCGATTGCGCGCCTTCGCGCAGGGTGGCGTCGAGGATGAACGGCATGTCAGGCCACCAGGTGGGCCTCGGCCGGCTTGCCGTCGGCCAGGGCGTCGAGGATCTCGTCCACCACGTCCTCGGTGACCTTGCCGTACCACCAGCCCTCGGGGTAGACGATCAGCACCGGGCCCTTGTCGCACATCTTCAGGCAACCGGTGTTGGAAACCATGACGTTCTCGATGCTGCGCTCCTCGACTCCCTCCTGGATGTACTGGATCAGCGATGGCGCATCGCGGCGGGTGCAGGTGCCGTTGGGCTCGCCCACGACGCGCGAGCTGGAGCAGAGCAGGAGATGGTGCTTGGGCTTGGGCATGACAGGGGCTCCTGTGAAATGGGTAACTGGTGATCAGGCGCAGCCTTTGGCGTTCCCGCCGCAGCCGTCGCCGCACTTGAACGGCTTGGACATGCGCCGGATCTCGCCGCCGGCGAAGGCCTTGGGCACCAGGTCGGCGACCAGGCCCTCGGTCTCGAACACGCGCAGGCCGCTGGCGCGCAGGATGTCGGACGGCATCGGGCCGATGCCGCTGACCAGCACCGCCCGGCAGTCGCTGAGCAGGTCGGCGAGGTCGTGCCAGCGCGCCGAACCGGTGCCGGCTTCCGGGGTGCGGCGCACCCCGACCTGGCGGAAGGACCCGCCCTCCTCGGCGAAGATCAGCAGTTCGTCGGCCTCGCCCAGGTGGCGGTTGACGAAGAACCCCTCCTGCGAGGCCACCGCCACCAGGGTGCGCCCGGGCTTGGCGGCGGCGGCGTGGCGCTCGAGCACGGTGAACTGGGCCGGCCCCATCGGTGCGCCGATGCGCCCGACGGCATCGGCGCGGCAGCGCGCGCAGTGCTCCATCTGCGGCAGATGGGCGGCGGCGGCGCTGCGCGCCGACGCCATTTCGGCAGGCGATGGCGGCGGCACGTCGGCGAACTCGGCGCCCGCCACCGGCACCAGGGCCATGCAGTTGTGGATGGTGGCGCCGAGGGCGGCGCAGGCCTCGGCCACGGCGCCGGTGTGGGCGTCGTTGATGCCGGGCACCACGATGGTGTTGATCTTCACCACCACCCCGCGCGCCACCAGCTTGCGGATGCCCTCGCTCTGGCGCGCCCACAGCAGTTCGGCGGCGGGCCGACCGCGCAGCACGTTCTTCCCGTCGCGCACCCAGGCATAGAGCCACTTGCCGATGTCGGGATTGACCGCATTGACCGTGACCGTGACATGGCTGACCCCGGCATCGGCGAGGGCGTCGGCATGCGCCGGCAGGGCCAGGCCGTTGGTGGCGACGCACAGGGCCGTGCCGGGATGGGCGGCATGGATCAGGCGCATGGTCTCGAGGGTCTCGTCGGCGTTGGCGAGGGCGTCGCCCGGGCCGGCGATCCCCACCACCGTCATGCTGGGGTCGGCGGCGATCAGTTCATCGGCATAGCGTCCGGCCTGCCAGGGCTCGAGCACCGTGCTGGTGACCCCCGGCCGGCTCTCCGCCACGCAGTCGTAGGAGCGGTTGCAGTAGTTGCACTGCACGTTGCACTTGGGCGCCACCGGCACATGCATGCGACTCTGCGTATGCTTGGCGTCAGCCGAAAAGCAGGGGTGCAGGTCGGTCTTCTCAGAGGTAGGCATAGCCGGTCTCCGAAAGATCCTGGGCATGGCCCAGGAGGGTGTTGACCACCTCGTCGAACAGCCGCTGGGTGCCGCGGTAGCCGAGGTGGAGGATGCGGCCGGCGCCGATGCGGTCGTGGACCGGGAAGCCGACGCGGACGAGCGGAATGGACAGCGAACGGGTTGCGGGGTAGGACTTGCTAGGACCCAGGACCAGATCGGGCTTGAGCGCGGCCAGGCGCGCGCCGATGCTGTCGTGATCGGCATCTTCCAGCACCTCGGCGCCGGCGACGCCGCGCAGCGCCAGGGCCTGGGCCATGCGCCCGGTGGCCGCCCCCGACGCCACCAGCACCGGGATCATGCCGATCTCGGCCGCGAAGGCGGCCAAGGCCACCGCCAGGTCGGGATCGCCGACCACCGCCACCCGGCGCCGGGCGACATACTTGTGGCCATCGACATAGGCATCGACCAGCCGGCCGCGTTCCGCCGCGAGCGATTCCGGCAGCGCCGCGCCGGCGGCATCGGCAAGGGCGGCGAAGGCGGCATCGCTGGCCTGCACCCCGATGGGCAGCCCGAGGCGAACGAGAGGAACGCCGTGCAACTGCTCCAGCACCGCGCCTGGACCCGGCTCCAGGGTGTCGCCGAACTGGATGGTGCAGGCCGAACGGCCGGCGCGCGCCAGCTCGTCCAGGCCGATGCCGCCGGCCGGGATCGGCTCGTAGCGCGCCAGGCTGGGCCCGTCGAGGGTCTCGCTGTAGTCCGGAAAGAGGATGGCGGGCAGGCCGATGGCCGCGAGCACCTCGCGCAGATGGCGCAGGTCGGCCGGCGACACCGGACCGGCCAGCACGTTGACCTGGCGCAGGCGCTCGCCGCCCTCCGCCACCTGCCGCAGGATGGCCTCGACCGTGTCGTGGAACCCCTTGTGCTGGCAACCCTTGAAGCTGGGGGTCGCGACGTGGATAAGGCGCGGCAGGGTGGGGTCGGCGGCGGCCAGATCGCGGATCAGGCCGCGGGTGTCCTCGCCGATGGTCTCGGCCAGGCAGGTGGTGCACAGGCCGACCACCTCGGGGGCGTACTGGTCGCGCAGGTTGGTGACCGCGGTGGCGAGGTTGCTCTTGCCGCCGAACACCGTGCTGCTCTCGGTGAAGGAGGTCGAGGCGACATCCATCGGTTCGCGGAAATGGCTGATCAGGTAGCGCCGGATGTAGGTGGCGCAGCCCTGCGAGCCGTGCACCAGCGGCACGCAGCCGCGCAGCCCGCGGAAGGCGAGCACTGCGCCGAGCGGGGCGCACACCCGGCAGGTGTTGGTGGTGGCCGGACGGACGGGGGCGGCGGCGATCATGGCTGCGCTCCTGAAGCACGGGCGCGCCGTGGCACCAGCTTCCACACCGGGCTCATCACCGTGGCATGGACCTCGCGGGCGAAGGCGGCCATGCCGACGAAGCCGGCCAGGCCGATCTTGCGCTCGTGGTTGTGGTCGCAGAAGCCGATGCCGAGCTTGTAGGCCACCGGGCGCTCCTTCACCCCGCCGATGAACAGGTCGACGTCGCGTTCCGCCAACCAGGCGGCCATCTCGAGCGGATTGCTGTCGTCGGCCAGGATGGTGCCGGCGTCGCACAGCTCCTTGAGATGCTCGTAGTCGGCCTGGGCCCCGGTCTGGGTGCCGGCCATCGCCACCCGCATGCCGAGCTGGCGCAGGGCCTTGACCAGCGAGAAGGCCTTGAAGGCGCCGCCGACATAGAGCGCGGCGACCTTGCCCTCCAGGTCCCGGCGCAGCTCCGCCATCACCGGCAGCACCGCCGCCGTCTCCTCGCGCACCAGGGCGCGGGTCCGCTCGAGCACCGCCTGGTCGGCGAAATGGCGGGCCACCTCGTAGAGCGCGGCGGCGCAGTCCTCGAGCCCGAAGAACGAGACCTGCACGTAGGGGATGCCGTACTTCTCCTGCATCATCCTGGCGAGCGAGGTCATCGAGCCGGCGCACTGGACGATGTTGAGCTTCGCCCCGTGGGCGCGGCGGATGTCGTCGACCCGGCCGTCGCCGGTCATGCTCGCGACCACCTCGACCCCCATGCGCTCCAGGTAGCCCTTGATGGTCCAGATCTCGCCGGCGATGTTGAAATCGCCCAGGATGTTGACCGAAAGCGGTCCGATGCCGGCGGTGTCGCCGGTGCCGATGAGCTGGGTGAGGGCGGCGCAGGCGGCGGAATAGCCGTGCTTCTTGGTGCCGCGGAAGCCCTCGCTCTGCACCGGGATGACCGGGATGCCGAACTCGGCGGCGGCGCCGCGGCAGACCGCCTCGACATCGTCGCCGATCACCCCGGTCAGGCAGGTGGCGTAGACGAAGGCCGCCTTGGGCCGGTGCACCGGAATCAGTTCGCGCAGGGCGCGGGCGAGCTTCTTCTCGCCCCCGAAGATGACCTCGGTCTCGCGGATGTCGGTATTGAAGGAGTTGCGGTGCAGTTGCATGCCGCTCGAAAGGGCGCCGCGGATGTCCCAAGTGTAGGCGGCGCAGCCCACCGGGCCGTGCACCAGGTGGAGGGCGTCGCCGATCGGGTAGAGCACCACCCGCGAGCCGCAGAAGGTGCAGGCGCGCTGGGTCACCGAACCGGCGACGCTGGGGCGGTCGCACACCACCGCACGGGCGTCGCCCGCCGTCACCACCTGCTTGCTGCGTTCCGAGATGAGCTTCATCGTCGTCTCCTGCAGGTGGTTGGCCGTGGCCCCAGGGCGAAGCGCCCTGGGGCAATCCCCGTCACATCACCAGTTCGAAGGCGTGGTCGGGAGCGTCGCGGTCCTGACGCTCCTGGATCGCCGAGATCAGCTGGGTCGCCAGGCGCAGGCCGCCGGTGTAGCCGACGCTGGGGAAGTAGCTGTGCCCGACCCGGTCGAGGATCGGCCAGCCGAAGCGGACCAGCGGGATGTCCTCGGCCCGGCTGATGAACTTGCCGTAGGTGGTGCCGATCATCAGGTCGACCGGCTCCTTCTTGATCCACTGGTGCATCAGGAACAGGTCGCCCTGCTGCTTCACGTTCGCCCCTGGGACGGAATCGGCGAGGATGGCCTTGATGCGCTCCTCGAACGCCTGGCCGTTGCCGCCGGTGAGGACATGCACCGGCTTCATGTCCATGTCGCGGCAGAACTCGGTGAGGGCGATGACCTGGTCGGGGTCGCCCCATATCGCCACCTTCTTGCCGCCCAGGTACTGGTGCATGTCGTTGATGACATCCACCAGGCGGCCGCGCTCGTCCTCGATGCCCTGCGGCACCGCGGTGCCGGTGAGCTTGGCCAAGGCCGAGATGAAGCGGTCGGTGGCGGCCAGGCCGATGGGCAGGTCGAGGACCTCGTGCGGAACCTCGCACTGCTTGGTCAGCAGCTCGGCTGCATCAGAGGAGGCCCAAGCCCCCAGCGCCAGGGTGTGGCGGGCATCGCCCATGGCGCGGATCTGCGCCACCGTGGTGCCGCCCTTGGGGTAGAAGCTGTGCTCGCCGGTGGCCGGCGCATCGAGCACGCTGCTGGTGTCGGGCAGCATGATGGTGGGCAGGTTGAAGGCCGCGGTGTAGCGCTTCAGCTCGGCCATGTCCGAGGGCTCGACCCAGCCGGGGATGAGGTTGACCGCCTCGCTGCGCCGGCCGGTGCTGGCGGCCAGGTATTTCACGAAGCCCTTCACCATGTTCGAGAAGCCGGTGACATGGAAGCCGACATAGCTCGGGGTGTTGGCGTGGACGATGACCTTGCCTTCGGGGATCTTCCCTTCGTTCTGGCACTTGCCGATGATGGTGGGGATGTCGTCGCCGATGGTCTCGGACAGGCAGGTGGTGTGCACCGCGATGATCTCGGGATCGTACATCTCGAAGATCGTGCTCACCGCCTGCTGGAGGTTGGCCATGCCGCCGAACACCGAGGAGCCCTCGGTGAAGGAGCTGGTCGAGGCCATGATCGGCTCCTTGAAGTGGCGGGTCAGGTGGCTGCGGTGGTAGGCGCAGCAGCCCTGGCTGCCGTGGCTGTGCGGCAGGCAGCCATGCACGCCGAGGGCGGCGTACATCGCCCCCACCGGCTGGCAGGTCTTGGCCGGGTTGATCTTGAGCGCGGTGCGCTCGGTGCTGGTCGCGGGGGTCATTTCGAGCATGGCTTGCCTTGGGGTGGGAGTGGTGTTTCGGGGGGGTCAGGCCGCGGGCGACGCCTGCTTCCACGGCGGGACGATCATCTTCCAGATCCGCTTGCCGATCATGCGGTCGATCTCGCGGTAGAAGTTCTCGGCGCCCTTGAAGCCGGCGTATGGGCCGCCGTAGTCGTAGCTGTGCAGCTGCTTGCACGGCACGCCCATCTTCTCGACCACGTACTTGTCCTTGATGCCGCTGCAGAAGATGTCGGGGTGGTAGAACCCGATCAGCTTCTCCATCTCCAGGTGGCTGATGTCGTCGATCACCAGGGTGCCCTTGCGCATCTGCGCCATCATGCCGTCGTAGTCGCTCCAGGCGAAGCCGGCCTTCTCCATCGCCGCCTTCTCCTCGGCGGTCTTGCGCGGGGCATAGCGGGTGGGGTCGGCCTCGACATGCAGCTCCTCGATGTTGCGGCTGTCCGCGTCGACCTTGATCGAGGGGATGACGCGGCGGCTCTCGTAGTCGTCGCGGTGGGCGAACTCGTAGCCGGCGGTCACCGCGACCATGCCGATGTCGCTGAACAGGTCCTGGTAGTGGTGGGCGCGCGAACCGCCGACGAAGAGCATGGCGGTCTTGCCCTTGAGCCGGCCGCCGACCTCGGTCCGCACCGCCTTGATCGCCTCCATCTCCTCGGCGATCACCGCCTCGACGCGGGCGATCAGGGTCTGGTCGCCGAAGTACTGCGCGATCTTGCGCAGGGTCTTGGCGGTCGAATCGGCGCCGATGAAGTTGACCTTGAACCAGGGGATGCCGAACTTCTTCTCCATCATCTCGGCCATGTAGTTGATCGAGCGGTGGCACATCACCACGTTGAGCTTGGCGTTGTGGCTGACCGCGATGTCGTTGTACTTGACGTTGCCCGAGAAGGTCGAGACCAGCTTGATGCCGCACTTCTCGAGGATGCGCTCGATCTCGAAGGCGTCGCCGCCGATGTTGTACTCGCCCAGGATGTTGATGGTGAAGGGGTGGTCGATGGCCACGTCCTTCTCGCCCACCACGTTCTTGAACAGGCCGTTGTTGGCGATGTGGTGGCCGGCCGACTGCGAGACGCCCTTGTAGCCCTCGCATGAGAAGCCGAACACGTTGATGCCCAGCTCCTCCTTCATCTGGCGGGCCACCGCGTGCACGTCGTCGCCGATCAGGCCGACCGGGCAGGTGCTGAAGATGTCGATCGCCTTGGGCTTGAAGGTGGCGTAGGCCTCGCGCACCGCCTGGGCCAGCTTCTTCTCGCCGCCGAAGACGATGTCCTCGTCCTGCATGTCGGTGGTGAAGGCGTAGTTGATGTAGTTCTGCACCCCGTCGCCGGTGGCGGCCTGGTTGCGGCGCGACATCCAGGCGTAGAAGCTGCAGCCCACCGGACCGTGGACGATGTGGACGATGTCCTTGATCGGGCCGAGCACCACGCCCTTGCAGCCGGCATAGCAGCAGCCGCGCTGGGTGATGATGCCGGGGATGGTGCGGACGTTGGCCTCGATCTCTGGCGGGGCGGCGGGATCGTTGACCAGGATGTGCTTGGCGCGCTTCTTGCCCACCTTGGACGGGTAGGCCTTGATCAGCTCCTCGCGGATCGTCTCGGCGCTCGGGGTGGCGGTGGCTTCGGACATGGTTCATTTCCTGGAAGGTCGGTGGTTTGCTTGAGTGGGGCGGTCCGTGCCGGCGGAACGTTCTTCCCTGGGACCGCCGGGCTCCAGCCC
>JAKLKR010000157.1 GCA_023150565.1 Planctomycetota bacterium
CGCTGGCGGTGACGCTGACCGTGGCCCCGCCCAGGGGCGCCACCCGCAGCGGCAGGTCGCTGGCGATCGCCACCTGGGGACCGGGCTCCCACGCGCCCGGAACCGCAGCCTCCTCCAGTTGAAGCGAATCCACCAGCAGGTCCGCGACCGCATCCAGGCGCACGTAGACGGTGTTGCGGTAGGCGCTGCCGCGGTCGGTGGCGGCGAACGAGACCGTCACCCGCCGCCATTCCGACACCGACAGATCCCCGGCCGGGATCGTGGTGCGCTCGATGCGCCAGTCGGGGGTGAGCAGGAAAAGCCGGCCGGCGTCGCCGCTGGCGGAGGAGGCCAAGCGCAGCCAGGCGCTGAGCACATAGGTGCGCCCCGGGACCACCGGGTAGCGCCGGCTCACCAGGCTGTCACCCAGGCCGGGCAGCAGCAGGCAGCGCGGCGGGCTGTGCGCACCGTCGCCCTGCCAGGCCGGCGAGCGGCGGTCGATGCCGGGCGCGGTCTGCCAGCTCTCCAGCGTCCAGGATTCGCTGCCGAGGTCGAAGCCGGGGTCGTCGAGCAGGTTGCGGCGGGCGGGACGCGCCGGGCCGGTGGGCGTGGGCAGGACCTCGACCGCGACCTGGTCGACCACCACCGCGCCGTCGGGGATCTGCAGCTGCACGCACACCGGACGCAGCTCCCCGGCGGCCGGCAGGCGGGTGTCGAGCTGCAGCCGCGTCCACCCGCCGCCGAGGGTGGCTTCGCAGCGGCGGTACCAGTGCCGGCCCTGGTGCGGATCGCTGTAGAGGAAGGCCTCCAGGCGTTGGCCAGCCTGCTCGGCACGCGCCAGCAGGGTCAGGCGTACGGTGGTGCCCGCCTCCAGCCCGCCCAGGGGCGCGCTGCGCACCGCGAGCGGACCGCTGGCGCCGGGGCGCAGGGCCAGGCGCAGGGCCTTGCCGCCGGCGGCGGCCTCGCCCACCACCGTCAGCTCGCCGCGTCCGCCGGCGCCGGTCAGCGTCCAGCCGGCGCCGCCCTGCTCGAAGCCGCCATCGGGCACCTCGACGGCGGCGAGCCGGCTGAGAACGGTGGCGAGCAGCACGAGGGCGGTCAGGCGCATGGCGACTCCGGGACGAACTGGTACGGCCGTGACTGGAATCAGTTCACCAGCCACTGGTCGTAGACCTGGGCCGGGTCCCTGGGCTCGACGTGGCCGTCGCCGTAGAGGAACACGATGCTCTTCCCATGCGCGTACGGCTTGCGCTGGAAGGTGTCGCGCGGGAGGTCGGCCGGAACCAGCCAGCCGCGGGCATAGGCGTAGTTGCCGGTGTTCTGGAAGCTGCCCCCCACCGCCAGGCTGGAGAGCCCGTCATGGGTCAGGATGGTGGTGCCGGCGTGCTGGAAGGCGCTCAGCGTGCGCGAGGTGAAGGATCCCGCCCAGCCCTCCTGGCTGCCGGCCCAGCGGCGGTCGTTCAGCAGCGCCGAGGCGGCGTACGAACGCGGCTGGGCGCTCCAGGGCCGGCCGTCCTCTGGGCACACCAGGGTGCGGCTGGGCGTCGCCGGGGCGTTGTCGTTGCCGAGGTGGCTGGCGAACTGGAGGTTCCAGGTGTTGCCCCAGGGCAGACGCCCATCCCAGTCGGTGCTGTAGCCGACCAGGGCGAGCCCGATCTGGCGCTGGTTGCTGGCGCACTGGCTCTGGCGCGCGGCGCCACGCACCAGGTTCACCGCCGGCAGCAGCATGCCCGCCAGCACCGCGATGATCGCGATCACCACCAGCAGCTCGATGAGGGTGAAGGCGCGGTGCGGATGGGCCATGGCCTGCTCGCTTATGTTCTGATTATCGTAACTTTGTTCAGCTTATAACGTGTCGAGCCGCGCGCAATGGGCGGGCCCGGCCCGGTTTGACAGCCGGCGCGCGTCTCCCATCGTCAGGTCCACCCTTCGCACCGGGGCTAGCATGCTCAACCTCTCCACCTTCCTGGTCAAAGAACACGTCGGCCTGCTCAAGCTCAGCAACACCTACGACATCATCGACCCCGCCAACGGGCAGGTGGTCGGCCTCGCGCGCGAACGCCAGCCGGGCTGGGTGCACGCGCTCAAGCTGCTGGTCAGCAAGCAGATGCTCCCGACCCTGGTGGAGATCATCGGCAACCCCGACGAGCGCGGCGAGGGCAAGGTGCTGATCGCCATCCGGCGCGGCTTCACCCTCTTCCGCGCCAAGGTCACGGTGCTGGCCGAGGGCACCACCGAGGTCGGCCACTTCCGCAGCAAGCTGTTCTCGCTCGGCGGCGGCTTCTGGCTGCACGACCGCGGCGGGGCGCGCATCGGCGAGGTCAAGGGCGACTGGAAAGGCTGGAATTTCCGCTTCCTCGACGCCCAGGGCGCCGAGATGGGCACCATCACCAAGAAGTGGGCGGGGATCGGCAAGGAGCTGTTCACCTCGGCCGACACCTACGTCATCGCCCTCGCCGACCGCCACCGCGGCGATGCCGGCACCGTCTCGCTGCTGCTCGCCGCCGGCATCGCCATCGACACCATCTTCAAGGAGGAGTGATCCCGGCGCCGGCGCCCCGGCCTCGGGATCTCCGATCCCTCCCGCGGCTTTCCCGATGGTTTCGCCGCTTGCCTGGCGCCCCCCCGGCGGTGGCCTGCCCGCCCCATGGACGCCTTCATCCAGTTCCTCAATCTCGACCAGTTCGTACCCGGCGACCTGCTGGTGGTGGCGGTGCTGGTGGTGCTCGAGGGCCTGCTGTCGTGCGACAACGCGGTGGTGCTGGCCCTGCTGGTCAAGGACCTGCCGCCCGAGCAGCGCGGCAAGGCGCTGCGCTACGGCATCATCGGCGCCTACGTCTTCCGCATCATCGCCCTGATGCTGGCCACCGTCATCCTCAAGGTGTGGTGGCTCAAGGTGCTGGGCGGGCTGTATCTCGCCTGGCTGGCGATCGACTTCCTGCGCAAGCGCTTCGCCCAGGGCGGCGGATGCTGCCACAGCCAGCCGCGCCAGGTGCGGCGCGTGCTCGGGCTCAGCCTGTTCTGGAGCACGGTGGTGTGGGTGGAACTGACCGACATCGTGTTCTCGGTCGATTCCATCGCCGCCGCGGTCGCGCTGTCGAGCAAGCTGTGGGTGCTGATCCTGGGCGGGCTGCTCGGCATCCTCGCCATGCGCTTCGCCGCCCAGGGCTTCGTCCGGCTGCTCGAACGCTTCCCCGGGCTCGAGACCGCCGCCTTCGTGGCGGTGGGGGTGATCGGCTTCAAGCTGCTGGCCGAGTTCCCGGTCGATGTCGCGGGCGCGGTGCGGCCGCTGCCCGCCGAGGCGCAGTACGGCACCGCGGCGGAGTACAGCCGGCAGGTCGAACGCCACTGCCCGGCCGCCCTGGCGGTGCCGCATGTGCTGAACCTCAACCTCGCCGCCCCGCCCGCCCCGTCCCCGGCGGCGATGCGCGCCGGCGCCGAGGCCGCCGCCGCCCAGGCGCTGCCGGCGGCGTCCCCGGCCGAGCGCGCAGCCTGGATCGCCCGCCGCGCCGACGCCGAGCTGGCCGAGGCCGAGGCGCGCTGGTCGCTCCACTACCGGCCGTTCCTCGAGATCGAGGGCTGGGCCTCGTCGCTGGTGGTGCTGCTGATCTTCGCCGCCGGCTTCCTGCGCCAGCGCCGTGGCGGGGCGCCGCCCGCTCAGCCGGGCTGAACCGTCTCCAGGCAGCCGCGGATGGTGTCGTCGAGGCTGCGGCGGGCGCTCCAGCCGGTGAGCGCGCGCAGGCGGCCGGTGTCGGGCAGGCGGCGCGGCATGTCCTCGAAGCCGCCCTCGGGGAAGGCCTCGGCGTAGGGCACCAGCCTGACCGGCGACGACGAGCCGGCGAGCGACACCACCCGGCGGGCGAGGTCGAGGATGCTGATCTCCTCGTCGGCGCCGATGTTCACCACCTGGCCCACCGCCGCCGGCTGGGCGAGCAGCGCCAGCACCCCGGCCACGCAGTCGTCGACGTGCAGGAAGCAGCGGCTCTGGCGCCCGTCGCCGTGCACCTCGAGCGGCTGCCCGGCGCGCGCGGCGGCGCAGAAGCGCGGCAGCACCATGCCGTAGGCCGGGCTCTGGCGCGGGCCGGTGACGTTGAAGAAGCGGCAGATGCGCACCGGCACGCCATGCTCGCGGTGCCAGGCCAGGCCGAGGAACTCGTCCATCAGCTTGGAGCAGGCGTAGCTCCAGCGGTGCACCGAGGACGGCCCCAGCACCAGGTCGGCGTCCTCGCGGAAGGGGATGGCGGTGGAGCGGCCGTAGACCTCGCTCGACGAGGCCAGCAGCACCGGCATGCGCGCGCCCGCGCACACCGCCAGCACGGCGCGGGTGGCCTCGATGTTGACCTCGATCGAGCCCACCGGCTCGGCCAGGATGCGCCGCACCCCCACCGCCGCCGCCAGGTGCACCACCTGGGTGCAGCGCGCCGCCAGGCGCGCCACCAGGGCGTAGTCGCAGGCGGTGCCGAGGTGGAACTCGACCGGCAGCCCGGCGAGGTTCTCGCGCCGGCCGGTGCTGAGGTCGTCGAGCACGATCACCCGCTCGCCGCGCGCGCACAGCGCCGCCGCCAGATGGCTGCCGATGAAGCCGGCTCCGCCGGTGATGAGGGTGGGCATGGGCGGGATCCTGTCCCCGTCCGCGCGCGGCGCCACCGCCGGTCCAGGCCCGGTTTGACTCCCTTCGCAGGGCGCGAAGCTGCCGGCCATGATCAATTTCCGCCGCTACGCCGGATCGGTGCAGATGCGCCTGCGCACCTTCGCCGACCTCGAGCAGCTCAAGGACCTGCCGGAGGCGCACTGGCTCGCCACCGCCTGCCCGGTGACCGGGCTGTCCTGCGACCCGGCGTTCCTCAAGTGCCTCGACATCGACGGCAACGGGCGGGTGCGGGTGCGCGAGCTGCTGGCGGCGGTGGAATGGCTGGCCGCCCGCCTGGCCGACCGCGCCGACTGCATGGCCGGCTCCGAGGTGCTGCGCCTGGCGGCGCTGGCCGATTCCGCCGCCCCCCTGCGCCGCTCCGCCGAGCTGGTGCTCGACAGCCTCAAGGTCCCGCCCGAGGCCCACGACCGCATCTCGCTGGCGCAGGTGCGCGAGACCAAGGCGGTGATCGCGCGGGTGATGTCCAACGGCGACGGCATCATCGCCCCGCCCGGCATCCCCGACGAGCGCCTGCGCGCGCTCGCCGGCGACATCCTGGCGCACTTCCCCGCGGTGACCGACGTGGGCGGCGAGAAGGGCATCGACCGCGCCACCATCAAGGCCTTCGCCGAGGCGCGCGCCAAGGCGGTGGCGTGGCTCGACCAGGGGCTGGCGCTGCGCCCGTGGGGCGAGGCCAGCCTGGCGCGCGCGCAGGCGGTGCGCGCCGCCCAGGCCAAGGTCGACGAGTTCTTCCTCCAGTGCCGGGTGATCGCCGCCCAGCCGGCGGCGGCCGAGCGCTTCGGCATCACCCCGGAGCGCCTGGCGGCGGCGGTGGGCGATCCCGCCGCCCTGCGCAAGGCCGCCGACGCCCTGCCCATCGCCGCCCACGATCCCCAGGGCGGGGTGCTGCGCTGGTCGGCGCTCAACCGCGGCGCCGCCTTCGAGCTGCTGGCGCGCCTGCGCGACGAGGTCTGCCTGCCGGTGCTGGGCGACGGGGCGCGCAGCGGGCTGTCCGAGAACGACTGGAACCGCCTGCTGGCGCAGGCCGCGCCGGTGCTGGCCTGGCACGACGAGTCCGCCAAGCACCCGCTGCTCAAGCTCGGCGAGGCGCGCCTGCGCGCCATCGCCGCCGACGACCTCGCCGCCCTCGACCGCCTGTGCGAGGCCGACCTGGCGGTGGCCGACACCCTCAAGGGCATCGCCGAGCTCGAGAAGCTGGTGCTGTGCCAGCGCTGGCTGTTCGAGTTCGCCAGCAACTTCGTGTGCATGCCCAACCTCTATTCGGCGCGCCGGCGCGCGCTGTTCGAGCAGGGCACCCTGGTGATGGCCGGGCGCGAGTTCCACCTCGCGGTGCTGGTCGAGAACCGCGCCGCGCACAGCGCGGTGGCCGGGCACGCCTCGCTGTTCATCCTCTACTGCCAGATCAGCGGCGGCACCCCGGCGCGCACCTTCGAGGTGGCGGTGCCGGTCACCAGCGGCACCAGCGGCGGGCTGTTCGTGGGCAAACGCGGCATCTTCCACGCCCTCGACGGCCAGGAGTACGACGCCCAGGTGGTGCAGATCGTCACCCAGCCGGTGTCGCTGGTCGAGGCCCTGTACATGCCCTTCACCCGCATCGGCAAGTTCGTGGTGTCGCGGGTCGAGAAGTGGTCGTCCAGCTCCGAGAAGGAGTTCGACAAGCAGCTCGACGACAAGGCCGACAAGGCGGCGGCGGCAGCCGCCGCCGCCGCCAGCAAGGACGCCAAGGCCGCCAGCCAGGGCCAGATCGGCCCCATCCTGATGGGCGGCGGGGTGGCCTTCGCCGCCGTGGGCTCGGCCCTGGCCTACGTGGTGGCCGAGCTGTCGCGCCTGGGGCCGTCCAAGATCGCCATCGGCCTGGCCGCCCTCATCGGCATCCTCGCGCTGCCGTCGCTGGTGCTGGCCTGGATCAAGATCCGCAACCGCAACCTGGCGGTGCTGCTCGAGGCGGGCGGCTGGGCGCTCAACGACCGCCTGCGCCTGACCACCACCCTCGGCTACCTGTTCACCCGCCGGCCCGACCGCCCGCTCGGCAGCACCGTCGACTGGGCCGACCAGATCCCCTTCTCGCTGGCGATGAACCCCGACGCCAGCTCGGAGCTGGCGCGCCAGCGCTGGCACCGCCTGCGCTTCTTCGCCCTGGTGCTGGTGCTGTTCGCCCTGGCGAGCTGGCTGTGGGTCGGCCTGCTCGACCCCTGGATGGCCAAACGCCTGGCCGCCACCCAGGCCGAGTCGCCGGACGCCACCGCCGCCGCGGTCAAATAGCCGAGGCACATCTGCCCAGGCGACGTCCACGTCGACGGAGCCTCTGGTGCGCCGATCCGGGACCATGGCGGCGTCGGCGCGGCGTCGGCGCTCCGAAAGAGCCGTCCACAGCTCATCACGTAGGCTGCTACGCCGCGACCTGGACCTGAACCCCGGCGGCGCGGATCGCCGCCAGCGCGGCGGCATCGGCGCCGGCGTCGGTGATGACCAGGGCGATGCGCGCCAGGGGCGCGACGTGGCACAGCGAGCGGGCGCCGAGCTTGGTGTGGTCGGCGAGCACCACCGCGCGGTCGCAGTTGGCGATCATCGCCTGCTCGAGGTCGACCACCAGGCCGTCGGTGTTGTCGATGCCGCCGGCATGCACCCCGCCCACCGAGAGGAAGGCCCAGCGCGCGTGGTAGCCGGCGATGGTGGCGCGCGCCTGGGGGCCGACCAGCAGCCCGGAGCGCGGCAGCAGGTAGCCGCCCGACAGGTGCACCTCGACCGGCTGCTCGGTGGGGCGTTCGCCCACCGCCACCGCCAGGCGCAGCGAGTTGGTGATGATGCGCACCGGCACCGCGCCCAGGTGCGCGGCCAGGTGCAGGGTGCTGGTGCCGCCGTCGATGAACACCGCGTCGCCGGGCGCGAGCAGGGCGGCGGCGGCGCGGGCGATGGCCGACTTCTCGGCCGCCTGGCGCATCTCGCGCACCGCGAACGGCACCATGGCCAGGGCGTCGCGCTGCGGCCGGCGCACCCCGCCGCGGTGGCGCTCGGCCACCCCGCGCGCCACCAGCTGGGCGAAGTCGCGGCGGATGGTGGCGGGGCTGGCCTCGGCGCGCCGGCAGGCCTCGGCCACGCTGAGGAACTCCTGCTGCTGCAGCCACTGGGCGAGGACGGCATGGCGTTCGGCGGCGGTGTCCATGATTGTATTTGATCATTTGATCAGGAATTGCGATCACTAAATCACCTAGAATCGATCATTTCCGATCAGTATGCTGCACACATGCGACGCCTCACCACCCACCTCGGCGTGAAATCCGACCCCATCCTCTACCGCTACAGCTACCCCTGGCTGTTCCGGCTCATGGCCGAGGAGGGCGTGCGCCACCTCCAGCTCGGCACCTTCTTCGAGATGTACCAGCTGCCCGACGCCTTCTTCCGCCGCCTGCGCGCCCAGGCCGCCGACCACGGCATCGTCATCAGCAGCGTGTTCACCGCCCACCGCGAGCTGGGCGGCTACTTCCAGGACGACGAGTGGGCGGCGGTGGCGCGGCGCAACCACGAACGCCTCATTGAGATAGCCGCCCTGCTCGGGGCGCGCTCGGCCGGGCACAATCCCGGCGCGGTGCTGCGCGACCGCATGGGCTCCAAGCCGGAAGGCTGGAGCCGCTACCTGCACCACCTGCAGGAGCTGATGCACCTCGCCCACCGCCTGGGGGTGCCCGAACTGACCATCGAGCCGATGAGCTGCGAGGCCGAACCGCCCACCAGCCCGGCCGAGCAGCGCGCGCTGATGGAGGCGCTCACCGCCTACCACGCCGCCCACCCGGACACCGCCGCCCCCGGCTACTGCATCGACATCGCGCACGGCTGGGCCGGCGGCGACCGGCAGATCAAGGTCGACCACTGGGGCCTGCTCGAGGCCGGCCTGCCCTGGTGCCGCGAGCTGCACATCAAGAACACCGACGCGCTGTACGACCGCACCTTCGGCTTCCGCGCCGAGGAGCGCGCCAAGGGCGTGATCGACGTCGCCGCCTGCCGCGCCTGGCTGGAGCAGCGCGCCGACACGCTACCGGTGGACGAGGTGGTCGGCTATCTGGAGATCGGCGGGCCCAAGCTCGGACGCGACTACAGCGACCACGAGCTGGAGCCGATGCTGCGCGAATCGCTGCGCCACCTCGCGCAGGCGTGGCTGGCCGCCCCGCAGGCGCAGGAGGCCGCGCCCACTCTCCGCCAACCGGCCCCGGCCGTCCAGGCGGTGCAGCTGGCGCCCTCGCTGATGTGCGCCGACCAGTGCCACCTCGAGGAGGAGGTGCGCCGGCTGGAGCGCGCCGGCTGCGAGCTGCTGCACTTCGACGTCATGGACGGCGCCTTCACCCCCAACCTGGTGCTCGGCTTCGAGCAGCTGCGCCACCTGCGCAGCCGCACCGCCCTGCCCATCGATGTGCATCTGATGGTGCAGGACAACGACCTGTTCGTGAAGCTGGCCAAGGAGGCCGGCGCCGACCGGGTCAGCGTCCACCTGGAGAGCTGCCGGCACCTCGACCGCACCCTGGCCAGCATCCGCGCCCTGGGCATGCAGGCCGGGGTGGCGCTCAACCCCCACACCCCGGTCGAGGCGCTGGAGTTCGAGCTCGACCGCCTCGACTTCGTGCTGGTGATGACGGTGAACCCCGGCTTCGCCGGCCAGCAGCTGGTCCCGGCCGGCATCCGCAAGATCGCCGCGGTGCGCGACTTCCTGCGCCGGCGCGGGCGCGAGCTGGCGATCGAGGTGGACGGCAACGTGTCCCTGGCGCACATCCCCGACATGGTCGCCGCCGGGGCCGACATCCTGGTGTGCGGCACCAGCAGCGTGTACGCCCCCGGCGCCTCGCTGGCCGAGAACGTGGCGTGCACCCGCGCCGCCGCCGCCGCCGGCCTCGCCCGCCGGCCTGCGCCCGGCCAGGAGGCGGCATGAAAGCCGCGGTATTACACGCGGTCGGCGACCTGCGCGTCGAGACCATCCCCACCCCCGCGCCCGGTCCGGGCGAGGTGCTGGTACGCATCGGATCCTGCGGCGTGTGCGGTTCGGACGTGCCGCGGGTGTTCAGCAAGGGCACCTACCGCTTCCCCACCGTGTGCGGCCACGAGTTCGCCGGCACGGTGGCCACCATCGGCGCCGGGGCGACCCTCGCCACCGGCACCCCGGTCACGGTGTTCCCGCTGCTGTGGTGCGGCCGCTGCCCCGAATGCGAGCGCGGCGAGTACGCCCGCTGCCTCGACTACGGCTACCTCGGCTCGCGCTCCGACGGCGGCTTCGCCGAATATGTGGTCGCGCCGCAGCGCAACTGCCTGCCGCTGCCGCAGGGTGTGTCGCTGGAAGAGGGGGCGCTGACGGAACCGGCGGCGGTGGCGTTGCACGCGGTGAAGCGTTCCGGCCTGCGCGCCGGCGAGAGCGTGGCGGTGTTCGGCGCCGGTCCCATCGGCCTGCTGGTGGCCCAGTGGGCGCGCGCCCTGGGCGCGGCACGGGTGATGCTCTTCGACATCGCGCCGCGCAACCTCGACCTCGCGCGCAGCCTCGGCTTCGCCGAGGTGTTCGACAGTCGCGAGCGCGATCCTGCGCAGCGGGTCGAGCAGCTGACCGGCGGCCGCGGCGCCGAGGTCGCCATCGAGGCGGCCGGCGTGCCCGCCACCTTCACCGCCGCGGTCGGCGCCGCCGCCGCCGGCGGCCGGGTGGTCCTGCTCGGCAATCCCAGCGCCGATATCGCCCTGCCGGCCGCGCTGGTCAGCCGGATCATGCGCCGCGAGCTGGCCCTGGTCGGCAGCTGGAACTCGTCCTATTCCGCCAGCGGTCTGCCCGACGACTGGCGCACCGTGCTCGCCGCGGTCGCCGCCGGCACGGTGCGGCTGCAACCGCTCATCACCCACCGCTTCGCCCTGGACGAGGCCCTGGCGGGCCTGTCCGTCCTGCGCGACCGCCGGGAATTCGTCAGCAAGGTGCTCATCAACCCATGACCGCCACCGCCCACACCTACCTCCTCGACCGGCCCGGCGGCTCCTTCACCCGCGCCGACCTGCCGCTCGCCGCGCCCGGCCCGGGCGAGATCCTGCTGCGCACCCGCCGGGTGTCGGTGTGCCAGTCGGACGTGGTCATCCACAAGGTCGGCCTGCCGCGCATCAAGGCCTGGCCGGCGATCATCCTGCACGAGGCCAGCTGCACCGTCGAGGCGGTGGGCGAGGGCGTGACCCGCTTCGCGCCCGGCGACCTGGTCGGCCTCGGCTGCGACATCCCCTGCGGCGACCGCGCCTGCATCTACTGCGGCGACCACGGCACCGGCGACTGGACCTGCTGCCCGCGCACCCAGGCCACCGGCCACGAGTTCCCCGGCTTCGCGCGCAGCCACGCCATCCTGCCCAAGTGGTTCGTCGACCTCGGGCCGATCTACCGCTTCCCCGCCGGCACCAGCCCCGACGAGGCCTGCCACCTCGAGCCGCTGGCCTGCGGGCTGGAGGGGATGACGCGGGTCAACCACTGCATCGCCAACCGGGTGGTGGTGCTGATCGGCGCCGGCAGCCAGAGCACCTACGCCCTGCAATGCTGCCAGGCCATGGGCGCGCGCCGCATCATCCTGGTCAACCGCGGCGTGGAGCGCATGGAGCGCGTGCTGCGCGACTTCGGCGACCAGCGGGTGGTGGGCGTGCGCTGGGACGGCAACGTCGTGGCGGCGGTGTTCGCGCACTGCAAGCCGTTCAACGAACCCCACTTCGTGATGATGAACGCGCCCTGCCGGGAAGGCTACGAACTGGCGGTACGGCTGATGGGCTACGGCACCGTGCTCGACGCCCACGCCGGGGTGAAGGGCGCCGGCGGCAAGCCGCGCATCGCGCACGAGGTCGACCTCAACAACCAGGTCCACTACCAGCTGCAGTGCTACCAGGCCACCCACGGCTCGTCCTGGCACGGCATCCGGCTGGCCGGCGACCTCATCGCGCAGGGCAAGCTGCCCCGGCTGGGCCTGATGACCGGCCCCAGCGAACGCTTCCACCCCGACCAGATGCTGGCGGCCATCCAGCGCGCCAGCACCCCCGACAGCCTCAAGGTCATCATCGACTGGGACTGAGCCAACAACGGTGATTCGAACGCCAAGACACCAAGACGCCAAGACGCCACAGCTGGTTATGGACTTACGCCATCGCTACTCCTCCACCAAGGAGTGAAGGCGCGGACTTCCCCCGTGGCGTCGTGGCGTCGTGGCGGTGATTCATCCCCTCTTTTCACTCCAACCACCCACCTGGAACCACCATACATGGACAAGAACACCCTGCTCGAACGCCTGGGCCGCCAGCAGATCGAGACCCCCTCGTGGGGATTCTCGGCCAGCGGCACCCGCTTCGGCACCTTCCCCCAGCCCTGGAGCGCCACCACCCTCGAAGAGAAGCTCGCCGACGCCGGCGAGGCCCAGCGCTACACCGGCATCCTGCCGCGGGTGGCCCTGCACATCCCGTGGGACAAGCCCACCGGCGCCCTCAAGGACTGGCAGGCGGTGGCCGCCTGCGCCCGCCAGCACGGCCTGGGCATCGGCGCGATCAACCCCAACGTCTTCCAGGATCCCGACTACCAGTACGGCTCGTTCTGCCACCCCGACCCGCGGGTGCGGCGCAAGGCGCTCGACCACCACCTGGAATGCGTGGAGATCGCCAAGGCCGCCGGCTCGGACGGCCTCAGCCTGTGGTTCGCCGACGGCACCAACTACCCCGGCCAGGACGACTTCCGCGCCCGCCGCCAGCGCATGCTGGCGTGCTTCCAGGAGCTCTACCGCGCCCTGCCGCCGCAGCTGCGCCTCTACATCGAGTACAAGTTCTACGAGCCGGCCTGGTACCACACCGATCTCGGCGACTGGGGCGCCGCCGCCCTGCTCTGTCGCAAGCTGGGGCCGCAGGCCACCGTGCTGGTCGACACCGGCCACCATCCCCTGGGCACCAACATCGAGTGGATCGTCGCCTCGCTGCTCGACGAGGGCCTGCTCGGCGGCTTCCACTTCAACAGTCGCAAGTACGGCGACGACGACCTCACGGTCGGCTCGATCAACCCCTACGAGCTGTTCCTGATCTACAACGAGCTGGCCGCGGCCGAGGAGGAGGGCCAGGCCACCGCCGCCGGCCGCTGCGCCGCCCGCGTGGCCTACATGTTCGACCAGTGCCACGCCTACAAGAACACCATCGAGGCTACCATCCAGTCGGCGATGACGGTGCAGGAGGCCTACGCCAAGGCCCTGCTGGTGGACCGCGCGGCGCTGCAGCGGGCGCGCCAGGCCTGCGACGTGACCGGGGCCGAGGAGGTGCTCAAGGACGCCTACCACAGCGACGTGCGCCCGCTGCTGCGCGAACTGCGCACGTCCCAGGGGCGCGACCCGGAGCCGCTCAAGGCCTTCCGCGCCAGCGGCTACAGCGAACGGGCGGTGGCACAGCGCAGCCGCCGGCCGGTGGCCCGGGCCGGCGCCGCCGGCTGAGCGCCGGGGCTCAGCCCAAGGCTGAGCGTGCTTCGTGGACGGCTCTTTCGGAGCGTCGACGCCCACGTCGACGCCGCGGCGACGCTGCCATGGTCCCAGATCAGCGCACAAGAGACTCCGTC
>JAKLKR010000158.1 GCA_023150565.1 Planctomycetota bacterium
GCGATCCCCCGAGGAGCGGAGCGTCAGCGTAGCGACGAGCGGGGACGGGATCGGGTCCGCGCAGCGGACCGCGACGGCGCAGCCGACGCCGCCGGTGGCCGACGGCGCAGCCGCCCGCCGTTCAGGCGGGCCCGCGCCGCAGGCGCGGGTCGGTCACCGGCGCGATCCCAGCCAGTGTATGATCCCCCGAAGCCCCCCCGCCCCCCCGCGCCTTGCCGCTGTTCGGGCAACGACCTAGCCTTCCCGCCTCCGGGATCGCCCCGGTGGGACCGACCGCCAGACTGACCAGGGAGCCGCGCATGGCCAACATGATCGATGCCAAGGAAGCCAAGAAGCTGCTGGGTTGCGACGACGACACGCTCAACAACCACATCAACAGCGGCGCCATCCGGGCCCAGCGCGTGGGCGGCAAGCTCATGCTCAACCAGGAGGATGTGCAGAAGCTCGCCACCGGCACCGGTCAGCTCAGCGATGACGACGGCACCATCGTCCTCACCGGCGAAAGCGACAACCTCCAGATCGACCTCGGCAAGGTCATCGAGGACACCGCCGAGACGGTGATCCAGCCCGACGCCGGCAAGCCGGCCAAGACCGGCACCCAGACCCTCTCGTTCGGCGACGAGCTCGAGGTGGTCAACGTCGACGAGAACAAGAACACCCAGGATCTGGCCTTCGACGACTCGAAGCAGACCATGAACCTGAACTTCACCGACTCCAACACCGCGGTGATGACCTCGGTCGACGAGTCGGCCGCCAGCGTGACCGCGTCGGACGCCACCGCCGCCGACGCCACCTCGGCCGGCATCGACGCCACCTCCACCCAGGGCGGGTCGCCGCGCGACAGCCACCGCAGCGTGCGCTCCAACCGCGCCCGGGTCGAGACCGCGCCGGTCAGCCCGGTGTGGGTCGGGGTGATGGCGGTGTCGCTGCTGGTGATGCTGCTGCTGGTGGTGCCCTACTTCTTCCTGGCCATGTGGCCGGCCAACGGCACCGATTCCGCCGGCAACGTCAAGCGCGGGGTCGACGACAGCGGCTGGGCCAACCTCGCCGGCGGCATGGCCGGCTTCGCGGTCGAACCCGACAAGGAGAAGTTCAAGAAGAGCCACGACGGCGAATGGCTGGACATGAAGGTGGTCGACAACCAGGCCACCTGGCGCCACAAGGACTACCGCAAGGGCGGCACCATCGAAGACCGCCAGAACGAGGTCTACATCGAGAAGGTGGTGATGGACGAGTCCGGCAGCAAGCCCAAGGAGGCGATCGCCAAGAAGGAAGGCGCCAAGTACTCGATCAAGGAGGTCAAGACGGGCGAGGCCACCGAGCTTGAGGTCGACCTCGGCATCAGCGGCAAGTGACACCTTGAGCCCCGCACGGGGCTCCTAGCCTCCTGGCACCCCCAGCGGAGCCGTCCATGACCCCCCGAGCCCTCCTCGTCCTTCCTGCTCTCGCCCTGGCCCTGGCCGGGTGCGACATGCGTTCCGGCACCCGCCCGGCCCCTGCGCCGGCCGCGCCCGCCGGCAAGCCGGTCGCAGCCGCCCCCGCCAGCGATGACCGCGTGCGTGCGCTCGAGGACGAGAACAAGCGCCTGAAGTTCAGCCTGGAGGCGGCCAACCGCCGCGCCAGCGAAGGCCAGGGCAGCGGCGGCACGGTCGCCGACGACGTCTCGGCCATCGCCGGCGGCGACATCGAGGGCTTCGAGCGCACCGCCGGCGGCGGAGTGGCGCTGCCCGACGATGTGGCCTTCGCCAAGGGCGCTTCCAGCCTGACCGAGGCGGGCGACAAGGCGGTCGCCCGCCTCGCCACCCGCCTCAACGAGGGCGCCAACGCCGGCAAGGCGGTGCTGGTGGTCGGCCACACCGACAGCAGCCCGGTCAGCCGCCCGGCGACCAAGGAGAAGTACGTCGACAACTGGGGCCTGTCCGCCGCCCGTGCCGCCTCGGTGGTGCGCGCGCTCGAGCACCACGGGATCGACGCCAAGCGCCTGCAGGGCGGCTTCCGCGGCCAGCACCAGCCGCGCGTGGCGGTCACCGCCGAGGACAAGGCGGAAAAGGGCGGCAAGAAGGCCCACGACGACAAGGCCGACGACCGCCGGGTCGAGATCTACCTGAAGTAGCGGCCGGCGGGTCCCGCCCGCCACCATGCCCCCTCCACGCGCCGTGCCCCGCACGGCGCGTGTTCGTTTGCCGCCACCTGCCGGCATCCGCCACGCCCCTTCCCCGCCCCCGTCCCGGCCTAACCTGCCCGCGCCCATGCTCCGCCTGCTCGCCCTCGTCCTGTTCGCCGCCGCGGCCCCAGCCGCGGTGATCGCCGACCAGGCCATGCGCTACGTCAACAACGAGGTCATCACCATGGGCGATGTGGCGATGCGCAACCAGCTGCGCCTGGCCGACCAGCAGCGCCGCGGCCAGGTCATGCCGCAGACCCGCGACGAGATCATCGCCTACAGCAAGCAGACCCTCGAGGACCTCACCGACGAGGTGCTGATCGCCCAGGAGGCCAAGACCCTGGGCATGAAGAACGACCACGAGAGCCTGGTGCGCGACGTGCTGGAAGCCTCGCGCAACGCCGGCGCCGCCTTCACCCTGCGCGACCAGGCGGACCAGCGCCGGCTGATGGAGCGCGCGCGCACGGTCGAAAGCGTGCTCGGCTTCTACGAAGGACGCTGGCCGCAGCCCTCGCCGCTGGCGCTGGAGCAGCTCTACCAGAAGCACCGCGGCGAGTTCAACCGCCCGCCGCGCGCGCGCACCCTGCAGATCGTGGTCCACCCCTCGGCGCCGGAGCAGCGCCTGGAGCTGCGCGCGGCCAAGAACGCCCTGCTGCGCCGCGCCCAGGCGGTGCCGGGGGCGGTGGCCGAGGCGGCCAAGGTCCGCCTGGACGAGTTCCTCGAGGCCGGTCCCAACGAGCAGGAGGCGGTGCTCGACCGCCTGGTCGCCGACCTCGCCGCGCTCGCCCCGGCAGGCGCCGACGAGGCCACCACCGCCGCCATCCAGGAGGCCGCCCGCATCGCCCAGCGCCAGGCCGCCCTGCGCAGCCCGGAGGAGGCGCGCCGGCTGCTGGAGGTGGTGCGGCTGTCGCTGGCCGGGCGCTTCGGCCGCGATCTCGAGGAGGGCTTCCGCGAGGCCGCCCGCCGGCTGAGCCAGGGCCCCAACGCCGAGCAGGGCGGCCAGCTCGGCTGGGTCGAGCCGGGAACCTGGTCCAAGGCCTTCGACGACGCGGTGTTCAACCTGCCCCCGGGGCGGGTGTCGCAGGTGTTCATCACCGGCCAGGCCGCCTGCCTGGTGCTGGTGGCGGAACGGATCGAGGCCCGCACCCGCACCTTCGACGAGGTCAGCGGCGAGCTGGAGCTGGTCGAACGCCGCAAGCGCCGCCAGGAGGTCCGTTCCAGGCTGGTGCAGATCCTGCGCTTGCAGGCGATGATCCGGGACGTGGCGGGCTTTGAGGAAAGGAGGAAGGAGGAAGGAGGAAGGAGGAAGGAATGACCTGCTTCGACCCCGACCTTCATTTCCAGTCCCATCCCTTTGCCAAAGCAAGGGATACGGCTCCCGCCGGCGATCGCGCCAGCGACCAACCGCAACCCTTCCTCCTTCCTCCTTCCTCCTTCCTCCTTTCCCACCGCCCTCCTTCCTACTTTCTACTTTTTCACCGCCCTCCTTCCCCGGTAGGCTTTGGCGTCCGCCATCGTCCCCCTTGCCGATGGAAGCCGTCCTCGCCGTGACCGACGTCTTCGCCGCCCACTCGCCCGCGGCCGACCCGGCGCTCGCCCTGCTGGCGAGCGAGGAGGCGGCCCTGCGTCGGGTGATCCAGCGCTACGTGCGCGATGCCGCCACCGTCGACGACCTCTTCCAGGAGGTCAGCCTCAAGGTCATGCGCCATCTCGCCGGGCTGCGCGACCCGCTGGCGGCGCGTGGCTGGCTGTTCCAGCTCGCGCGCAACGCCTGCCTCGACCACCTGCGCGCCAGCGACCGCCGCCCCACCGCCCCTGACACCTTCCTCGCCGACCATCCCGCCACCGGCGACCTCGGCCGCGACCCGGCGGCGGCGCTGCTGTCGCAGGAGCGCGTGGTGGCGGTGCGGCGGGCGCTCGACGAGCTGCCGCCCAGCCAGCGCGAGGCCATCCGCCTGCGCATCGAGGACGGCCTCGACCACGACGGCATCGCCCGCCGCCTGGGCATCAGCCGCGAGGCGGTCGAGGTGCGCCTGTGCAAGGGCCGCACCCGGCTCAAGGAACGCCTGGACGAGATCCTGGAGGGCGGGTTATGAGCGATCCCCGGCCCATCCCCTGCGACGAGGTCGATCCGCTGCTGCCGCTGATCGCTGACGGCACCCTCGACGAGAGCAAGGAACCGGCGGTGTTCAACCACCTCGCCGGCTGCGCTCGCTGCCAGGACCAGCTCGTCCGCCACGACCTGGTGACCCTGGCGCTGGAACCCGCCGCCGGCACCCCGCGCCGCCGCCCGGCGCAGGTGGTGCGTCTGCCGCTGCCGTGGGCGGCGGCTGCTGCCGCCTCGATCGCCGCCCTGGTTGCGGCCGGCTGGGCCCTGCAGGCCGACCGCCGCGCCGCCGTCACGGTGGCGGCGGCCACCCCCGCCAGCGACACCGAGATCCTCACCGTACCCGGCCAGCGTCCCGGCGAAGAGGTCTACATCATCCGCCGCAACGGCCCCGACGGCCAGACCGTGCTGGTGGTGGACCCGCGCCAGGGCGCCGCCCGCGCTGCCGACGGCACCGACGTGCCGGTGGGGCTGCGGCGCTACTGAAGCGGCGCGGTCGCCGGCAGGGCCGGCTCGGGCACCGCCGGTTCGCCGAGCGCCGCCGCGGTGGCGGGAGCCTGCGCCGCCGCTTCGCTCGCCCCCGGCAACGGTGCGGGCAGCCCGGCGGCGGTGGCGGTGGCGCTGAGCGAGCGCTGCAGCTGCGCCATCATCTCCTCGAGCTTCAGGCGGTCGGACTGGGCGCGCGCCCGTTCCGCTCGCAGCAGTTCGAGCTGGTCGCGCTGCTCGGCCAGGCGGCTCTCGGCCGCCCGCCACAGCACCACCATCGCCACCAGGCCGAGCAGCAGCAGCACCGCCGCACCACCGGCTGCCAGCAGCGGACCACGCGACTGAGGGAGGGGCGGAGGCAGTGGGACCGGGGCCGCAGGCGGAGGCACCGCGGTACGGCCGGCGCTGCCGGACCGCCGCGGGGAGCCGGCTCCGGGCGGCAGCGGAGCGGTCTCGTCGCTGGCGTTCGGTGGCGGCGGCGGCACCAGCCCCGACGGACGCTTGGCGCCATCGCTGCGGGTGAGGGCGGAATCCCCGGCCGCGTGCGCGGTGTTGGGCTCCGGTTCGAGCGCCTGCCCCGGCAGCACGGTGGCCTGCTGGGGGACGATGTCGGTGGTGTCGGGGCGCGAACGCGTCTCGACCACCGCCGGCTGGTCGCCGCGCTCGGGGACTTCGCGCACCCCGCGCAGGGCGCGGGTGGTATCCATCGGGCGCACCGGACCGCTGGCATCGACCACCTTCTGCGGCGTGCTGCAGCGCGGACAGAGGATCGACTTGCCGAGGTAGTGGCCGGGGATGCGCACCCGCACCGCGCAGGCTGGGCAGGCGAACTCGATGCCGGCAGGCTCGCCCTGGGCCGCGGACGCCGCCACCGGCATCACCACCGCGCCGGACGGGGTGCGGGCGAAGGACCCGGTCGCCGGCTTGGCCACCGGCGGGCTGCCGCCGCGGACATGGCTGCCGGTGGCCGGGCGCGCCACCGGCGGGGCGGAGGGCGAGGCCGACGGGGTGTAGGTGCCGCTGGCAGGACGCGCCACCGGACCCGGCCCGCGGGTGAAGCTGCCGGTGGCCGGCCTGGCCACCGGCGGGGTGCCGCCGCGGACGTGGCTGCCGGTGGCCGGGCGCGCGATGGGCGGATCCACCGGCCCCCCGGCGGCGGCCAGGGCGGCCTCCTGGTCGGCGGGCAGGGTGAACGGCACCGGGGTCGAGGCGATGCGCTGGATCAGCACCGTGTTGCCGGTGCTGGGCGCGGGCGGGGCCTCGACCGCCACCTGGTTGGACTGGCATCCCGGGCAGCGGATGGTCGCGCCCAGGTACTGGCGGGGGATGCGCGCCTTGTAGCGGCAGGCCGAACAGATGAAGACGACGGTATCCGCGCTCATGGCCGGCGCAGGGTAGGGCCCCGGGCCCAGGAGGGAAAGGGCCGGGATCGCCGCCCTCAGCGGCCGTGCCAGCAGCCTCCGCCGCGCGGAAGCATCACCCGCGGAGCGTCCGCCAGCGACTCCGCCCGCGCCACCACCAGGGCATGCTCGCCGGGCGGGGGGTCGCAGCCCACCAGCACCACCCCGGCCAGGCCGGCGGTGGCGGCGGCGGGGATGGCGGCGGCGTCGCTGCACACCAGCCAGCTCACCCCGGCCTCGGCCGCCACCATGCGCACGGCGGCGAGCAGCTGGCGGTGGCTCCAGCCGCTGCGCGCGACCGCGGCGCGGCAGTCGGGGGCGGTCTCGCAGCCCAGGGCCACCACCGCCACCCCGGCGAGTTCGAGCCGGCGCAGCAGGGCGGCGCGTTCGCCGGGGTCCGCGCCCACCCCGGCGTCGAGCAGCAGGGCCGAGCCCACCGTCAGCCCTTGCCCGCCGGGCGCTGGCGGAAGGCCGGCGGCACCGGTTCGCCGGCGCCGGACTTCACCGGCGCCGCCTGGTAGAGCGCCTGCGCCTCGGCCATGCACGCCTGCAGCCGGCGGGCGCGATCCTCGCTCGCGGGATGGGTGCTGAGGAAGGCCGGGGTGCCGGCGGTCAGCTCGGCGAAGCGGCTCCAGAACGCCACCGCCTGGGCGGGATCGTAGCCGGCCTTGGCCATGTAGGTCAGCCCGAGGTAGTCGGCTTCCAGCTCGTGGCTGCGGCTGTAGGGCAGGATCACCCCGACCTGGGCCAGGGCCCCGGCGGCGCCGAGCACCAGGTTGCGGTTGGTGGGCTGGATGCCCTTGGCCTCGAGCAGGACTTCGAGGGCGCCGCCGCCGAGCTGGGCCACCATGCCCTGGCTCATGCGCTCGCCGCCGTGGCGGGCGATGGCGTGGCCGATCTCGTGGCCCATCACCGCCGCCAGCCCGGCCTCGTTGACGCACCAGGGCAGAATGCCGGTATAGATCGCGACCTTGCCACCGGGCAGGCAGAAGGCGTTGACGGTGTCGCTGTGCAGGGTGGTGAACTCGTACTGGAAGCCGCGCGCCGGGGCCACCGCCGCCAGACGCCGGCCGACGCGCTCGACGAAGGCCACGGTGGCGGCATCGGCGCAGGGCTTCTCGCCCGCCTTGACCTCGGCGTAGGCCTCGGCACCCAGGCGGTTCTCCTCCGCCGCCGAGGTGAGCAGGAACTGCGAGCGCCCGGTGCCCTCGACGCGGGCGCAGGCGGAGCAGGCGAGGACGGCGGCAATCAATAGGTACCAGCGCATGGGCCCAGATGTAAGCGCGGCGCCAGGACCGGGGAAGGTGCAAGGGGTCAACCGGTCAACCGGTTGCAGGAGCCTGCCATCAGTGATAGTCCCAGGCCTCATGACCATCCGGATCCCCCTTCTGGTCCTGCTCGCCGTCCTGCTCGCAGCCGTGGAGCCCGCCATGCCCCCCTCCTTCGCCGACCTCGCCCGACGCGCCGACGCCGGCGACACGCTCACCGTGGTCTTCCTCGGCGGCTCGCTGAGCTGGGGCGCCAACGGCACCGACCCGGAGCGCACCAGCTACCGCGCCCACATCGCCCGCCGCCTGGCGGCGCGCTGGCCCAAGGCGCGCTGGAACTGCGTCGACGCCGCAATCGGCGGCACCGGCTCGCGCCTGGCGGTGTTCCGCTTCGCGCGCGACGTCGCCGCCCACAAGCCCGACCTGGTGTTCCTCGACCACACCGTCAACGACGGCGGCCCCGGCGCCGCCGACCCCGACCGACTGGCCAGCTGCGAGTCGGTGGTGCGATCCTGCGTCGCCGACCTGCGCGTGCCCACCGTGCTCATGGTCCTCGCCGCCGGCGACATGGTGCGCGGCGACATCGCCAAGCAGCCGATCCGCGCCGCCCACCTCGCCATCGCCAAGGCCTACGGCCTGCCGGTGGGCGATGCGGTGGCGCTGATCCATGACCGCCTGGAAAGCGGCGCGCTGCAGCACGCGGCGATCTGGGACAACCCCAAGGACGGCTGCCACCCCGGCGACCTCGGCTACGCCCTCTACGCCGAGGCCGGCTGGGCGGCGCTGGAGCAGGCGGTCAAGGACGGCGCCCGCTGCGCCGCCCCCGCGGCCATGCTGCACGCCGACACCTACCGCACGGTGGCGCGCGTGCCGCTGGCCGGCCTGGCCCCGCTGCCGGCGGGCTGGAAGCCCGGCGCCCCGGCACGCATCAGCGCCTGGTACGACTGCCTGATGTCGCGCTGGCTGGACAGCGTGGCGGTGGCCGAGCGCGCCGCCGGGAAGCCCGAGCCGGCGGCCTGGGAGCTGCGCTTCCGCGGCGCCACCGTGATGCTGTGGGGCGAATGCACGGTGACCTCGGGCAGGCTGCGCGTGCTGATCGACGGCAAGCCCGCGTCCGCGCTCAAGGACGGCGTGCTCGACTGCCGCAGCGGCGCCGGCGGCACCTACAAGCTCGACCCCACCCTCGCCACCGGGCTGGAGCAGGGCATCGAGCACACCCTGCGCCTGGAGCCCTTCGACGACCGCGGCGGCGCGGCGGAATGGCGCATCGAGAGCGTGTGCGTGGCCGGCCGCGACGCGGCGGTGGAGAACGCCGCGCAGAAGAGGTAGCGAGACCTTTGGAATGCCGAAAGCTGGAATGCTGGAATACGGAAGAAGAACTCGGACCCCCGCGACATTCCAGCATTTGGCATTCCATGCCAAGCCCGCCTCACGCCATCAGTTCACGATAGACCTGCACCGTCTGGCGCGCGCAGCGCTCCCAGGTGAAGCCGTCGGCGTGCGCGCGCGCGGCCTCGCGCTGGGCGGCGCCGATGGCCGGCAGGCGCTCCAGCCCGGCGGCGATGGCGCCGGTGTCGGCGGGATCGACCAGCACCGCGTGCCCGCCGGCGACCTCGGGGCATGAGCTGACCGCCGAGGTCAGCACCGGGGTGCCGCTGCGCATGGCCTCGATGATGGGGAAGCCGAAGCCCTCGTAGAGAGACGGGTAGCACAGCGCGGCGGCGGCGGCGTAGAGCACCGGCAGGTCGCCGTCCTCGACGTAGGACAGCCGGCGCACGCGATCCGCCGGCAGGGCGCAGCGCGCCGCCGCCGCCTCGACCTGCTCGGCGCCGCCCATCGAAGGCTTGCCCACCAGCACCAGCGGGGCGTCGGCCCAGGCGCGGCTGGCGGCCAGGGCCTCGATCAGGCGCGGCAGGTTCTTGCGCGGGTGGAGGTCGCCGACCGCGAGCAGGAAGCGGCGCGGCAGGTCGAGGCGGGCGAGCACCGGGGAGATCTCGGCCTCGCTGTGCGGGCGGAAGCCGCCGGCGACGCCGAGATGGGTGACCCATACCCGCGCCGCCGGGATGCCGAGGATGCGCACCGCGTCGTCCTTGGTCGCCTGGCTGATGGCGATGAAGCCGTGGCAGTGGGCGGCGGCCTCGCGCAGCGCGCGCTGGTCGCGCTCCAGGTGCCCGGCGTCGAGCCCGCCCGGGTTGAGGAACGGGGTCAGGTCCATGATGCTGGACAGGCGGCGGCAGCCCCGCCAGCGCGGGGTGCGCACCGCCACCCCGTGCAGGATGTCGCAGGGCGCCCACAGCGGCCACACCGGCTCCTGGTAGATGCGCACCGGCACGCCCGCCGGCGGCTGCACGAAGGACGACTTGCGGCGGTACGAGCGCCGGCACCAGGCGGACAGGTCGGGACGTTCACTCGCCGGCAGGGCGGCGAGGGCGTGGAGCAGCCGGCGGGCGTAGCGGCCGATGCCGCTCGGGCGCTCCTCGCACAGGGTGGTGGCCTCGATCGCGACGCGCATCACTGGATCCGCTTGTCCTTGGCCCGGCGCAGGTCGGCCTCGACCATCATCTGCACCAGCGCGGGCAGCTGCACGGTCGGTTCCCAGCCCAGCCGGGTCCTGGCCTTGGCCGGGTCGCCGACCAGCAGGTCGATCTCGGCCGGGCGGTAGAACTTGGGGTTCACCTTCACCACCACCTTGCCGCTGCGGCGGTCGCGCCCGATGGTGTGCTCGGCCTCGCCCTCCCAGGCGAGCGGGATGGCGGCCGCCTCGGCCGCCAGCTCGACGAAGCGGCGCACGCTGTGCACCACGCCGGTGGCGAGGATGTACTCGTCGCCCTCGGGCTGCTGCAGCATGCGCCACATGCCGTCGACGAAGTCGCCGGCGAAGCCCCAGTCGCGCTGGGCGTCGAGGTTGCCCAGCTCGATGCAGTCCTGCTGGCCGAGGCTGATGCGGGCGAAGCCGGCGGTGATCTTGCGGGTGACGAAGTCGAGCCCGCGCATCGGCGACTCGTGGTTGAAGAGGATCCCCGACGAGGTGTGGATGTCGAAGGCCTCGCGGTAGTTGCGCGTGATCCAGTGGGCGTAGAGCTTGGCCACCCCGTAGGGGCTGCGCGGCCAGAACACGGTGTCCTCGGTCTGCGGCACGCTCTGGACCTTGCCGAACAGCTCGGCGGTCGAGGCCTGGTAGAAGTGGATCTTGGGGTTGACCAGGCGGATGGCCTCGAGCAGGCGCGCCACCCCCATGGCGTCGACCTCGGCGGTGTAGAGCGGCTGGTCGAAGCTGGCGGCGACGAAGCTCTGGGCGGCGAGGTTGTAGACCTCGTCCGGCTTCACCTGCTGGAACACCGCGACGATGTTGCTGAATTCCAGCAGCTCGAAGTCGAACAGCTCGATGTCCTGGGTGATGCCCAGCTCGTCGCAGCGCCAGAGGTTGGTCGAGGCGCTGCGGCGGTGCGCCCCGCACACCCGGTAGCCCTTGCCGAGCAGCAGCTTGGCGAGGTCGGACCCGTCCTGGCCGGTGATCCCGGTGATGAGCGCGGTCTTGCGCATGGGCCGCCTTTCGTGGCAGGCGGCAGGGTCGCCTGCCACCCAGGGGGATCAAGCGCGGCTCAGCCTCCGCGCCAGCTCGTAGGCGGCGAGGGTCTGCTCGGCGCAGCGCCGCCAGGTGAAGCCCTGGGCGTGCGCGCGCGCGGCCTCGCGCGCCGCCGCCGGCATCGCCAGCGCGCGCACGATGCCCTCGGCGATGGCGGCGGGGTCGCCGGGGTCGGCGAGGGCGGCGTGGCCGCCGGCCACCTCCGGGCAGGAGCTGACGGTCGAGGTCATCACCGGCACCCCGCTGAGCATGGCCTCGACGATGGGGAAGCCGAAGCCCTCGTAGAGCGAGGGGTAGCACACCGCGCGCGCGCCGGCGTAGAGCGGGGCCAGGTCGGCGTCGGGCACGTAGCTGAGGAAGCGCACCTTGTCCGCCAGGGCGAAGCGGGCCACCGCCTCGCGCACCTCGTCGGCGCCGGGGGCGTCCTTGCCCGCCAGCACCAGCGGCAGGGCGTGCAGCTCGGGGCGGGCGGCATAGGCCTCGACCAGGCGCGGCAGGTTCTTGCGCCGGTTGAGGTCGCCGACGTGGAGCAGGTAGTCGCGCGGCAGGCCCAGGCGCTGGCGCACCGGCTCCAGCTCGGCCTCGGCGTGCGGGCGGTACTCGTGGCCGACCCCGAGATGGGTGACCACGATGCGCTCGGCGGGGAAGCCCAGCACCTTGACGCAGTCGTCCTTGGTCGCCTGGCTGATCGCCACCAGCACATGGCAGTGGCGGGCGGCGTCGGCGATCCATTCGCGGTCGAGCTTCAGCCACTCGTCCGGCACCTTGCCGGGGTTGGTGAAGGGCGTGAGGTCCATCACCGAGCCCACCCGCGCCACCCCCTTCACCTCCGGGGTGCGCGCCTGCAGGCCGTGCACCACCGCCACCGGCGGCAGGGGGAAGAAGCGCCCGTGGTGGATGATGCGCCAGCCCACCCCGGCGGGCGGGTTGTAGGCGCCGCGGCGCCTGCGCTGCGACCAGCGGTAGAGCACCTCGAAGCGGTGGCCGTGCGCGCGCCCGGCCGGCACCAGGGCCTCGATCAGCTTGCGCGCATAGCGGCCGATGCCGCTCGGCTTGGCGTCGAGGAGGGGATGGCATTCGAGGGCGACGCGCATGTCAGGTTCCCGGGCAGGCGATCAGGTGGTCAGACGGTCGTACCAGGCGGCGTGCTCGCGCGCCAGGCGCAGGGGGTCGTGGCGGGCGCGCACCCGCGCCGCGCCGGCGTCGCCGCAGGCGTCGCGCAGGGCGCCGTCGCCGAGCAGGCGGGCGAGGGCGGCGGCGAGGGCGGCGGGGTCGTCGACCGGCACCAGCAGGCCGCTGACGCCGTCCTCCACCGCCTCGGGGATGCCGCCGGCGCGGGTGGCGACCACCGGCACCGCGCAGCACTGGGCGTCGAGCAGCGAGGAGCCCAGGCCCTCCTGGCGCGAAGGCAGCACGCACAGGTCGAGGCTGCGGTGGACGGCGGCGATGTCCTCGCGGAAGCCCAGGAGGCGCACCCGCGGCAGCTCCGCCGCGGCGCGTTCCAGCGCCGGGCGCAGCGGCCCGTCGCCGACCAGCGCCAGGTGCGCGCGCGGGCAGGCGGCGGCTACCGCCGGCCAGGCCGCGAGCAGGGTGTCGTGGCCCTTCTCGGCGGTGAGCTGCGCCACGCAGCCCACCAGCAGGGCGTCGGCCGGCAGCCCCAGCTCGCGGCGCAGCACCCCCACCGGGGCGGCGTCGAGCGGCGCCGGGTCGAGGGCGTCGGGGATCACCGTGATCAGCCCGCCCGCCACCCCCGCGGCCTCGAGCGTGGCGCGCGCCCCGTGCGAGATCGCCACCCAGCCGGCCACCGCGCGGCGGTACTTCCACGCCCCCCACGGCCCGCGCCCGGCGCGGAACACCACCCGCCGGGTCGCCCCCAGGGGGATGCCGGTGCCGGCCAGCGCCAGCGCCGCCAGCGAATGCGACTTGGAGGTGTGGGCGTGGACCAGCGCGGCGCCGCTGCGCCGCACCAGCGCGCGCAGGCGCCAGGCCCCGGCGAGGTCGAGGGCGCCGCCCT
>JAKLKR010000159.1 GCA_023150565.1 Planctomycetota bacterium
ACGACGCCGACCGCTTCTTCGCCCGCAACATCGCCGACCTGGCGCCGCTCTATGCCGCCATGCCGTTCTTCCTGGTGGTGCTGCTGCCGGCCCTGGGCATGGGCGCCTGGGCGGCGGAACGCGACCAGGGCACCGAGGAGCACCTGCTCACCCTGCCGCTGTCGATCATCGACGCGCTGCTGGGCAAGTACCTGGCGGTGACCACCTACTTCACCATCGCCCTCGCCTGCAGCCTGTGCAATGTCGCGGTGCTGATGTGGCTGGGCAGCCCCGACCTCGGCCTGGTTGCCGCCAACTACTTCGGCTGGTGGCTGGCCGGTCTGGCCTTCGCCGCCTTCGCCCTGCTCGCCAGCGTGCTGGTGTCGATGCCGGCGGTGGCCTTCGTGATCGGCACGGTGTTCAGCGGCATCCTGCTGTGGGCCGCCCGCGAAGCCGACTGGTTCGACGCCTTCAACCGCGGCGTGGTCCAGCTCGGCGCCGTGGGCGCCGCCCTGGCGGTGGTGGTGGCCGGCATCGGCGCCGCCGCCTTCGTGCTCGCCAGCCGCCGCTGGCGCCCGGGCAGCGCCGGCACCGTCGCCGCCCAGGTCGCCAGCCTGGCGCTCGGCCTGGTGCTGGTCGCCAACCTCGCCCGCCTCGCCCACCGCGGCGGGGTCGACGCCGACGCCACCAGCGAGGGCCTGTCCTCGATCAGCGCCGCCTCGGCGCGCCTGCTCGACGGCGTGCAGCAGCAGGTGGCGGTCAACGCCTTCATCAGCACCGAGCTGCCGCCCGACCTCGAACTGAAGGCCAAGGAGGTCGAGTCCAAGCTCAAGGCCATCGCCCGCTCGGCGCGCAATGTCAAGGTGGAGATCCACCGCCCGGCCGACGCCCTCGACAAGTCCGCCGAACTCGCCACCAAGGAGTTCAACCTCAAGCCGCGCAAGGTCATCGCCGACGACGCCGCCGGCCGCGACTTCAAGGAGGTCTTCCTCGGCGCCGCCGTCACCTGCGGCGGCCGCACCCAGGTGATCGAGCATTTCGATCCCGGCCTGTCGGTGGAATACGAGCTGGTACGCGCGGTGCGCGCGGTGGCCGCGGTCAAGAAGCGCGTTCTCGGCGTCGCCAGCACCGACCTCGACATGAACGGCGGCGGCTTCGACTACGCCACCGGCCAGATGGGCCAGGGCTGGGAGATCGTCGAGGAGTGGAAGAAGCAGTACGAGGTCCGCCCGGTCTCGCTCGACAGCGAGGTCCCGGCCGAGATCGAGCTGCTGGTGGTGCCGCAGCCCTCGACCCTGACCCAGGCGCAGATCGAACGCCTGCACGACCACATCTGGGCCGGCCGTCCGACCATGATCATGGAGGACCCGATGCCCTACTTCCCGGTCTCGCAGGGGCGCAACGACCTGGTGCCCGGGCAGCCCAAGAAGAGCGCGCAGCAGCAGAACCCCTACGGCCCGCCGCCGGAAGGCGGCCCGCAGAAGGGCGACATCAAGCCCCTGTGGCGCGCCCTCGGCCTCGACTTCGATGAAGCGTCGGTGCTGTGGTCGACCTACAACCCCAGCCACCAGTTCCGCGGCCTGATCCCCCCCGAGTTCGTGTGGACCAGCCGCAACCTGCGCTCGATCGCCGCCGACAAGTCGACCACCGGGCTGGACAGCATGCTGTTCCCCTTCCCCGGCGCCCTGCGCACGGCCTCCGACCGCCCCGCCAGCCTGACCGTCACCCCGCTGGTGAGCGCGGTGCCCCCGCCCACCTCCACCTGGGGCCTGTCGCGCGACCTGCTGCAGCGCGACTTTATGGGCCGCTCGACCATCCGCGAGATCACCCGCCGCACCCCGGCCGCCGGCGACGCCCCGGCGATCGTGGTGCAGGTGACCGGCACCATGCCCAGCGCCTTCCCCAAGGAGGACCCCGCGGCCAAGGCCGAGGAGGGCAAGCCCAAGGAGCGCAAGACCGGCCTGCCCAGCGCCAAGCCGATCAACGTGGTGGTGATCGCCGACATCGACTTCGCCAACAACGAGTTCTTCAACTTCTACCGCAACCCCGGCAACCGCTTCAACCAGGACGAAGTGCGTTTCCTCACCGAGCTGCGCAACGTCCAGCTGGCGGCCAACATGGTCGACAGCCTGATGGGCGACGCCGAGTTCGTCGACCTGCGCACCCGCCGCGCCGAGCGCCGGCCCCTGGCGCGGCTGGAGGAGAAGCTTCAGAAGACCACCAGCCAGGTGCAGAAGACCATCGACGACGCGCAGGACACCGCCCAGAGCGCCATCGACAAGGCCAACGCCAACCTGCAGGAGGCGCTCAAGAAGATCGACGCCCGCGACGACCTCGACGACAACGCCAAGGCCCACGAGCGGCTCAAGGTGCAGATGCGCGAGCAGCGCAAGGTCGACCTCGAGATCCAGCGCATCAACAGCGAGAAGGACCAGAAGATCCGCGACGCCAAGATCGACCGCCGCCGCGCGGTGGTGAGCGAGCGCTCGACCGTCCAGACCCTGGCCATCGCGGTGCCCACCGCGGTGCTGCTGGCGCTGATCCTGCTGGTGCTCGGGCGCAAGCTGGCGTCCGAACGCTCCCACGTCCCCGCCGGCCGCAAGCGCGCAGCCTGACAGGATCCGCACCAATGAGCACCATGAAGCTGCCCATCGTCCTCGGCGTCCTCGCCGCCGCCACCACCCCGGTGTGGTTCTGGCCCGAGCACCGTCCGGTCGACGCCCCGCCCCCCGCCGCCGCCCAGGTCTTCGGCAAGCAGGTCCAGGCGGAGCAGATCGCCAGCCTGCGCGTCGCCGCCTTCGACGACGCCGCCGCCGGCGCCAAGATCCTCGAGGTCAAGCGCACCGACGGGCTGTGGACCATCCCCAGCCACTTCGGCTATCCCGCCGACGGCAACACCCGCGTGACCAAGGCCGCCGAATCCCTGCTCGCCCTATCCAAGGGCCGGCCGGTGACCGGCGACGCAGCCCAGCACGAGACCCTGGGCGTGCTCGACCCCCTCGATGCCGCCAACCTGGGCAAGAAGGGCGGCCACGGCAAGCGCGTGACCCTGACCGACGCCGCCGGCGCGGTGGCGGTCGACCTGATCGTGGGCAAGAGCGTCGAAGGCGCCTCCGGCCTGTGCTATGTGCGCGAAATCGGCTCCAACGACGTCTTCACCGCCAAGCTCGACGCCTGGGACCTCTCGACCAAGTTCATCGACTACGTCGAGCCGGACCCCTTCAAGTTCAAGCGCGAGGACGTGCGCGCGCTGGCCATCGCCGACTACTCGGTCGACGAGGGCAAGGGCCAGGTCAACACCCGCTCGACCACCACCATCGCCCGCCCAGGCGGCGACAAGGACTGGGCCTGCGACAAGGCGCCCGAGGGCAAGAAGGTCAACAAGACCACCGTCGACGCCCTGCTCTCCGAGCTGACCTACGTGCGCCTGGCCGGGGTGCGTCCCTTCGAGCGCCAGTGGCTGACCCAGCGCGGCTTCTATGTCACCGAGCAGGGCCTCTACGGCAACGAGGGCAGCCTGTCGGTCACCACCAAGGACGGCCTGCGCTACTGGCTGTTCTTCGGCGAGATGGCGATGGACGACGACGAGGACAAGGCCGCCGACCGGCCCAAGCCCGCCGCCCCCGCCACCGGCGCCGAGGCCAAGGACGCCGGCAAGACCGGCAAGAACCGCTACCTGGCGGTGTTCGTCCAGTACGACGACAAGGCAGACGAGGACAAGGCCGCCGCGCCCGCCACCGCCGCCGAGAGCAAGGACAAGAAGAAGGTCGGCGGCAAGGAGCGCGCGCTCAAGACCCAGGCGCGCTTCCAGAAGTTCTTCTACGTCATCACCGACGAGACCTTCAAGAAGCTGCGTCCGGCCATCGACACTCTGTTCGAGGCCAAGCCGGCCGAGCCGATGGCCGGCACCACCGGCAAGACCAACGTCCAGTGGCTGGAAGAGAACGGCAAGCGCGACGGGGTGAAGTCCACCCCCAGCGGCCTGCAGTACGAGGTCCTGGCCAGCGGCCCCGCCGACGGCAAGACCCCCACCGACGCCGATTCGGTCGAGGTGAAGTACAAGGGCAGCCTGGTCGACGGCACCGAGTTCGACGCCACCAAGGGCGATGCCACCGCCACCTTCGGCGTCACCGGGGTGATCAAGGGCTGGACCGAGGCGCTCAAGCTCATGCGCCCCGGCGACAAGTGGAAGCTCTTCATCCCCTCCGCCCTCGGCTACGGCGAGGCCGGCAGCCCGCCCAAGATCGGCGCCAACCAGATCCTCGTGTTCGAGGTCGAGATGGTGAAAGTGCTCGCCAAGTAGGCGAACTACCGGCCTGATACGCGGAGCGGGGGATGGCGGGCGCCATCTCCCGCTTTCTTTTGCCATCCCGGCGCGCAAACCGCCCAGCACAGCCCGCGATGCCCGTCGACCGTACCGCCCCCACCCGCGCCTTCCTCAACCCGGTGCCGAGCCCCCCGCTGGCGGGCGAGGTCACCTTCATCGGCGACGTGCACGGCTGGCCCGACCGCCTGGCGCGGGTGCTGGCCCAGACCAAGGGCATGCCGGTGCTGGTGGGCGACCTCATCGACCGCGGGCCGGACGTGCGCTCGGTGGTGCGCCGGGTGCGCGAGCTGTGCGAGGCGGGCCGGGCCCGCTGCCTGCTCGGCAACCACGAATACGCCCTGGTGCGCGCCCTCGGCGTGCCCGGGGTGCCGCGCCTGTCCGGGCTGTTCGAGGCATGGGTCGACGGCTGGGGCGGGGCGGCGGTGCTGCGCTCCTACGGCGCCGGCGACGCCGCCGACCTGCGCCGCAGCCTGGGCGAAGACCTCGACTGGATGGCTTCGCTGCCCTGGGTGCTCGAGGGCGGCACGGACGGACGCCGCTGGATCGCGGTGCACGCCGGGCTGGCGCGCGACCGCGCCACCGCCGAGCAGCTCAGCGAGTTGCGCCTGGGCTGGGCCGGTCCGGCGGTGGACCGGCCGCACGCGCTGTTCAGCAAGGAGCGCACCGTGATCCTGCCCGACGACCTGCCGGCCGACACCTGCGTGGTCAGCGGCCACACCCCGCGCCTGGAGGCGCTGGTCGAACCCCGCCGCATCCTCTGCGACACCACCGGCGGACTGGTGGGTCGGGTGCTCAGCGGGGTGCAGTGGCCGAGCGGCCGGGTGGTGCTGTCGCTCTGAGCACGGAACGCCCCGCGCGTCAGGCCGGGATCCCCAGCACCAGGGCCAGGGCCAGCCAGGCCGCCGCCTGCAGCAGCAGCAGGCGGTTGAGCCAGCGCCAGCCGCTGTCGGTGCCGGCGCAGCACACCAGCGAGCCCCACAGGGATGCGGTCCACAGCGCCGCCGCCCCCTGGCCCCAGATGAGCAGGGCGAGCGCCGGCAGCTGCAGGGCCTGCACCACCGCCATGCGCTGCCACACGGGGAAGCGCCTGGTCACGGCAGCCTGCGCGCCAGGGCGGCGAGGGAGGCCCCGAGGTCGAGATCCTCGACCAGGGCGTCAGCGGGCAGGTTCAGGGGGCCGCCGCTGAGGTTCCAGAATCCGCGCACCCCGGCGTCGTACAGCAGACGCGCGGTGGAGGGAGCGGAGAAGCCGGGCACCGCGAGGATGCCCAGGCGGATGTCGAGCCGGCGCACGATGCCGGGCAGGCGCGCCAGCGGCAGCACCGGGTGGCCGGCGACCTCGCCGCCGATGCGCGCGGGATCGGTGTCGAAGGCGGCGACGATGCCCACCCCGCGGGCGGCGAAGCCGGGGTGGCCGAGCAGCGCGCTGCCCAGGCTGCCGGCCCCCACCAGCACCGCGTCGCCGGCCTGGTCCCAGCCGAACAGGCGCTCGACCGCCGCCACCACCTCGGCCAGGCGGCAGCCGATGCGCGGACGCCCGCGCACGCCCAGGGCGGCGAGATCGGCGCGCAGCTCGTCGGCGGCGCAGCCGGCGGCGGCGGCGAGCCGTGCGAGCGGCGCCGAGGCGGCACCATCGGCCGCCATCCGGCGCGCCTGGTGCAGGCAGGCGGTCAGGCGGCGGATGGCCGCGGGATCGTGGACGGCACCGGACATGGGCGCTGGCGTAGCACCGCCGGCGGCGGGCGCCAGGAGGGCTCAAGGCATGGGCGGTTGACTAGCCGGGGCGCCCGGCTATGTGAGGGGCCGCTCTTGTCTGCACGACAACCTGCTCGCGCCGGATTTAGGCCACTACTTGCCGGGGGCGCGTAACAAATCCCCGACTAAAGGTGGGCGGACCGTCCAGCCAGTGGCTGGACGGTTTTTTCGTGCCCTCCCTCAGGCCATCGCCCCGGAGGACCCATGCCCGCACCGCCCACCTGACCAGCCCAGACCCCCGCCCCCCAGACCACCACCATACCCCCCGACGGCCACGCCGTCCCCCGCCATGACCACCAAGCACAGCCTCGGCACCCTCGCCCTCCACGCCGGCCAGCAGCCCGATCCCACCACCGGTTCGCGTGCGGTGCCGATCTACGCCACCACCTCCTACAACTTCAAGGACAGCGACCACGCCGCCCGCCTGTTCGCCCTGGAGGAGTTCGGCAACATCTACACTCGCCTGATGAACCCCACCACCGGCGTGCTCGAGCAGCGCCTGGCCGCGCTCGAGGGCGGGGCGGCGGCGCTGGCCTTCGCCTCCGGCCAGGCGGCGATCACCGCCGCCATCCTGGCGATCGCGCGCAGCGGGCAGAACATCGTCAGCTCGACCAGCCTCTACGGCGGCACCTGGACCCTGTTCAACCACACCTTCAAGCGCCTGGGCATCGAGGTGCGCTTCTTCGATCCGCACCAGCCCGCCACCATCAAGGACCTGGTCGACGCCAACACCCGCGCGGTGTACATCGAATCGGTGGGCAACCCGCGCTGCGACGTGCCCGACTTCCAGGCCATCGCCGACCTCGCCCACGGCGCCGGGGTGCCGCTGATCGTCGACAACACCGTGCTCACCCCGGCGCTGTTCCGCCCGCTCGACCACGGCGCCGACATCGTGGTGTACAGCACCACCAAGTTCCTCGGCGGCCACGGCGTGCACGTGGGCGGGGCGATCGTCGACGGCGGCAGGTTCGACTGGACCGCCGACCGCGCGCGCTGGCCCGAGTTCTGCTCGCCCGACCCCAGCTACCACGGGGTGGTCTTCGCCGACGCCCTCAAGCCGATCGGCAACGTCAGCTACATCATCCACATCCGCACCCACTGGCTGCGCGACACCGGCGCCTGCCAGAGCCCCTTCGGCGCCTTCCTGACCCTGCTCGGGATCGAGACCCTGCACCTGCGCATGCCGCGCCATTGCGAGAACGCCCTGGCGGTGGCGCAGTGGCTGGCCAAGCACCCCAAGGTGCAGTGGGTCAACTACCCCGGCCTGGCCACCCATCCGCAGCACGCCAATGCCGCGCGCTACCTCAAGGCCGGCTACGGCGCCATCCTCGGCTTCGGGGTCAAGGGCGGCCGCGAGGCCGGCAAGCGCTTCATCGACCGGGTCAAGCTCGCCAGCCACCTCGCCAACATCGGCGACGCCAAGACCCTGGTGATCCACCCCGCCTCGACCACCCACCAGCAGCTCACCGAGGAGGAGCAGCGCCAGGCCGGCGTCACCCCCGAGTTCGTGCGCGTGTCGGTCGGCATCGAAGACGTGGCCGACATCATCGCCGACCTGGACCAGGCGCTGGCCTGAGGCCGGGGCAGAAGCCCCGGCCGGTTGATGGTTGATGGTCGATGGCTGACCCGGGCAACGCCAACGCATTGCCCACCAACCATCAACCATCGACGGCCACGAGGATTCATCCTCAACCATTCACCGGAAGCCCCCATGACCGACCAGTTCCAGAGCAGCGACGCGGTGCGCAGCGCCCAGCCCCTGCGCCATGCCCGCAGCGCCATCCTGCCCGGGCCGATCCGGTTGGAGCAGGGCGGGGTGCTGCCCGAGGTCACGGTGTGCTACGAGACCTGGGGTGCGCTCGCCGCCCTGGTCTGCCATGCCCTCTCGGGCGACTCCCACGCCGCCCGCCACGACCCGGGCGACGATCCGGGCTGGTGGGACCTGCTCATCGGCCCCGGCAAGGCGATCGATCCCGGGCGCTGCTTCGTGATCTGCGCCAACGTGCTCGGCGGCTGCCGCGGCACCACCGGCCCGGCCAGCATCGACCCGGCGACAGGACGGCCGTGGGCCAGCAGCTTCCCCACCGTGACCATGGGCGACATGGTCGAGGTCCAGCGCATGCTGCTCGATCACCTGGGGGTGGGCCGCCTGCTCGCGGTGGTGGGCGGATCGATGGGCGGCATGCAGGCGATGACCTGGGCGGTGCGCCATCCGGCCCGGGTGGGCGGGGTGGCGGTGCTGGCGGCGGCGGCGCGCCTGGGCAGCCAGGCGCTGGCCTTCGACGTGGTGGCGCGCAATGCCATCCTGCAGGACCCCGGCTACCGCGGCGGCGACTTCTACGGCACCCCCGGCCCGGAATCCGGCCTGGCGATCGCGCGCATGCTCGGCCACATCACCTACCTCTCGCGCGAGGCGATGGCGGCCAAGTTCGAGGCCGACCGCCACCGTCCGCGCCCGCTCGACACCGCGTTCGAGGTCAAGTTCTCGGTCGGATCCTACCTCGCCTACCAGGGCGGGCGCTTCGTCGAGCGCTTCGACGCCAACAGCTACCTGCGCATCTCGCTCGCCATCGACCTGTTCGACCTCGGCGCCGACCAGGCCGCGCTCGCCGCCGCGCTCGCCCCCTCCACCTGCCCCTGGCTGGTGGTCAGCTTCAGCAGCGACTGGCTGTTCCCCCCCGAGCAGTCCCAGGAGCTGGTGAAGGCCCTGCTCGCCGGCGGCAAGCCGGCCAGCTACGTCGATGTCACCACCCGCGCCGGCCACGACGCCTTCCTGCTGCCGGACGAGATCGGGGTCTATGGCCCGCTGGTGGCCTCGTTCCTGCAGCGCTGCGCCGGCACCGGCGCCGAGCCACCGGCGGCGCCGGCGGCGGAGCCGCGGCCGGTCACCAGCATCTTCGCCGCCCCCCGCCTCGACCTCGACCGCATCCTCGAATTGATCCCCACCGACGCCTCGGTGCTCGACCTCGGCTGCGGCAGCGGCGCCCTGCTCAGCCGGCTCAAGGCCCGCGGCCAGACCCGTCTGGTGGGGGTCGAACGCGACGTGGCCGCGCTCACCCGCGCGCTGGCGCGGGGGTTGGACGTGGTCCATGCCGACCTCAACCTCGGCCTGGCCCAGTTCGCCGACCGCCAGTTCGATGTCGCGGTGCTGTCGCAGACCCTGCCCTCGGTGGTCGATGTCGAACGCCTGCTGCGCGAATTGGTGCGGGTGGGCCGGCGCGGCATCGTCACCTTCCCCAACCTCGGCCACTGGCGACACCGCGAGAGCCTGGCCAACGAGGGTCGCGCCCCCCTGCTGGGCGGCAGCCGCCACTGGTGGGACGCGCCGGTGGTGCGCCCGTTCTCGATCGCCGACTTCGAGCAGTGCTGCCAGGCCATCGGCCTGACCGTGCACGACCGCCACTGGCTCGACCTGGCGCGCGGCCTGCCGGTGCGCGAGGACCCCAACCGCCAGGCCGATCTCGCCCTGTTCGTGATCGGGCGCTGAGCGCCGCTCAGCCCGGGAACTCCACGTCGCCGACCTCGCGGAACAGCGCCGCGACCTCGTCCGGCTCCGCCTCGCGCAGGCCGCCGGGGGCGAGTTCGCCGGGCAGCACCAGGGCGCCGATGCGGTCGCGGTGCAGACGCACCACCTCGCCGCCCAGCTCGGCGATCATGCGCCGCACCTGGTGGTAGCGGCCCTCGCGCAGGTGCAGGGTGCAGCGGCCGAGCCCGTCGGTGTCCTCGCCGTGGATCTCGAGCACCGCCGGCAGGGTGGCGGCGTCGTCGCCCTCCAGGCGCAGGCCGCGGGCGCAGCGCTCGATCGCATGCGCGCTCAGGCGGCCGCGGTAGGCCACCCGGTAGCGCTTGGAGACGTGCCGGCGCGGGTTGGTGAGCGAGTGGATGAGCTGGCCGTCGGTGGTCAGCACCAGCAGGCCGCTGGTGTCGCGGTCGAGGCGTCCGGCGCTTTCCAGCGGCAGCGCGGCCCAGGGGGCGCCGACCAGCTCCTCGACCAGCGGCGCCTCGCGCGGGTCGTGGCTGCAGGCGTGGCCGAGCGGCTTGTGCAGCAGCAGGGTGGCGGCGCTGGGGCCGTCGACCACCTCGACCCCGTCCACCGCCACCGCGCCGGCGACGTGGTGGCCCTGGTCGCGGCACACCGCGCCCGCCACCCGCACCCGCCCGGCGCGCACCAGCAGTCGCACCTCGGAGCGGGTGCCGAAGCCGCGGTGCGACAGCCAGGCGTCGAGGCGCTCGCTCATGGCGCCGCGGCCGCCGCGCTGGCCGCGGTCGCCGGCGGCACCGGCGCCTGCACCGCGCCGGCGGTGGTGGCAGTCGCGGCCGGGACCGGGCGCGCGGGAGCCGCCACCGGCTCGGGCAGGGTCTCGACCTCCTTGCCCAGCACGGTGGCGAGGTTGGCGAGCATCGCCCCGCCGGCGGTGGCGACGCTGGCGCCGGTGGTGGTGCCCAGCTTGATGTAGCACGAGCGCGGGATGCCGGGATAGGCGCTGTCGAGGTGGAGCCAGCGGCCCTTGACCCAGGCGCTGTTCCAGGCGTGGCCGACCCAGGCGCCGTGCTCGGGCGAGTACACCAGGCCGACCTCGATGCGCGCCGGGATGGCGGCGATGCGCAGGGCGGCGCACAGCAGGGTGGCGTGCTCGGTGCAGTCGCCGCGCCGCGAGCGGTAGGTCTCCAGCGCCGAGCCGTCGTTCACCGCCAGGTCCTTGCGCGTCACGTGGGTGCGCACGCCCAGGCGCAGGCGCTCGGCGCGCTCGTCGCCGTCGGCGGCGGGATCCGCATCCAGGCCTTCGACCCATTTGCGCAGGGCCGGGTCGTCGAGCTCGAGCTGGGGCTCGGCGGCGAGGAACGGGGCGGGGTCGTTCAGCGGCGAGGGCGCCGATTCGGCGGCGGTGGTCAGCTCGCGGTCGGCCACCGCCTGGAACTCGTCGGCGGGCACCTGCGCCCCCGCCGGCAGGCGGAAGCGGTTGCGCGCCACCGGGCGCGGCGAGGGGCCGCGGATCGCCACCAGGTTGCCGGCCTCGACCGCCGCCCCCAGCAGCGCCACCGGGCCCTGGCTGGGACGCAGGTCCAGGCGGATGAGCCCGAGGTCGAGGGTCATGCGCTGCAACTTGCCCTTGGGCGTCAGCACCATGGCCATCGGCAGCGGCACCTGGTCGGTGACCACCCGGAACAGCCAGTTCCCATCGCCATCGCGCCCGTCGCAGGTGGCGTTCATGGTCAGGATCAGCACCTGGCCCGAGACCAGGCCGAGGCTGGAGAACCGCCGGCTGGCGCCCTTGGCCGGCTCGGCCTTGACCAGGGCGTCCTGGCTGCGGCGGTCCGACACCAGTTCGACCCCCTCGGGCACCACCAGGTCGATCGGCTGCACCCGGCCCAGGCGATGCAGCACCCCGCGCACCCGCCCTCCGCTGACGGTGCCGACCGCCGAGGTGGGGGCGCCGTTCTGCTCGTCGTCGAGGCGGAAGGACACCACCCGCCCCTCGCCGTCCTCGACCAGCTTCTGCGACTGGCGCACCTCGAAGCGGTTCTCGACCGCGCCAAGCTTGCGCCGGAACACCATCACCAGGTCGGCGGTGGTGGTGCGGCGGCCGTCGGGATGGCGCATCGCCACCTGGTGCAGCGACACCGCCGGCTGGCCGTTGAGCTGGCCGGCGAACCAGTCGTCGGATTCGACCCGGTCGTCGCTGCGCGGGATGTCGGCCGCCGCCGCGTGCAGGCAGACCAGGATCAGCAGCAGGAACGGGCGCATGGGCGGACGGTAGCGACCCACGATCATTGACCAGCACGAGCGGGTGCCGGAGCTGCACCGGAAGTCAAAGCGGTGCATAGGCAGCAGTCGGGTGGAGCGCCCCCCCGCGGCCGGCCAACGTCCTGCCTAGCCGTGGGTCGTTGCACAGGTGATGATGCTCAACGTCCCGTTACGCCATGGTGAGATGCCTGGCATCCGTTGAATGATTGGCCCTGATCGTTGTCATTGACTTGGTGTTTAAATAACACTATATTTGGTGTACCAAAGACACCAAGAAATGAAGCCCGACGCAACTGCCAGCGCGGGCAGGAGACCATCATGGATCATGACTCTCAACGTTCCTCCCTCATTGCGCAGGCGGAGACGGCCAAAGCAATCATGGCTGCCGGCGCATATCGCTCGCCCGCCGGCCTCGAGATAGACCTCCATCAAGCTTTGGAATCCAGCCGGACTGGAACCTCGTTGGTGCGGCCAGGAGATTGGGCCTCCATCCAGAAGCAGGCCGTTGAACAGTGCCAGAGCCCCAGACCAGTCTCGATCGAGGTAACCGACGAAAGCACGTTGGCTGCCCTGGAGCGGTTGGCCTTCTCCCGTTCTGGCGACTTGGCGGCTCTCAACTTCGCCTCCGCCAGACGTCCGGGTGGAGGCTGGGATACCGGCGCCCGGGCCCAGGAGGAGACCCTGGCGCGCGCCTCTGGCCTCATCACCTGCCTGGAGGCCGCGCCTGGGTATTACGCGGCCAACCGTCAGCACGAGCACCTCTTCTACACCGATCACGCCATCTGGTCGCCGGCGGTGCCATTCTTCGCCCGTGATGACGGCACCTTGCTGGCTGCTCCCTATACCGCCGGGATCATCACCATGCCGGCCCCGAACCTGGGCGGGATGAGCAAACTCCTTGAACAGGATGTGCTGGCGCTGCGCGGGGTCTGGATGAAGCGGAT
>JAKLKR010000015.1:0-43006 GCA_023150565.1 Planctomycetota bacterium
GGCAGTTTTCCCGCTCGAATTGCCGGGCTGGAGCCCGGCGGTCCCAGGGGCGCGTCTGCCAGTTCCTGCGGTTCTCGCGATTGCTCAACGCCATTGGGCCTAACACCAGGCAAACACCGGGAGCCAGGACACTAACAGCGCGGTGACCAGGCGGTGGTGATGCTTTGGGCAGCATCCTGCAGGAGGTTGCCCATGTCCGTCCTGGCCGTGATCCTCAGCATCTGCGCTGGCGCCTATCTGGTGGCGGCCATCGCCAAGCCGGAGTGGTTCACATGAACCTCTCCGACTGGTGGCAGATGGTGCTGTTCCTGGCCCTGCTGCTGGTGGCGGCGGTGCCCTTGGGCTGGTGGTGCCACCGGCTGCTCGACGGCCGCCTGACCCTGCCGGGGGAGCGGCATCTCCTGCGCCTGGCCGGCATCGACCCGGCGCAGGGCTGCGGCTGGCAGCGCTACGCCGGGGCGGTGGTCCTCTTCAACGCCTGCGGCTTCGCGGTGCTGCTGGGGCTGCTGATGCTCCAGGGCGTGCTGCCGGGCAATCCCCAGGGCCTGCCCGGCCTGTCGTGGCACCTTGCCTTCAACACCGCGGTGAGCTTCACCACCAACACCAATTGGCAGAGCTACGGCGGCGAATCGACCATGTCCTACCTCAGCCAGGCGCTGGGGCTGACGGTGCAGAACTTCCTCAGCGCGGCCACCGGCATCGCGGTGATGGCGGCGGTGGCGCGCGGCTTCGCCCGCCAGGGCACCACCGACCTGGGCAACCCCTGGGTCGACCTCACCCGCATCGTGGTCGGCCTGCTGCTGCCGCTGTCGGCGGTCTTCGCCGTGGTGCTGGTGTGGCAGGGCGTGCCGCAGACCTGGGGCGCCTACCCGCTCGCCCACCCCCTGGCCGGCGGCGAGCAGACCATCGCGGTGGGACCCGCCGCTGCCCAGATCGCGATCAAGCAGCTCGGCACCAACGGCGGCGCCTTCTTCAACGCCAACAGCGCCCATCCCTTCGAGAACCCGACCCCGCTGACCAACCTGCTGCAGTGCCTCGCCATCCTCGCCATCCCCGCCGGCCTGTGCCTGGCCTGGGGCCGGCTGGTGGCCGACCGCCGCCATGGCCGGGCGCTGCTGTGGGCCATGACCGGCCTGCTGGTCGCCGGCCTGCTTGCCGCCTGGTGGAGCGAGACCCGGCCGGTCGCCGGGCTGGCGGCCATCGGCGCCGACCCGGTGAACCTGGAAGGCAAGGAGGTGCGCTTCGGCATCGGCCCCAGCGTGACCTGGCTGGTCGCCACCACCGCCGCCTCGAACGGCTCGGTCAACGCCATGCACGCCAGCATGCAGCCCCTGACCACCCTGGTCGGCCTGGCCTTCATGCAGATCGGCGAGGTGGTCTTCGGCGGGGTCGGCTGCGGCATCTACGGCATGCTGCTCTACGTCCTGGTCACCGTCTTCGTCGCCGGGCTGATGGTCGGACGCACCCCGGAGCTGCTGGGCAAGCGCATCGAGGCCCGCGAGATGAAGCTGACCGCCGTCGCCCTGCTGGCGCCCTCGGCGGTGATCCTGCTCGGTACCTGGCTGGCGATCTCGTGCGAGTCCGGCCGCGGCTCGATCGCCAATCCGGGCGCCAGCGGCTTCAGCGAGGTGCTCTACGCCCTGTCCTCGGCCGCCGGCAACAACGGTTCGGCCATGGCCGGGCTCAACGCCAACACCCCGTTCTGGAACCTCCTGCTCGCCTGCAGCATGCTGGTCGGCCGCTTCGCGGTGCTGGTGCCGGTGCTGGCCCTGGCCGGCGGCCTGGCGGCCAAGCCGCGGCAGGAAACCAACGCCGGGACCCTGCCGACCCATGGCCCGCTGTTCATCGGGCTGCTGGCCACGGTGGTGGTGCTGGTCGGGGCCCTGACCTTCCTGCCCGCCCTGGTCCTCGGCCCGGTCGCCGCCCACGGAGCCCTGCCATGACCGCCCGCCACCACGTCGACCGCGCCCGGGTGCTGCGCGAGAGCCTGCGCCGCCTGTCCCCGCTCGCCCACCTGCGCAACCCGGTCATGGCCGTCACCTGGCTAGGGGCGGCCTTCACCAGCCTGCTGTGGCTGGCCGCCCTCGCCGGCCAGGGGGGCGAACCGCCGGCCTTCGTCGGCCAGATCGCCCTCTGGCTGTGGTTCACCGTGTGGTTCGCCGGCCTGGCCGAGGCGGTCGCCGAAGGCCGCGGCCGCGCCCACGCCGAGCACCTGCGCGCGGCGCGCAGCACGCTGACCGCCGAGCGCATCGGCGAGCTCCGCGCCGACGCCCCCGCAGAGACCGTCGACGCCGGCGCGCTGGCGCCGGGCGACCTGGTCCTGGTCCGGGCCGGCGGGGTGATCCCCGCCGACGGCGAGGCGGTCGCGGGCCTGGCCTCTGTGGACGAAAGCGCCGTCACCGGCGAGAGCGCCCCGGTCATCCGCGGGGCCGGGGGCGACCGCAGCGCCGTCACCGGCGGGACCCGCGTGCTCAGCGACCACCTCATCATCCGCGTCACCGCCGCGCCGGGCGAGGGCTTCATCGACCGCATGATCGCCCTGGTCGAGGGCGCCAGCCGGCAGAAGACCCCCAACGAGGTCGCCCTCACCATCCTGCTCGCGGCCATGACCCTGGTGCTGCTGCTGGCGGTGGTGACCATCCTGCCCTTCGCCGCCTGCGTGGGCGGGCGCATGGGCGGCACCGGCACGGTCGGCCTGGCCACCCTGGTGGCGCTGCTGGTCTGCCTGATCCCGACCACCATCGGCGGGCTGCTGCCCGCCATCGGCATCGCCGGCATCGACCGCCTGCACCGCGCCAACGTCATCGCCCGCTCCGGGCGGGCGGTCGAGGCCGCCGGCGACGTGGGCGTGCTGCTGCTCGACAAGACCGGCACCATCACCCTGGGCAACCGCCAGGCCGCGGCCTTCATCCCGGCGCCCGGAGTCGGCGAGCGCGAACTGGCCGAGGCCGCCCAGCTCGCCAGCCTGGCCGACGACACCCCCGAGGGCCGCTCGATCGTCGTGCTGGCCAAGGAACGGTTCGATCTGCGCTGCGAAGCCCCGGCAGGTGCGGTGGTGGTGCCCTTCACCGCGACGGCGCGCATGAGCGGCCTCGACGCCGGCGCCCGCCGCCTGCGCAAGGGCGCTACCGTCGCCGTCGCCGCCTGGTTGACCGATCAGGGCTCGGGCCTGCCGGCGGCGGTCATCGCCGCCGCCGAGGAGGCGGCCCGGGCGGGCGCGACCCCGCTGGTGGTCGCCGAGGGCGGGCGGGCGCTCGGCATCGTGGTGCTCAAGGACATCATCAAGGGCGGCATCCGCGAACGCTTCGCCGAGCTGCGCCGCATGGGCATCACCACCGTGATGATCACCGGCGACAACCCGCAGACCGCCGCCGCCATCGCCGCCGAGGCCGGGGTCGACGACTTCCGCGCCCAGGTCACGCCCGAGGACAAGCTGCGCATCATCCGCGAGTTCCAGGCCGGCGGCCGGCTGGTGGCGATGGCCGGGGACGGCACCAACGATGCGCCCGCGCTGGCCCAGGCCGACGTGGCGGTGGCGATGCACGCCGGCACCCAGGCCGCCAAGGAGGCTGGCAACCTGGTCGACCTCGACTCCAACCCCACCAAGCTGATCGAGATCGTGCGCATCGGGAAGCAACTGCTCATGACCCGCGGCGCGCTCACCACCTTCAGCCTGACCAACGATGTGGCCAAGTACTTCGTCATCATCCCCGCCGCCCTCGCCGGGGTGCTGCCCGCCCTGGGCGGCTTCAATCCGCTTGGCCTGCAATCGCCCCACAGCGCGATCCTGGCGGCGGTGATCGTCAACGCCCTGCTCATCCCGCTGCTGATCCCGCTCGCCATGCGCGGCGTCGCCTGGCGGCCCGCGCCTGCCGGCACCGTGCTGGCGCACAACCTGCTGGTCTACGGGGTCGGCGGCCTGATCGCGCCCTTCCCGCTGATCTGGGGCGTCGATCGCTTCATCGCCAGCTGCGGACTCGCCTGAGGTCCCTATGCCCATCCTCCGCCCCTGCCTGATCCTCTTCGCCGTCCTCACCCTGCTCACCGGGGTGCTCTATCCGCTGCTCATCACCGGGGTGGCCCAGGCCGCCTTCCCCGACCAGGCCAACGGCAGCCTGCTGCGCGACGGCGAGCGCATCGTCGGCTCACGGCTGATCGGCCAGGCGGGCGGCGATCCCGGCCTGTTCTGGCCCCGGCCTTCGGCGGTGAAGTGGGATGCCGCCGGATCAGGGGGCGCCAACCTCGCCCCGGTGACGGACCCCCAGCGCACGACCTGGGCCGACCAGGCCAAGGCCCTGCGCGCCAGCGGAGCCGCCGGGACCCTGCCGGCCGACCTGGTCACCGCGTCCGGAAGCGGCCTCGATCCCCACCTGTCCCCGGCGGCGCTCCGCGCCCAGGTGCCGCGGGTGGCCGCGGCCCGGGGCCTGCCGGCGGCGCGCCTGGCTGCGCTCATCGCCGCGCACACCCAGGGGCCACAACTCGGCCTGCTGGGCGCCACCCGGGTCAATGTGCTGGAGCTGAACCGCGACTTGGCAACCATGACCAGCGGAGGTCGTTGATGGCTGATGCCAGCGGCCGTGGCCGTCTGACCATCTACCTCGGGGCGGCGCCCGGGGTCGGGAAGACCTACGCCATGCTCGAACGCGCCCAGGCGCTGCGCCGCCAGGGCGTGACGGTGGCGGTCGGGGTGGCCCTGACCCACGGCCGCAGCGACACCGCGCGGCTGCTGGAGGGCCTGGAATGCCTGCCCCAGCGCCAGGTCGCGGAACAGGGCACGGTGCTGGCCGAGTTCGACCTCGCCGCCGCCCTCCGGCGCCGGCCGGCGGTGCTGCTGCTGGACGAGCTCGCCCACAGCAACGCCCCCGGCAGCCGCCACGCCAAGCGCTGGCAGGATGCCGACGAGCTGCTCGACGCCGGCATCGACGTGCTGACCACGCTGAACGTCCAGCACATCGAGAGCCTGCGCGAACCGGTGGCCCGCCTGACCGGGGTCGATGTGCGCGAACGGGTGCCGGACCAGGTGCTGGAACGGGCCGACGCCATCGAGCTCATCGACCTGCCCTCGGAGGAGCTGCTGGCCCGGCTGCGCGCCGGGCAGGTCTACCTCGGCGATGGCGCCCAGCGGGCGCTGAACGGGTTCTTCACCCCCGCGAACCTCGGCGGCCTGCGCGAGCTCGCCCTGCGCTTCGTCGCCGGCCGGGTGCAGGCGCAGCAGGCCGCGAGCGGGCTGGCGCCCGGACGGCAGCCCGCCGAACGCATGCTGGTGGCGATCGGCCCCAGTCCCACCTCGGCGCGGCTGATCCGGGCGGCGAAGCGCATGGCCGACGCCACCGGGGCGACCTGGCTGGCGGTGCACGCCGAGACCTCGGCCAGCCTGCATCTGGATGCGCTGGCCCGCGGGCGCATCGGCGAGCACCTCCGCCTGGCCGAGAGCCTGGGCGCCCAGACCCTGACCGTGGGCGGCGATGATCCGGCGGATGCCCTCATCGAAGCCGCCCGCCGGCATGGCGTCCGGCGCATCCTGGTGGGCAAGCCGGCCCACGGCCGCCTGCGCGACCTGTGGCGTGGCTCGCTGGTCCACGATCTCGTCCGCCGCAGCGGCGACCTGGAGGTGCTCGCCATCACCGGCGATGCGACCCCGGGGGACGCCACCCTCGTCACCGCACCGGCGGCGGATCGCCCGGTGACCGGGTGGTGGTGGGCCTGGGCCTGGTGCGTGCCCGCCACCCTGGCCGCCAGCGCCATCGCCTTGCCGCTGCGCAGCCACCTGGAACCGGCCAACCTCACCCTGCCGTTCCTGCTCGCGGTGGTCGGCGTGGCCCTGCTCGGCCGCCGGGGGCCGGTGGTGCTGGCCACCGTGCTGGGCGTGGCCGCCTTCGATGTCCTCTGCGTCCCTCCCTACGGCAGCTTCGCGGTCAGCGATGCGGAATACCTGCTGACCTTCGCCGGCATGCTGGTGGTCGGCCTGACCATCGCCCATCTCGTCTCGCGCCTGCGCCGGCAGGCCGATCACGCCCTGACTGAGGCCGAGGGCGCGGCGGCCCTGCACCGCCTGGGCGGCGCCCTGGCCTCGACCCGGGGGCAGGAAGCCCTGGTGGCGCTGTCGAACCGCATCGCCGGCGAGATCCTGGGCTGCCAGGCCACCATCCTGGTGACCGACCAGCCGGGATCGGCGAGCCTGGTCACCGAGACGGTCCTCCAGCTCACCGATGAAGGCGGACGGATCGGGGCCGCCGAGATGGCGGTGGCCCAGTGGGTGGCCGGCCATGGTCAGCCTGCCGGCCGCGGCACCGACACCCTGCCGGCGGCGCAGGGCCTGCATCTGCCGCTGGCGGTCAGCACCGGGGTGGTGGGCGTGCTGGTGCTGACCGCGGTCGACCCGGTGCGCGGCCGCGATCCCTCGTGGCGCCGGCTGGCCGAGGCCACCGGCCGGCTGGTCGCCCTGGCCATCGACTGCGAACGGCTGTCGGGGCAGGCGTCCGACGAGCGCGCCCGGGCCGAGCAGGAGCGGGTGCGGGCGACCCTGCTCGCCGGCGTGTCCCACGACCTGCGCACGCCGTTGACGGCGATCGGCGGCCTGGGCCAGCAGCTCGCCGACGATCCCGATCCCGAGCGCCGCCGGACCGCGCTGACCATCGCCGAGCAGGCGGAGCGCCTCGCCACCACCGTACGCCACCTGCTGGAGCTGACCCGCCTCGGCACCGGGGCGGTGCGCCCGCGCCGGGTCGCCATCGCCGCCGAGGACGCCATCGCCGCCGCGGTGGCGGCGGTCGGCCCCAGGCGCGGCGAGCGGCCCATCCAGGTGCAGGCCGACGGCGCGCTGGCGATCTCGGCGGACGAGAACCTCATCCACTCGGCGCTGGTGAACCTCCTCGACAACGCCCTGGTGCACGGCGCCGGAGCGATCGAGGTCGCCGCCAGACCGGCGGACACGCCGGGCTTCGTCACTCTCAGCGTCAGCGACCACGGAACCGGGGTCCCGCTGGAGGACCGCGAGCGCATCTTCGCGCCCTGGCAACGCGGCCGCAGTGCCGCGCCGGGCGGCGCCGGCCTTGGCCTCGCCCTGGTGCGAGCGATCATCCGCGCCCATGGCGGCGAGGTCCTGGTCGACAACCGCGCCGGTGGCGGCGCCATCTTCACCTGCACCATCCCCCGCCATGCCGACGCCTGAGCCGGTGGTGCTGGTGGTCGAGGACGAGGCGCCCATCCGGCGCTTCGTGGTGGCCGGTCTGGCCGCCCACGGCTTCGCCCCGGTCGAGGCCGGGACGGCGCAGGCGGCGACCATGGCGGCCACCAGCCGGCGGCCGGATGCCATCGTGCTCGATCTGGGCCTGCCGGACCGCGACGGCCTCGACCTGCTCAGGGACCTGCGCGCGTGGTACGACCGGCCGATCCTCATCCTGTCCGCGCGCGGACGCGAGGAGGACAAGGTCGCCGGCCTGGACGCCGGGGCCGACGACTATGTCGCCAAGCCCTTCGGCATGCCGGAGCTGCTGGCCCGCCTGCGCGCCGCCTTGCGCCGCACCATCAGCAGCGGCGCGCCCGAGCCGACCCTGACCTGCGGCGACCTCGCCCTGGACCTGGTCGGCCGCACCTGCCATCGCGGACGCCAGGAAGTCAAATTGACCCCACTGGAGTTCTCGCTGCTGGCGGAGCTGATGCGCCACGCCGGCCGCCTGGTCACCCACCGCCAGCTGATGCAGGCGGGATGGGGGACGGCCGACGGCACCGAGGGCGGCTCGCTGCGCCTGGTCGTGCACCAGCTGCGCCGCAAGATCGAGGAGGACTCGGCCCGGCCGCGCCGGCTGCACACCGAGGTCGGCGTCGGCTACCGGCTGACCGAGCCGTCGTAGAGGGGTCGTGGCCGGGGGGCCGGATTCCGGGAAGCGCGGCCGGACGGACGGCGACAGGAGGGTGGATGGACAGCGCCGATGACCGCACCCTGCTCGCCGCCGCCGCGGCCGGCGACCACGCCGCGATCGCGGCCCTGGTCGCCCGCCACGGGCCGCTGGTGCTGGCCGCCTGCCGCCGCCAGCTGCGCGGGGCCGAGGCCGACGAGGCCGCCCAGGCGGTGTTCCTGGTGCTGTGGCGGCGCGCCGCCCGGGCCGCCGCCGCCCCCGGCCTGCCGGGATGGCTGGTGGTGACCGCCCGCCATGTCTGCGCCACCGTCATCCGCACCGCCGCCCGGCGCCGGCAGGCCGAGCGGCAGGCGGTCGCGTCCGGGGATCCCGCCCCGCTGGACAGCGAGGCGCGCGAGCGCCTGGACGAGGCCCTGGCCGCGCTGCCCGCCGGCGAGCGCGAGGCGGTGGTGCGCCGCCACCTGCTGGGCGAGGACCCGGCCGCGGTCGCCGCCGCCCTCGGCTGCGCGGAAGGCACCGTGCATTCGCGCACCAGCCGCGGTCTGGAGCGCCTGCGCGCCTGGTACGCCCGCCGCGGCATCGCCTGCTCGACCGCCGCCCTGGCGGCATTGTTCGCCGGCGAGGCCGCCAGCGCCGCCGCCCTGCCGCCCGCCGCGGTCCTGGCCTGCGCCACCCCTTCTGCGGCCGCCACCGCCCTGGCGACCGCCGCCACCGCCATCCCCATCCTGCTGATCGGAGTCCTGACCATGGTCCTCGCCGCCCTCGCCCTGCTGGTCGCGCTGACCTCCCTGAACCCCGCCGCGGCAACCAGCGCCGAACCGGCGAACGCCGCGCCGGCGGCGGTGGACGAGCGCACCGTCCGGCTCTACAGCCTGACCGACCTCTATTACGGCGAGATCGCGTTCCTGCGCACGCGGGAAGTCGCCCGCTCGACGCCGGTGCAGGATCCCGATCCCCAGCAGGTGGCGTTGCTGGAGGAATGCCGCAATTCCCGCGTCCTCTGCGCGCGCATCCAGCACCGGGTCGGGGGCAGCGACGGGGTCGGCTTCGTCCAGGCCGGACTGTCGGACGCGGATCTGATCGAGGTCGGCGCGCTGGCCGATGTGCCGTGGCGGGAGCGGATGCTGGAGCAGCTCCGCCACGCCCTCGCCAACGGCAGCGGCGTCGCCTTTCCCAGCCTGGACTGCCAACGCAACCTGCTGGTGAACGCCACGGTGATCAGCCACGCCCGGCTCGAGGCGGACCTGGTCGCCGCACGCGCCCTGCGCCGGCGGCATGCCGATGCGGATGGTCGCATCGAGGCCGCCGCCAGCGCATTCCAGGCGGCGGCGGACGCCGCCTTCGGCTCCGGCATGGACGAGGTGCTACCCCCGCCACGCACTCCGCTGCCGGCCACCCTGGCCGCGCCCGGTGGCCGGCCCTACACCGTCACCTGGCTGCCGGAAAGCGGCCGCGGCGACAGGCCGTTCGCGGTCGCCAGCGACGGCAGCGGATCGCTGTACCTCAACCGGCGTGGCGTCTGCTGGCGGCCAACCACCGTCCCCTTCCGCATCGCCCGCGAACTCCGCCAACGGCTCGACCAGGGCATCCTCCGCCCGCCGCTGGGACATGACGATTGGAACCTGCTGCCCCTCCAGCCCAGACCTGCGGTGAAACACAGGCCCGAGCAGGAGGCGGCCGAGCCGGCAGGACCGGCGCCCAACTTCTGAGCGTTCAGACCCCCTCGATCAGCGCCGCCCCCGGGCATTCCAGGGTGAAGCGCGCCAGCAGGCGGCCGCCCTCGCGCACCAGTTCCAGATCCCGCGCCGGCTGCAGGCGGTCCTGGGCGCGCAGGTCGGCGAGCTGGCGCGGGGTGGGATAGGCGGGCGAGCCCAGGGCGCGCCAGCGCTCGACGATGTTGTTCTCGGCCGCACCGATGCGGAAGAGCTGCGCGTCCGCCAGGTGCGCCGGCAGCTCGACCTCGACCCAGCCGGTGTGCGGAGCGGCGTCGGGGGTCGGCGGGTAGCGCCACACCAGCACGCTCGCGCCCTGGGCGGTGGGGGTGGCAACCGCGCCTTCCAGCTCGTTGCCGCCCGCCACCGCCACCTGCTCCGTGCCCAGGCGGTGGAGCATGACGTGGGCGTTCCACGCCGGCTTGCGCAGGCCGTGCAGCGAGAGCATGCCGTAGTTGGCCTGGAACTCCGCCGACTGGTAGCCGCACTGGTCGTAGATGTCGGACAGGCTCCAGAAGGCGAAGGCGTCCGCCTCCTGCGACACCTCGCCCATGGTCTTGGCGATGAAGGCGGCCTCGAGCGCGGTCTCCTTGAGCGGATCGTGGGGGAACCACGAGCGCCCCCATTCGTTCCAGTGCACCTCGCCGGCGAAGCCGCGCTCGCTCAGCCGGCGGCGCAGGCCGCGCACCACCCCGGGGGCGAAGTGCGGGCTGTCCTTGACCTTGTGGCTGGCGGGGCCGTCGAAGGGCGAGAGCGGCTGCGACTCGCTGTCGTTGTTGTAGACATGGGTGATGTAGTAGTCGGGCGGGGTGCCGTCCCTGGTCGCGAAGTCGAGGAACTCGTCGAGCCATTCGCCGCGCGCGGTCGAGGGGCCGCCGAAACGCAGGTCGGGGTGCACCGATTTGACCGCCCGCCAGGTGGCCGACCACAGGCGGAAGAACTCCTCCCGCCCGCCGCCGAAGAAGCAGCCCTTGAGATTGGGCTCGTTCCAGCATTCGAACCACCACGAGCGCACCTCGTCGAGGCCATAGCGCGCGATGTGGTGGCGCAGGCCGCCGGCCACGAACTCGGCCCACTGGCGGGGATCGCGCGGCATGCCGGTACGGTTGCGGTCGGGCCAGCAGGCGGTCTCGTCGTCGGTGAAGTCGGCGGGCATGAAGCAGGTGGTGTAGATCGGCTTCAGCCCCAGCTCCATCAGGCCCTCCAGGCCGTAGTCCACCAGCTGCCAGTTGGCGCGCTTGGCCTTCTGCTCGGGCTTGAGCCGCCAGTCCGGCAGCTCGTAGCCCCACACCCGCATCTCGGGCGAATACATGGCGCAGGCGCGCACGAAGCGCACCCCCAGCTCGTCGCGCGCCATCGCCAGGTGCTGGCGCTGGTCGGCGCGCACCAGCCAGCGGAACTGGTCGACGTTGGCGATCGGCGCGAAGGTGTGGCGGAAGGGGGTGGCGGGGGCGGACCAGGCGGGGGTCAGGCGCAGCATGACACAACGTTATACCATGCGCGCCCGCCGGCCAGGGCCAAGCTTCCCGGCGACCGCACCCGCCCCCCTTCCGAGCCGACGGTTATAATTGCCTCCTAGCCGGTGTCATTTACCAGGGGAAGCGCATGGACAGGAATGCCGGCATCGACCCTTCCTGCGACGACCGGCGACTGCTGCAGGCGTGGCTGGCAGATCGCGACGAGGCGGCCCTGACGGCGCTGCTGGCACGTCACCGGCCGGCGCTGGTGGGAATGGCCCGACGCATGCTCGCCGACGACCAGGCGGCCGACGATGTGGTGCAGGAGACCAGCATCAGCCTCTTCGACCATGCCGGCACCATCACCGGCTCAGTCGGCGCCTGGCTGCACCAGACCGCCCGCAACCTCGCCCTCAACCTCATCCGCAGCCAGGCCCGCCGCCGCCGCCACGAGGCGGAGACCGCGACCGGGCCGGCCCCTGCCGACCCGCCCCAGGCGGAGGCCGATGCCCACCTGCGCGCGCTGGTGGTCGATTGCGTCAACGCCCTGGCGCCGGCCGAACGCGACCTCATCGTGGACGTCTTCTGGACCGGCCGCACCCAGCATGAGGTGGCGAAGGACCGGCGGGTGTCCCAGGCCGCGGTGCACAAGCGCGTGCATGCCGCCCTGGGCCGCCTGCGCCGGCAGCTGTCCCGGCGTGGCTGCGCCACCACCGCCGCCTCCCTGGCCGCGCTCCTCGCAGCGATGGCGGGCAACAACCTCGCCGCCGCCGAGAACGCCTGGCTGGCGGAGACGCCCCCGGCCAGCGGCCGTCAACTGGCGATCGCGGCGGCGGCGGCGGGGGCCGGTCTCGCCCTGGCCGGCTGGCTGGCCTGGGGCGCGATCACCGGTGCCGGGGAAAACCAAACCGGCAGAGGAAGACCGCCGCCCGGCCTCCTGCCCAGCGGATCCGTCGGGGAGCCGTCCCCGTCCGCCGTCCCCCGGCAGCGGGCGACCCAGGCCGCGGCCGCAGACGGGCCGGCCTCGCCCGCCCTCTCCCGGCCAGACCGGCCAATGACGGCAGCCGGCGCAGGATGGCAGCCCTGCCCGGGGCGCAGCTGGGGATACTGGCTGATCCCCTCGCCCCTGGGGCCGGAACGCCTGCAGCCGGAGGACGCCACCGGCATGATCACCATCCGCGACGGGGACGATGGCGAGATCATCACCCTGCTGCCCCCTGCGCATGCCAGCATGGTGCTCGCCATCCCGCTGCAGCGGGACCCGGTCGACGGGGTGGTGGTGGCCCTGGAGGTCGGATCGCCGGCCATCCCCGCCGAGCGCGTCCGGCGGCAGATGGTCCTGGCCGGATCGCCTGGTCCGTCGCCCTCCCTGCTCTACTGGGCCGGGCTGGTGGACGATGATCCGATTTCCGTCCCCGCCAGCCTGCCGGCGCCAGAACTCATGGTCCTGGCAGGACAAGACACTCACGGCTACGGCTTCACCCTCGGCGATACCGGGGTCCGCACCCACGGACTGGTCACGGTGGGGGGGCTGCGCCGCTCATTCCCGACCGGTACGATGGGATCCATGACCCTCCCGCTGACGATACCCGCCGGGGGTGCGGTGCTGGCCCGGGTGCGGACACGGGCGATGGGCGCGACTGAACTGTCCTCGCTGCTCGCCACCCTGCCTCTGCCGCCGATCCTCGATCAATGAACCCGGGACGGACTCCTCCTGGCGGGGGCGGGCGAGATCCCAGACCACCACTGCCGCGCCATCCTGGGCATGGCCGGCCCGGGTCGCCAGCCGCCCGCGTGGACTGGCGGCTGGGGAACGTCGATGCCGAGGGATGGGTGCGGCCGGCGTCCAGGATCCACTGCCTCCTCAACCATGCCCGACTCCATCCGCCGCACCGGATCCGGCAGCGACCGGATAGATGGCGAGCAGGGGATGGCGGGCCAGGGCCGGGCGCAGCCGTTCGGCGATGAGCCCGCCAAGGACCCTGGCCTCCGGCCTGACCAGGCCGGCCCGCGCCATCGGACGTCCAAGGCGGGACGGGGATCTGCGCCCCTTCCACTCGATGTCCGGGCCGATGCGTGCGAAGGGGAATCCGGAGGAGCGCAGGATGGCACGTAGTCCCGCCTCAGACAGCACGTAGGCCCAGTCGATGCCTATGGCGACCATGGCGTGGGCGGCGACCAGGACCATGAAGCGGCCCAGACCGCGTCGATGAGGCCATTCCCGCCGCCAGGACTCGGGACTCAGCTCCCACGGGACCGGGCCGTCCGGACCGCCATGGCGCACCGCCGGAAGCACGCAGAACCGCGACGGCTCGACGCACCCCAGCCGCCGGACGGGGTCCTGTTCGACCATCCCGGGCAGCAGCATCGGGCAATGCCGCTCGAAGGGGAACGGAGCCAGCGGATCCAGGGGGTCGGCCAGCACCAGCCGGAAGGTCGCCACCGCCCTGCCCGAGGCCCGGTGGCGGAACAGGAACTGCACCGCCCGATCGTCGTCGGCATCGCACTCGCATCCGGTCGGATGGCTGCCGCCTGGCTCCCAGCCCAGCTCCCGGCAGTAGACCTCGTAGCGCAGGCGGAACGCCTCCTGCTCGGCCTGCGCCCCCGAAAGCACCTCGACTGCGAAGGTGTCGAGGATGTCGGGGCCGGGCAGCACCACCAGTTCAGGCAATGGCGTGTCGGGGAACAAGCCGCTGGGGATGGCCCGATAGGCGACCACTGCATCCTGGCCGGGGTGTGAGTGGGGCGTGAGGCAGCGTCCGCTCATGGCGATGGCCTTTCACCGGCATCGGGAGCGGCCGGGCGGATGCCGAGCCGCCGCAAGGCGCGCAGGACGACGGTGAACAGGATGCGTTCGCGGAGGGCCTGCGACGCCCGCGCCCCCGCCCGGACCTGGCGTCCGCCACGGCCACGCCGCACCATCCGTCCAGCGCCTGCGCTGCGATCCATGGCCTACAGACACCGGTGGCGGGCAGACGATTACCCGCAACTGGCCGGTGCGCTTGCCATGGCCCCGGACCGGGGGTTATCAGCCGGCCCGCGCCGGTGTCATGAGGTTGCCGTACAGGGAGCCCCCATGGTCATCGACCGCCGCACCACGCTGGCCCGCCGCTGCACCGACATCGTCGGCGCCGAGCACGTATTGGCCGATGAGGGATCCCGCGACCGCTGGGCGCGCACCACCGGGCCGGCGGGCACCCGGCCGCTGCTGGTGGTGCGGCCGGCGGACGCCCTGGCGGTGTCGCGCGTGGTGGTCGCCGCCGCCACCGCCGGGATCGCGGTCCACACGGTGTCGCTCGGCCGCAACTGGGGTTATGGCGACGCCTGCGCCGCCTACGACGGCATGCTCCTGCTCGATCTTTCGCGCCTGGACCGCATCCATGACGTCGACCTCGAACTCGGCACCGCCACCATCGGGCCGGGGGTGAGCCAGGGCAAGCTGGCCTCCTTCCTGGCCGCCAACGGCAGCGCCTGGATGGCCGACTGCACCGGCGCCGGCCCCGAGGCGAGCGTGATCGGCAACCTCGCCGACCGCGGCTTCGGCCACAGCGCCTACGGCGACCGCTTCGCCCATTCCTGCGCCTACCAGGTGGTGCTCGCCGACGGCTCGGTGCACGACACCGGCTTCGCCGGCCTGCCCCGGGCCAAGGCCGCGACCGTCTACAAATGGGGCGTCGGGCCATCCCTCGACGGCCTCTTCACCCAGTCCAACCTCGGCATCATCACCCGCGCCACGGTCTGGCTCATGCCCCGGCCCGCCCGCCAGACCATGCTGCTGTTCAGCTCCGCGGAGGCCGACCAGGGCGGGGCGCTGGTGGAGGGGCTGCGCCAGCTGCGCCTGGAGGGCGTGCTCACCAGCACCGTCCACCTCTTCAACCGCATGCGCCTGCTCGGCGCCAGCGCCGCCTTCCCCTATGACTGCAGCGACGGCACCCGGCCGCTGGAGCTGTCCCATCCCGAACTGGTCGAGCGCATGTGCCGCCACCACCAGCTGCCGGCCTGGATCGCCTCCGCCAGCCTGGGCGGACCGGCAGCCCTGGTGCGCCCGGCCATCGCGCAGGTGCGGGCCCGGCTGCGCCAGGCGGGGTTCCGCGGACGCATCCTGGCCCTGGACCCGCTGCGCATGGGCCTGCTCGAAACCGCCGGACGCTGGTGGCCAGACCGCCTGGGCGGCGCCTCGTTCCGCGCCCGTCTGGCCAACCTGCGCATCATGTGGCGTCTGCTCGCCGGCGAGCCGGATGCGGATTCGGTCAAGGGCGGCGGCTGGCGCGGACGGCGGGGTGCGCGCGGATCCGGCGATCCGCGCGACGGCGGCGCCGGCATGATCTGGGTCTCGCCCATCCTGCCCGCCACCGCGCGCTGCCTGGCCGAGGTCGACGCCATCGCCCGCACCGTGCTGCACCGCCACGGCTTCGAGCACCAGGCGACCTATTCCCTGGTCAACCCGCGGGCGCTATGCGCGGTGACCAGCATCTGCTTCGATCGCGACGATCCCGCCCAGCGCGCCCGCGCCACCGCCTGCCACGATGAACTGGTGGATCTGCTCGCCACCGCCGGCTACTGCCCCTATCGCGGCGCGCCCATGACCCAGCGCCGGCTGTGGGACCACCCGGTCGCACCCTGGGACCTGATGCGGCGCATCAGCGCCGCCCTCGATCCCGAAGGCCTGCTGTCGCCCGGCCGCTACATCCCCGACCGGGCCCTGGCCCGGCCGTAGCGTCCACCGCCAAGGCCGTGGCGCACACCAGGGATCGCAATCGGCATTGGCATAAGCTTATACCATCATCCCTTATCCCGCTCATCGCCCCGATCGGCTGGCGGCGTCTGGTTGACGGCGCCTGGAATCCGTGGTTATCATGACCCGAATGCCGGCGTCTTCGCTCAAAGGGGGTTCGCGCATGGTCATCGAGGCGGAGGACGGCAGGTCCTGCGACGACCGGCACCTGCTGAGCACCTGGCTCGCCAGCCGGGACGAGGCCGCCTTGACCACGCTGCTGGACCGCCACCGGCCGACCCTGCAGGGATCGGTGCGCCGCATCGTCCGCGACCACCAGGCGGCCGATGACGTGGTGCAGGAGACCTGCATCCGCCTGTGCGACCATGCCGACACCATCACCGGTTCGGTCGGCGCCTGGCTGCACCAGACCGCGCACCATCTCGCCCTCAGCCACATCCGCAGCCAGGCCCGCCGCCGCCGGCGCGAGGCCGAGGCCGGGGCCGACTCCACCCCCCCCGATCAGCCCGAGGCGGAGCCTGACGCCCACCTGCGCGCATTGGTGGTCGACTGCGTCAACGCCCTGACCCCGGCCGAACGCGACCTCATCGTGCGCGTCTTCTGGGATGGCCGCAGCCAGCGCGAGATGGCGAGCGAGCAGCGGGTCTCGCAGGTCGCCATCCACAAGCGCGTGCACGCCGCCCTCGGCCGCCTGCGCCAGCAGCTGTCGCGACGCGGCTGCTCCACCAGCGCGGCCGCCCTGGCGGCGGTCCTGGCGTCCATGGCCGGGGGCAGCCTCGCCGCCGCCGAGAACGCCTGGCTGACGGCGGCCCCCCCTGCCGGCAGCCGCTGGCTGGCGGGCATGGGCGCCGCGGCAGGGGCGGGGGCCGGCCTCGCCCTGGCCGGCTGGCTGGCCTGGAATCAGGGGGCCGGCCCCGCAGAGGCCCGCGACGACGGAAAGGGGTCGGAAGCCCCTCCCGCTGCGCACGCCGGCCTTCCCGGGCCTTCCCGCCGATCTGGGACGGATGGGGCGGTAGCGGCAGGCGGGGCCACAGCCCCCCTTCCCGACCAACCGCAGGCCCGGGTCGGTCCGGGTTCGGGATGGACGACCAGCCCAGGACGCGACTGGGGCTACTGGCTGATCGCCAGCCCGATGGGCCCGGAACGCCTGCAACCCGACGATGCCGCCGGCGTGGTCGCGATTCGCAGCGAGGACGGCGGCGACACCGTCATCCTGCGGCCGCCCGCCGGCACGCACATGCTGATCGCCATCCCCCTGCGGCACGACCCGGTCGATGGCGTGGTGGTGGCCCTGGAGGTCGGCCTGGCGGCCACCCCCGCCGTGCGCGACCGGCGCCTGCTGATCCTGGCCGGGGCGGCGCCCGCCCCGGCTTCCCTGCTCTACTGGGCCAGCCTGGCCGGCGACGACCCGCTGGCGGTTCCCGCCGGACTTCCTGGCCCGGAACTCAAGACGTTGAACGACCTGGATACGCAAGGCTACACCTTGACCGTCGGCGACACCGGGGTCCGCAGCCACGGGCTGGTCCCGGCTGGGATCCTGCACAGCGCCTTCCCGGCGCGGGAGATGGGATCCCTGGCCGTTCCGCTGACCGTCCCCGCCGAGGGCATGGCGCTGGGCCGGGTGCGAACCCGGGCGTTGGGCGCGGCCGAGGTGTCCACGTTGCGCGCCGCCCTGCCTCCGCCGCCAGTGCTCGAACAGTGAACCGGGAATCAGCCATGACTCCATCCACCGATACCCGCGCCTTCACCCTGATCGAACTGCTGGTGGTGATCGCCATCGTCGCGATCCTGGCCGGCATGCTGCTGCCGGCGGTGGCGATGGTGAAGGATGCCGCCCGCGGCTCCACCTGCCGCTCCCAGCTCGGCCAGATCGCGCTGGGGGTGACCGCCTATGCCATCGACTGGGAGGGCCGGCTGCCGGTGAGCTACGCCGACCTGCTCGCGCCCAAGCTCGCCTGGTCCGACGAGGCGCGGGTCGGCGACTACCTGGATGGGGCGACCACCAGCACGGGCGTCTTCCCTCTGAACACGCCCCAGACCGGCCCCTGGCGCTGCCCGGCCGACCGCGGCCGCCAGGTATCCGGCACCCACACCACCCTCACCATCAGCTATGGGCTCAACCAGTCGCTCTGCCCCTACGGCACCGCCGACATGGATGCCGGGGCGACGCTGGCGACCCTGGGCAGGACCTCGATCCTGATCCTGGCCGCGGACACCCAGGAGCTGCGCCTGGTCCCCTACCGCACCGAGACCGATGGAACCGGCGACCAGCGCCGGACGGTGGGCTGGTCGGAACCCGACGCTGCCCAGAGCCCCTACAACACCTTCGCCCGGCACGGCCGGGGGGTGAACCTCGCCTTCGCCGACGGGCACGTGCAGAACGTCCAGGCGCTGAAGGAGGCGCTGGTGCAGAAGTCGATCATCTACCGAAGAACCGACATGAAGTGAGGTCGCGGCCCCGGGTGGCGGGCAGCACCACGCTCCACCACAACGGCACCAGCGGCACCACCAGCGGGCAGGCCACCCGCGCCGCCAGGCCGGCGGCGCGGCAGGCGGCCTGCACCTCGGCCCGGCTCCAGGCGGCGCGCAGCGAATGCTCCACGTCGCGGGCGAAGCACGGCGGGCAGCCGGGGTGGAAGGCCTCGCGGAAGGCCGGGATGGATCCCGCCTGACGGGGCCGGGCGAGGTCCCACAGCACCACCGCCGCGCCTTCGGCGGCGTAGCCCGCCAGCGCCGCCAGGAAGCGGCGCAACAGCACCGCATCCGGCAGGTGGTGGGCGGCGAACATCGACACCACCGCTTCGGGGCGGATGGGGAGCGGGATGGTCATGTCCTCGCGCAGGAACAGGCAGCGGTCGCACAGGCCCGCCGCCGTCAGGCGGGCATGGGTGCGCGCCAGCATCGCCGAGGACAGGTCGACGGCGATGGCGAGGCAGTCGGGGCGCAGGGCGAGCAGCTCCTCGAGCAGGTGGCCGCTGCCGCAGCCCAGGTCCAGCACCGTGCCGCCGCGCGGCACCAGCGCCGAGACCTGGCGCGCCACCCGCCGGTAGAGCGGGCGGACCGCCGCCATCGCCCGGTCGAAGGCCTCGACCTGGTCGCTGGCGTCCATGACCGCAGGCTCCGGCAGGCGCCCCAGGGGCGGGCCCCCGCCCAGCTGCTCGCCCAGCACCAGGCCGGGGATCCGCCGCAGCCGGGACCACCGGCTGGGGGTCCCGGCCGGGTCGGGGCGGATGAAGGCGGATGCCTCCGGCTGCTCCACCACCTGCTCAACCATGCCCGACCCCGGGCGCGGCGCCGGCCGCGGCGGCGACCGGATAGATGGCGAGCAGGGGGTGGCGGGCCAGGGCCGGGCGCAGCCGGGCGGCGAGGGGTCCGGCCAGCACCCGGCCCTCGGCAGTGCCCAGCCCGGAGCGGGCGGTGGGCCGGCCGCAGCGGGCGGGGGAACGCCGCCCATTCCACGTGATGTCCGGACCGGCGCGCGTGAAGGGGAAGCCGGAGGAGCGCAGGATGGAGCGGAGGCCGGCCTCGGAGAGGATGTAGATCCAGTCGAGGCCGATGGAGATCATCACCTGGGCGGCGACCAGGACCATCAGCCGGCCCAGACCCCGGCGATGGGGCCATTCCCGCCGCCACTGCCCGGGGTCCAGGCCCCAGGGGACCGGACCATCGGCGCAGCCGTGGCGCACCGGCCCGACCACGCAGAAGCGCGACAGCTCGGCGCAGCCCAGGCGCCGGGCGGGGTCCCGCTCGGCCATCCCCGGCAGCAGGAGCGGACAGTGGCGCTCGAAGGGGAACGGGGCGAGGGGATCGCGGGGGTCTGCCAGCACCAGCCGGAAGGTCGCCACCGCCCGGCCCGAGGCGCGGTGGCGGAACAGCACCTGCAGCGAGCGGTCGTCGTCGGCATCGCGCTCGCAGCCCGTCGGCCGGCCGTCGCAGGGCTCCCAGCCCAGCTCCCGGCAGTAGACCTCGTAGCGCAGGCGGTACGCCTCCAACCCGGCCTCCTCCCCCGCCAGCACCTCGACCGCGAAGGTGTCGAGGATGTCGGGGCCGGGCAGCACCACCAGTTCAGGCAGCGGCGACGGGGGGAACAGGCCGCTGGGGAGCTGCCGATACGCGACCACGGTGGACCGGCCCGGCCGCTCACGCTGGACGCAGGGGATGCTCATGGCCGCGACCTCCGCCCCGCGCCGGGGGGGCGGATCCCGAGCCGGCGCAGCGCGCGCAGGACGATGGCGTACAGGATGCGGTCGCGCACCGCCGCAGGGAGGTGCGCCGCGACGCGCGCCTGGCGCCGGCCCGGACCGCGCAGGGCGGCGCGACCGCTGGTGGGATCGTGGTCCATGCCGGCATGACGCCGGCAGGCGGCTGCCGATAACCGGCCCCTCGCCGGCCGGCCGGCGGGTTCCCCCCGGGCCGTCATCGCCTCACCCCGCCGCCGGGGCGCGCGGGCAGTAGCGCCCGGGCGCAACCAGTCCGTGGGGGTCGATCGCCGCCTTCACCCGGCCCACCAGGTCCCAGGCCGGACCCAGGCGCCCTGCCAGCCAGGCCTGCTCGTCGATCCCGACCCGGTAGGGCACCCAGCCGCGGGCGCAGCCCTGGTCGAGCAGGCGGCGATGGCAGCAGGCGGCCCGGGCGGATTCGGCCGGGTCGGAGCGGTCGAAGAGCAGCGGGACGGTGGCGTCGAAGCAGCGCTCCGACAGCGAGGTGAGGGTGATCAGGGGTTCGAATCCCGCCCCGCGCAGGGTCGCGGCGGTGGTGGCGGCGAACGACCTCACCTCGTCCGGACGCATCGGCACCAGGGGCGCGTACCAGCGCAGGCCGCAGCCGTCGCGCGCCGGGTCGCTGGGGGCGCCGCGCGCGCCGCCGCGCCAGTAGCACAGCGGCAGGGCCGCCTCGGATGGCCGCCCATCGACCAGGTCGAGGGCGCCCTCGAGCAGGTCGAGCTTGCTGGCCAGGCCGCCCGCCAGCCAGGCCGGCAGGCGGTGCGACAGCCAGGCCAGGCGGCGGGCGGCGGCCGGTCCGACGAAGAGCAGCCGCCGCGCCCTGCCCCGCAGCAGGGTGCGGATCTCGGCCCGCGCCGCCGCCACCGCGCGCGCGGTCCCGTACAGGGTGCCGAACCCGTTCCAGGCCGCGATGCCGCGCCGCGCCGCCTCCCTGCGCACAGTCTCCTCGGGGATGAGCCCGTCGCCCCCGGCCAGGTCCCGCGTCCAGGGCATGGCCATGGCCAGGACGCGGTGGCGGTTCATCAGGTTGATGCCGCCGACCACGCCGGGCAGCCGGCGCAGGCACTCGCGCACCCCCTCGACCGCGCCCGCGAGGCCGTCATCGCCGACCTGGAACACCATCGCCTGCACGCAGGCCGGGCGCCGCGCCAGGGCGATGGTGCCCGCCAGCGCCACGCCGAAGGAGCCCTGGGTGAACATGCCGTCGAGATAGGGGCCGATGCCCCATTTGAAGCCGCGGGCGATGGTCTCGCCGCCCAGCGCCGCCAGGGTCGGCCCCCACAGGCTGCCGTCGGGCAGCATCACCTCGAGGTTGGTGATGCCGGCGAAGTGGTCGCATCCGGGGGTGATGCCATAGCCCCGCTCCAGGGCGTTGCCGAGCAGGCTGGCCTGCGGGCCGGCACCGGACACCGGCACCAGGAAGGGGGCGCCGCGCTCGGCGAGGAACCCGGCCAGGTCGGCCTGGGTCACCCCCGGCTCGACCGTCACCGTGCCCAGCTCGGGGTCGAAGTGGAGCACCCGCCGCAGTCCGCCCAGGTCGAGGACGATGCAGCCGTCGGCGGCCGGCTGGCTGGTCCCGTAGCCCCAGTTCCGGCCGGCGCTGACCGGATAGAACGGGATGCGCTCGGCGAGCAGCAGGCGCACCGCCGCCATCGCCTGGGCGCGGTCGGCCGGGCGCACGGCGGCGACGATCACGCGTTCGCAGCCGGTGGTGTCGTGACCATGCACGCGCAGCGCCTGGTCGGGGCCGAGCACCCCGTCGCTGCCGAGCAGGCCGCGCAGCCGCGCGAGCAGCCGCGCCGTCCCCGCCCTGGCGGGGAGCGCTGGTGGAGGCGGGGCCGGCGGCGACAGCAGCGATGGCGTGGGCATGCAGCGACGACGCCGGCCGAGGGCCGGCGATAACCGGGGAACCGGCAGCCGGGGCCAGGGCCGACCCGGTCAACGGCCCGCCGGGACCGGCACCCGGCAGGCGGGATCGGCGAAGGGGTCGGGGCCCCATCCCAGGAAGCCCAGGCGCAGGTCGGCGAGGTTCCCGCGCCCGGCCCGGTCGAGCCCCGCCACCAGGCGGCGCAGGCCGGGAAGGGCGGCGGCCGGCAGCGGCCCGAGCGGGGTGGTCAGCGCCCCCAGCACCGGCCAGGGCCGCATGGCGCGGAAACGCGCCCGGGGCAGCGGCCCGGCGGCGGCCGCCCGCCATTCGGCGGCGCTGAAGGCGGCGCGCAGCGAGCGGCGGTAGTCCTCGACCAGCCCGGCGGGGGCGCCGGCGTTGCCGCGCAGGGCGAGGTAGCCCACCGCCGCCTCGCGCCGGGGGCGGAGCAGGTCCGCGAGGTAGACCGCGCCCCCGGGCGCGAGCACGCGCGCGACCTCGGCCAGGGCGGCGGCGAGCGCCTCCAGGTCGGGAAGATGGTGGAAGGCCATGGTCGAGACCACGGCATCGAAGGAGGCTTCGGCGAAGGGCAGGCGCAGCATGTCGCCCTCGCGCAGCTCCACGTTGCCGATCCCGTCCCGCGCCAGCGCGGCGGCGGCGGCGGCGAGCATGCGCGGGGCCAGGTCCAGGCCGGTGAAGACGATCCCGGGGTTGAGCGCGGCGATGCGCACCAGCTGCTCGCCCGAGGCGCAGCCGAGGTCGAGCACCCGCCTGCGGCCGGCGACCGCCCGGCTGACGCAGGCCGCCTGCCAGCAATAGGCCGCGGACAGCGAAGCCATGGCGGTGGCCCCGCACGAATAGCCGGCGATCTGCCCCTCGTCATCCATGGCGGCGGGTTCGCTCTGGCGCACCAGCCGGCGCGGCAGCGCCAGCTCGCTCAGCAGCGGCGGCAGATCGGCAAGGCGCATGGGATGTCCTCGGCTGGGAATGCGTGCGCAGGCCCCGACCGCGGCAGCACCAGCGGCCGCGGAGCCAGGCGGTGGATGAAGGCAGCTCTCAGCGCCCGCCGGTCGCGCTCGGGGCCGGCACCGGCACCAGGGCGACATCGTCGAGGCAGGCGGTGCCGGTGCCGTGGATGCCCCAGGCGGCCACCACCGTGCCGCCCCCCTTCAATGGCGCCTCCAGCGTCACCTGCTGCCAGCCATCGACGACGGCTCCGCCATCCGCCTGCTTGGCGATGAGCTGGCCGGAGGCGGCCTCGCTGACCGACACCAGGCGCTCGATCGGCCCGCCTCCGCTGGTGAACCAGCCGGACAGCCGGTAGGTGCCGGACACCGGTACCTTCAGCGTCTGGCGGATCTCGGCCCCGCCCTTGTCAGCCGTCTCCAGCTCCATGGCGAAGGCGCCGGAGCGCCGCCTGGTGCTCAGGCGCACCCCGCCGGCGGGATCGTCGGCGCCGCCGCCCAGCGCGAATCCCCGCGGCGTGCCCGCCGCCGTCCCGGCCATGGCGATGTCGCCGTCCACCAGTTCGAAGCCGCCGTTGAACACCAGCGGCGCCTGGCCCGCCGGCTCGGCCGAGCGCACCTCGGGCGGGAACGGCGAGACCACATAGGCGAGGTCGGGGATGGCCAGCTCGGTCCCGGCCGGGCCGGCGGTCCAGCGCAGCGGCCGCCCGGCCAGGTCGACCGCCTGCGCCGGCGGCGAGGCCAGGACCACGCGCATGGCGCCGCGCTCGCTGCCCATCACCGTCAGCCAGGTGCCGTCGCTGCGCGGGAAGCGGTGGCAGAGGTCGAGGCGGTCCGCCCCCGCACCCGTGGCACGCCCGGCGCAGGGGCCGCAGGGCCGCAGCTGGCTGGTCAGCACCGCCATCACCCACTGGTCGCGGGTGGGCGAGAAGGTGGCGCGGTCGAAGAACACGTCGCGCGTCCCCATGGTGATGAAGCGGGCGTAGCCGGCGGCGGCGAAGCGCACCGGCAGGGCCGCGGTCAGCCACCACCGCCGGGCGTCATCCTCGATCTGGAACCACATCTGCTCGCTCTGCCAGACCTCCCCGCCCGGACGGCGCCGATGCCACTCCTCCACCCAGCCGGCGGCGCCTTCGACCCCGGAATACCCGTGCACGTTGAAGATGTCGCAGGCCTCCGCCAGGCCGTCGCGCAGCGCATCCAGCGGCATGGACTTGTTGGCGCTGGTGGAGAAGCCGCTGGTGAGCACCCGGTTGGCGGGGTCGGCCGCCTTCAGCTCGCGGTAGGCGATGCGCTGCAGCTCGAGGTAGTCGGCGGTCGATCCGCTGAAGCTGGCCGGCACCGCCGGCGGGCAGAAGTTGACCTCGTTGTAGACCTCCCAGTGGCGCACCCGGCCGCGATAGCGATCGGCCACCGCCCGCACGTAGCGCGCCCAGGCGGCGGGGTCGGCGGGACGCCAGCGCTCGGGACGGGGCGCCACCTCGTGGCGGGCCTGGTGCGCCGCGGAAGGCTCCAGCGCCGCCCAGCGCGACGGATAGCCGAGCACCGCCAGGGGTTCGAGCCCCCCGGCCAGGCAGCTGTCGACGTACTCGTCCGCCTGCTCCCAGCGGAAGGCGCCCGGCAGCGGCTCGATGCGGTGCCAGAGGAACACCCGGCCGTATTCCCAGGTGCGGCTGGTGCGCGCCCCCATGCGCGCGAAGGGCGCGGCCGGCCAGCGTTCGGGCCGGTGGCAGCCGTAGAAGCCGGCCAGCGCGCCATCGGCAAGGTCGCCGCGGGCGGGATAGACGGCGATGGCGCTGGCCCCGGACAGGGCCGGGATCCCGTCGCCGGTGATCCGCCAGTCCACCGTCCAGTGGCCGCTGGCGAGGGCGGGCAGGGCGGGCCGCTCGAGCCGGGCAAGGGTGCCGGCGGGGATGGCGACCGTGTGGCGGACCTGCACCGGTGCGCTGCCGTCCTGCGCGCGCAGCGCCAGCGCGAGCTCGGCGCTGCGCGCGGTCGCGCCATGGTTGGCGACCACCAGCGGGAACGCCGCCGGCTGGTCGGGCTCGAGGCACTGCTCCTCGGGCAGCCAGGCCGGCTTGGCCACCGCCTGGCCGCTTTCCCGCTGCCACCGGCTGGTGGCAGCGGCCGCCGCCGAGAACCCCGGGCCCGCCACCAGGGTGGTGTCGGCATCGGCGGCGAAGGGCGTGGCGGGATCGCCGTCGAGCTCGGCGGCGGTGCGCGCCACGCTGCTGATGCGCAGCCCCTGGGGATCGAAGGGGGCGAAGCGCTCGAAGCTCATCAGCGCCGGCCACAGGTCCTCGTCCGGCACCTCGGCCATCGGGGTGCTGGCGAGGGGGCGTCCGTCCGCCCACAGGGCCAGCTCCCGCCCCCAGGTGAGGGCGAGGTTGACCGGGCGGCCGCGGACGAAGGCGAACTCCGCGTTCGCGGCCCGCACCACCCCCCGGCCGGTGCGCACCAGCGCCGCCAGGCCGCTGCGCGGCGCCGGCGGCACGCACAGCGACAGCAGGGTGTTGGCGCCCTTGCCCAGGGAGCGGCCGGGGACGATCTGCACGATGAAGTCCCAGTCGTTGCCGAACTCGCCCTGGGGCCGGTCGGGCCGCACGGTGATCTCGATGGTGCCCTGGTCGCCGCGCAGCACGCCGGCCAGCGGATGGGTCCAGCGGGAGGTGGGGGCGCTGCCGTCAGCGGCCGCGCAGGCCAGGGGCAGGAGCAGGGCGAGGAGGCCGGTGCGGTGCATGGGCGCCTCCGGGGCGCAGGGGGTGCAGGGTCGTGGATGCCGCCCTCCAGACGCCGCCGGAGGCCGGGCGATAACCCGATGCCGCCGGTTATCACCCGGCGCCCGCCGGCGTCTATCAGGCGGTGCCAGGTAGCAGCCAGGCCCTCGGGGATCCCTCGCCGCGATTGATCCCCTGGACGCGGCCCGTTATCGTCACAAGCGGGCATCCCACCCGCTGTGCAGAGGACCCGTCATGACCCGCTCACCCACCGATCCCGCCCTCGCCCTCGCCGCCGCCCTGTGCCTGGCCGGCGGCGGCCTCGCCGGGAGCGAGCGCGACGGCACCCTGCGCATCTTCGCCGACCACCCCGGCGGCAACGGCCGGGTGCTGGGGCAGGACGGCCGCACCGTGCGCCTGGCGCAGGAGGCCAAGGGGTCGGGCCACTGGTTCTACTGGAACATCCGCATCGAGCGGCCGGCGGCGGGGACCTACCGCTTCGAGTTCACCGATGGCGAGGTCATCGGCCCGCACGGCCCCGCCATCAGCCGCGACGGCGCCAGCTGGCGCTGGGCCGGGGCCGCGACCATGGACCGGGCCAAGACCCACGCCGAGTGGATCGCTCCCGACGCCGAGACAGGCGCCCAGTCCTTCACCTGGACCTTCACCGGCGACGAGGAGTCGGTGTGGTTCGCCCACCACCTGCCCTACCAGCTGCAGCGGCTCGAAGCAGTGCTCGCCGGGCTGCCGGCCGGGGCGGTCGAACGGCGCCAGCTGGGCACCTCAGAAGGCGGCCGGCCCATCCCCCTGCTGGTGGTCGGCGGCGGCGCGGCGCCGGATCGGCGCATCCTGGTCACCTGCCGGCACCATGCCTGCGAATCGCACGCCTCCTACGTACTCGAAGGCATCCTGCGCCGGCTGGCGGCGGAGCCGATCCCCGGCTGCGCCGTGCACCTGGTGCCGATGATCGACATCGACGGGGTCGAGCGGGGCGACCAGGGCAAGGCCCGGCTGCCGCGGGACCACAACCGCGACTACGACCGGGCTCCGCTCTACCACGCCACCCGGGCGATGATCGCCCACGTGTCGGCCAACCGCTTCGACCAGGCCTACGACCTGCACTGCCCGGGGATGGCCGGCCACCTGCGCTACCACACCCATTTCTACAACGTGCTCCCCCAGTTCACCGCCGAGTACGAACGCTTCCGCGACCTGTTGCGCGCCGCTCCCGGCACCGGGGCATCCCCCGCCGGCCAGCTCTACGACGGCCGCAACGACCGCATCGCCACCGCGGCCACCCCCGACACCTTCTCCACCTTCATGGCCGGGCAGGGCCCCCGGCTGGTGCTGACCCTCGAGCAGAACTACTTCACCCTCGACCGGCCGCCGCTGGAGCAGGACGAGCTGGTGGCCTTCGGCGACGCCTTCGCGCGGGCGATGACCAGCTACAACCGGCGCTGATCGGCCGCTCCCGCTGCCGCCTCCCGTGACGGCCGACGGCATCCGACCATGCGAAACCCGGCAAGGGCCGGCAGGGCCCGCCGGTGCAACCGACCTGGATCCGCCGCCGCGGCATCGATGGCGGACTTCACCCTCCTGACCCAGATGGTCCGCCATTGGGGCGGGACGGATGCGGCGCCGCGGTCACCCATTGCCATGCAGTGCCCTGGTGGAGCGCTGCGTAGATCTCATCCCGCAGATGGTTGCACTCATCAGCGGTGAGCGTTCGATCGAGCGCGCGAAGCACGACGCGGACCAGGACGTTCTTCTGGCCGGGAGCGATGCCGATGCGTTCGCGTGCCGTGCACGGCAGTGCCTCATAGGGAGTCTCCGAGAGCAATGCCACGTGCTCCACGAGCGCTTCCCGTTCGCCGAGCGCCGAGCGGACAGCATCGCCGAGAGCCTCCGCGTTGGCCGCTGCGTCGATGGCGATGGAAAGATCCCGTATCACCGCCGGCATGCTGGATACCGGATGGTACGGCCCGAGATCAAGCATCTGCTCCCTGACCAGCGGGTTCTCCGAACGCAACAGCCGTATGTCGGGAACGCCTTTCCGCATCGCCGCAGCCGGGATAGGGCGCACGGGTCGCCACCAGGGTCTCGCAACGCACACGCACACCGCCATACTGCAGGTCGACACCGCCATTGAGGAGGCTGGGGGAATCCGGTCGCAGACTGATCACGCCACCACCCCCGGCCTTGATGACCATCACCTCGGGCAGTTGGGCATCGGCAGCCGGGGTCTCGCGGTCCCCGGCTGGCGTCTGGATGGAAGACGCAGGTGTTGCCAAGAGGGTGCTGGCGGCCGGCTTGGACTCCACCGCGTGGAGGGTGGTGGCGAGGCCTGCCGACAGCAGCATGGCGGCCAGGAGGGCAAGTCGGGCGATGGGCATGGCTGGGAAGCTCCTTTGGCGACGGCGAGGGCGAGGGCGTTGGCCGGGCCGGCGCGACCGGCATCTGGGCCGGGTCTGCTCCAAGACACCACCAGACCCCGACCGATAACCTGGGCTGCGCGCAGGAGGTGGCCGCAGCAGCACAGGTGGACCTTGCCAACCGATCGTTCCATGATATGTTCGAACATATGAACATAGGCATCCAGCCCGCCTCCCTGACCACCGACTGGGCGAGTGGACGGGTGGACGGGGCGGGGGTGGTGCGCGCCCGCCGCACCATCGGCGACCTCCACGGCCTGTTCACCGACGAGGCGGCGCGCGCGGCCCTGCCCCAGGACCGCCTGGCCTATGCCACCGAGTGCGCCTTCCCGGTGGCGGAGGGCACCGCCGGCGGCCTGTTCTGGGGCACCACCATCATCGAGCCGGGGCTGGTGGGCGATGAATACCTGATGACCAAGGGCCACTTCCACGCCCACGCCGACCGCACCGAGTTCTATTTCACCTACGCCGGCGAGGGCCTGCTGCTGCTCATGGACCGCGCCCGCCGCTGCCGCGCCGAGCGCATGGTCGCGGGCAGCACCCATGCCATCCCGCCCGACACCGCCCACCGCACGATCAACATCGGCAGCGTCCCGCTCAGCTTCGGCGCCTGCTGGCCGTCGGATGCCGGCCACGACTACGCCGCCATCGCCCGCGACGGCTTCGCCGCCCGGGTGCGGCGCATCGCCGGGGTGGCGACGGTGGTGGCGGCGTGAAGACGATGGATCGGGTGGTCGACCCCGCCTCGCCGCTGCCGCTGCACGTCCAGGTGCAGGCGGTGGTGCGCGCCATGCTCGAGCGCGCGCCCTGGCGCGCGGGCGCGGTGCTGCCGGACGAGATCAGCCTGGCGGCCGAGCTGAAGGTCGGGCGCGGCACCGTGCGCCAGGCGATCGGCGCGCTGGTGGCCGAGGGCCTGCTGGTGCGCCGGCGCGGGGTGGGCACGCGCAAGGCCCCGCCGCCCATCGCCGGCGACCTCGCCGCCTTCCGCAGCTTCAGCCGCGAGATGGCGGGGGCGGGGGTGAGCGTGCGCCTGGTGGCGGCGCGCCTGGAGACGGTGCCGGCCGACGCCGAGGTGGCGGCCGCGCTCGCCGTCGCCGCCGGCTCCCCGGTCGCCCACCTGCTGCGCGTGCGCGGCGACGACCACGGCCCGATCGCCGCCTTCGCCAGCTGGCTGCACCCGCGCTGCGGCCTGGCGGCGGGCGACGACCTCGCCCGCCCGCTCTACGACCTCATCGGCGGGCGCGGCGGCCCGCAGCCGGCCGGGGCCGACGAGGAGCTGCTGGCGGTGGCGGCCGACGACGGCCTCGCCGCCACCCTCGCCTGCGACCCCGGCACCCCGCTGCTGGAGCGCCGCCGGCGGGTGCGCGACCGCGACGGCGCCTGCTTCGAGGTCGCCCGCGTGCACTACCGCAGCGACCGCTTCCGCCTGCGCCTGGCGCTCGCCGGCGGGGAGGCCTGATGCTGACCGCGGCCATCGACCTGGGCGGCACCCGCATCAAGCTCGGCCTGGTGGAGGACGGCGCGGTGGCGGCGCGCGACCTGCTGCCCTCCGACTCGGCCGCCGGCCTGGCTGCGCGCCTGCCGGCGGTGGCGAAGGCGCTCGACCGCCTGCGCGCCGGCCGGGCGCTCGACGCGGTCGGCTTCGCCACCCCCGGCATCGTCGACCGCCGCGCCCGCCGCATCACCGCGATCAACGCCAAGTGGGCGGACGCGCCCGGGCTCGACCTGGCGCAGTGGGCGCACGCGCGCTGGGGCGCGCCCCTGACCCTGGCCAACGACGCCCTGGCGGCGCTGGCGGGGGAATGGCGCCACGGCGCCGCCGCCGGCTGCGACGGCGCGGTGATGCTCACCCTCGGCACCGGCATCGGCGCCGCGGCGGTGGTCGACGGCCGCCTGCTGCACGGCAGCCACGGCCAGGCCGCCATCGCCGGCCACCTCACCGTGCAGGTGGACGGGCGGCCCTGCTCGTGCGGCAACCGCGGCTGCGCCGAGGCCGAGGCCTCGACCAGCGCGCTGCCCGCGCTGGCGCGCGCCGATGCGCGCTTCGCCGCCAGCGCCCTGGCCGCCGAGGCGGTGCTCGACTACGCCGCGGTGTTCCGCCTGGCCGGGGCCGACCCCCTCGCCCGCGACCTGCGCGCGCGCGCCCTGGCGGTGTGGTCGGCGCTGGCGGTGTCGCTGGTGCACGCCTACGACCCCGCGGTGCTGGTGGTGGGCGGCGGCATCGCCGCCGCCGGCGACGGCCTGCTCGCCCCCCTGCGCCGCCACCTCGACGCCCACGCCTGGACCCCCTGGGGCCGGGTGGCGGTGCGCCCCGCCGCCCTCGGCGACGACGCCGCCCTGCTCGGCATCGCCGCCCTCGCCCAGGAACCCTGACATGGCCTACTTCCCCGGCCGCACCCCGACCTACGACCGCTTCCCGCATGTGGAGGTCCCCGGCCACGCCTGCGATCGCGGCTGGGACGCGGTCGCCGCCCGCCTGGCGGCGGCGCCGGCGCGCGTGCTGACCGTCGAGTGCTATGTCGAGGTGCTGGACGAGGAGGTGCTGGCGGAGCTGGTCGCCCGCCTGCGCCCGGCGCGGGTGATCGACACCGCCATGCTGTTCAAGCCGGCGGCGCAGATCGAGGCCATGGTCGCCCCCGCCCTGGGCGACGACCCGGTGTTCGGCCGCCTGAGCGGGCTGGAGATGGCCGACTTCCTCGACCCCGCCCGGGTCGCGGCCGCGGCGGCGGCGACCGCCGGCCCCGGCCTGACCCTGGTCTACGGCCGCGGCGCCAGCCTGGTCCACCCCGGCGAGGTGCTGGTCTATGCCGACATCAGCCGCTGGGAGGGCCAGCTGCGCCAGCGCCGCGGCCAGGTCGCCAACCTCGGCGCCGCCAACCGCGGCAGCAGGGCCAGCCTGCAGTACAAGCGCGGCTACTTCTGCGACTGGCGGGTGGCCGACCGGCTCAAGCGCCGGCTGTGGCCGCGCATCGACTTCCTGCTCGACAGCAACGCCGCCGGCGACCCCCGCCTGATCACCGGCGCCTGCCTGCGCGCGGGGCTGGCCGCCGCCGCCCGCCGGCCCTTCCGGGTGGTGCCGTTCTTCGACCCCGCGCCGTGGGGCGGGCAGTGGATGAAGGAGGTGTGCGCCCTGCCGGCGGACCAGCCCAACTACGGCTGGTGCTTCGACGGGGTGCCGGAGGAGAACAGCCTGCGGCTGCGCGTCGCCGGCCACGACGTCGAGATCCCCGCCCAGGACCTGGTCTACCAGGAGCCGCGCGCCCTGCTCGGCGACCCGGTGCACGCCCGCTTCGGGGCCGAGTTCCCCATCCGCTTCGACTTCCTCGACACCATGGGCGGGGGCAACCTCTCGCTGCAGGTGCACCCGCTGACCGAGTACATCCAGGACCGCTTCGGGATGCACTACACCCAGGACGAGAGCTACTACATGCTCGACGCCGAACCCGGGGCGCACGTCTTCCTCGGGCTGCGCGAGGGCGTCGACCCCGCCGCCATGACCGCCGCGCTGGCGGCCGCCCAGGCCGGCGGCGCGCCCTTCCCGGCGGAACGCTTCGCCGGCCGCTTCCCGGCCCGCAAGCACGACCACTTCCTCATCCCCGCCGGCACCCTGCACTGCTCCGGCGCCGGCAGCATGGTGCTCGAGATCAGCGCCACCCCCTACATCTTCACCTTCAAGCAGTGGGACTGGGGGCGCATGGGCCTCGACGGCCGCCCGCGCCCGGTGCACCTCGCGCACGGCGCCGCCAACATCCAGTTCGACCGCACCACCCCCTGGGTCGAGGCCAACCTGGTCAACCGCATCGCGGCACTCGACCGCGGCGACGGCTGGCGGCGCGAGCGCACCGGCCTGCACGAGCGCGAGTTCATCGACACCGTGCGCTGCTGGTTCACCGCCGCCCATCCCGCCAGCACCGGCGGCCTGGAGCGCGGCGGGGTGCAGGTGCTCAACCTGGTCGAAGGCGAGGACGCGGTGATCGCCTCGCCCACCGGCGCCTTCGCGTCCTTCGCCGTGCACTACGCCGAGACGGTGATCATCCCCGCCGCCGCCGGCGACTACACCGTCGCCCCCGGCCCGCTCGCCGCCGCCCGCGGCCAGACCTGCGCCACCATCACCGCCAGCGTCAGGCACCGGGCATGAGCTGGGACCCTGGTTTCGCCATCGCGCCCACCGCCGCCCCGCTCGGCTTCCGCTGCGGTCCCGGGGTGTTCGCCCCCGCCCCCGAGCTGCGCCGGCTGGACGCCATCCGCGCCAGCCTGCGCGATCCCGGCTGCGCCGGACCCGACCCGGTCTACGCCATCTGCATGGACGTGGGCGAGGAGGCCTGCCGCGCCGACCTGGCGGCGCGCAACCTGCTCTTCGGCGCGGTGGCCTATGCCGCCGGCCGCCTGGGCGGCGAGCCGGTGCGTTCGCAGGGCCACGTGCACGCCGTCAGCCCCAGCTGCGGCGCCTCCACCGCCGAGCTGTACGAGATCTGGAGCGGCCGGGCGGTGATCCTGATGCAGGAGTCGGACGGCGACGACCCCGGGCGCTGCTTCGCGGTCGAGGCCGGCCCCGGCGAGACGGTGGTGGTGCCGCCGGGCTGGGCCCACGCCACCATCAGCGCCGACCCGCGCCAGGCCCTCGCCTTCGGCGCCTGGTGCGTGCGCGACTTCGGCTTCGACTACCGCGGGGTGCGCGCCCACCGCGGCCTGGCCTGGTTCCCCTGCCTGGCGGGCGACACGCTGGCCTGGGAGGCCAACCCGCGCTATCCGCGCCGGCGCGAGCTGGTGCGCAAGCCGCCCGCCGACTACCACGCCCTCGGCCTGCGCGCGGGGGTGCCGATCTGGCGGCAGTACCGCGAACGCCCCGAGGCGGTGATGTGGGTGCCGCAGCCGGCGCGCTGCGACTGGGCCGGCTTCGTCCCCTGAAGCGCCGCCGGTTGCCTGCGCCGGGGGATCGCGGCATGGTCGGGCATGGATCCCGCCGCCCCCTTCGACCCGCGCGCCACCGGGGTGCCGGTGCTGCGCTACCTGGTGGCCGCCGCCGACCACCTGCACTTCGGCCGCGCCGCCGCCGCCGCGCGGGTGTCGCAGCCCAGCCTGTCGACGCTGGTGGCGCAGTGGGAGCGGCGCATGGGCTGCACGGTGTTCGAACGCACCCGCGGCGGGGTGCGCCTGACCCCGGCCGGGGAGCGGGTGGTGGCGGCGGCGCGCAGCGCGCTCGCCGCCATCGCCGCGGTCGAGCAGGCGGCGGCCGAGGCGCGGCCGCCGTTCTTCGGCCCGCTGCGCCTGGGGGTGATCCCCACCGTCGGCCCCTACGCCCTGCCGGCGGTCACCGCCGCGCTCGAGCGCTCGTTCCCCGAGCTCGAGGTGCCGATCCGCGAGGCCACCACCGCCGAGCTGCTCGCCGCCCTCGACGGCGGGCGCCTCGACGTGGCGCTGCTCGCGCTGCTGCCCGGCATGGAGGGGCGCTACGCCGTGGATGCGCTCTACGACGAACCGTTCCTGGCCGCCCTGCCGCGCCACCACCGCCTGGCCGGGCAGGAGCGCATCGACCCCGCCGAGCTGGCGGGCGAGCGCCTGCTGCTGCTCGACGAGGGCCACTGCCTGCGCGAGCAGGCGCTGGCGGTATGCAGCCGCCGGACCGACGCGCACGGCGGCGCCGACTACCGCGCCACCAGCCTGGAGACCCTGCGCCAGATCGTCGCCGGCGGCGCCGGGGTCACCCTGCTGCCGGCGCTGGCGGCGGGCGACGGGGACCGCCGCCTGGCCCTGCTCCCGCTCACCGGCGATCCGGGCCGCACCGTCGCCCTGGTGTGGCGCCAGGGCGACCCGCGCGATCCGGCCTACCGCTTGCTCGCCCCGCCCATCCGCAAGGCGCTGCCGCGCGGGGCGATCCGCCTGCGCTGATCAGGCGCGCAAACGGTCCTCGAAGGCCGCCAGCGCCACCTGGGCGCCGTCGCCCATGGCGATGATGATCTGCTTGAAGGGGCGGTTGGCCACGTCGCCGGCGGCGTAGATGCCGGGGCGCGAGGTGCGTCCGCGCGCGTCGACCACGATCTCGCCGGCCTTGTTGACCTCCACCAGGTCCTTGACCAGCGCCGAGCTGGGCGACAGCCCGATCTGCACGAACACCCCGTCCAGCTCGCGGGTGCGCTCCTCCTTGCTGGCGCGGTCCTGGTAGCGCAGGGCGGTGACCCTGGTGCCGTCGCCCACCACCGCGGTGGTGCGCGCGTTGGTGATCACGGTGACGTTGCCCAGGCTGCGCAGCTTGCGCTGCAGCACCGCGTCGGCGCGCAGGGCCTCGCCGAACTCCAGCAGCACCACCGACGAGCAGATGCCGGCCAGGTCGATGGCGGCCTCGACCCCGCTGTTGCCGCCGCCCACCACCGCCACCCGCCGGCCCTTGTAGAACGGGCCGTCGCAGTGCGGGCAGAACGCCACCCCGCGGCCGAGGTGCTCCTTCTCGCCCGGCACCCCCAGCTCGCGCCATTTGGCGCCGGTGGCGATGATCACCTGCCCGGCGCGCACCGTCTCGCCGCCCTTGAGGCGCAGGACCTTGGGCTCGCCGTCGGCCAGCTCCTCGACGCTGCGGTGGTCGAGAACCAGCACCCCGGCCTTGGCCAGGTGGCCGCGCAGGTCCTCGGCCAGCTTCGGCCCCTCGGTGTAGGGCACCGACACCAGGTTCTCGATGCCCAGGGTGTCGCGCACCTGGCCGCCGATGCGCCCGGCCACCACCGCCACCTTCAGGCCCTTGCGCACGCTGTAGATCGCCGCCGCGGCGCCGGCCGGGCCGCCGCCCACCACCGCCACGTCGACCTCGTGCACCGCCGCCGGGGCCTCTCCCGCCGATTCGCTGCCGAAGTGCTGCTCGAGCTGGTCGAGCAGCCCGGCGAGGTCGGCCTTGCCCACGTGCAGCAGCTGGTCGCCGGCGAACACCGCCGGCACCCCCTGCACCCCCAGGCGCGCGACCTCGGACTCGGCCAGGGCGCCGTCCCACATCTCGTGCTGGGCGTCGTCGTGCAACAGCGCCACCAGGTTGAGGGCCTGGACCACGTCCGGGCAGTTGGTGCATTCCAGCGAGACGATGGTGCGCAGGCGGATGGGCCCGCGCAGGCGGCGGATGCGCGCCTGGATGCCGGGGTCGGGCAGGCGGCCCTTGCCGGCGGCGTTGAGCAGCGCCACCACCAGCGAGGTGAACTCGTGGCCGCCCGGCACGCCGCGGAACGACACCCCGGTGGGGGTGCCGTCGCGCAGCAGGGTCAGGCGCGGCACCGGGCTGTGATGGCCGGATTCGACCACGCGCAGGCGCGGCGCGGTGGCGGCGAGGTCGGCGGCGAGCTCGCGCAGGTCGCCCTGGCGGGGGTGCTCGCTGGGCGACAGCGCCAGGGTCAGCTCGGCGGGCAGGTCGGCGAACACGGTGGTGAGCTGGGAGCGGATGGCGTCGTCGAGCATGGCGGGACTCGTCTGGGAAAGGGGTGGGGAAGACCCTCCCCGGCCCGCGCGGGGCCGGGGAGGCGGTCCGGGTCAGATCTTGCCGACCAGATCCAGACCGGGCTTCAGGGTGCTGGCGCCCGGCTTCCACTTGGCCGGGCAGACCTCGCCCGGGTGGCTGGCGACGAACTGGGCGGCCTGGATCTTGCGCAGCAGCTCGTCGGCGTTGCGGCCGATGCCGTTGTCGTGGATCTCGGCGATCTTGACCTTGCCGTCGGGGGCGACCACGAAGGTGCCGCGGTAGGCCAGGCCCTCCTCCTCGATGTGCACGCCGAAGGCGCGGGTCAGGTGGCCGGTGGGGTCGGCGAGCATCGGGTAGGCGATCTTCTTGATCGTTGCCGAGGCGTCGTGCCAGGCCTTGTGCACGAAGTGGGTGTCGGTGCTCACGCTGTAGACCTCGACGCCCATCTTCTGCAGCTCGGCGTACTTGTCGGCCAGGTCGCCGAGCTCGGTCGGGCACACGAAGGTGAAGTCGGCGGGGTAGAAGAAGAACACCGCCCACTTGCCGCGCACGTCGGCGTCGGTGACGGTCTTGAAGGCGCCCTGGTGGAAGGCCTGGACTTTGAAGCTGGGCAGGGGGCTGTTGATGATCGGCATGGGAGGCTCCATCGGCAGTGGCGCAGCGCGCCGGTGATGATGGAGAATCTATCCGCCCCCGCGCCGGCGCGCGCCGGCCGTCCCTATGGCGGCGATAGATGCCGGCTATCGCCGCCGCGACCCGCCACCTGCGCGGCGCCGGCCCCGCCGCCCTCCTGGGCGGCAGCCCAGTCGCGCGGGGTGGCACCGAGGTGGCGGACGAAGATGCGGTGGAACTGCGCATAGCTGCCGAAGCCGCAGCCCAGCGCCAGGGTCATCAGGCTGAGGCCTGGCGACCACGACTCGACCACCCGGTCGAGCCGGCGGCGGTTGCGGTAGTCGGGCAGGGCGAGGCCGATCTGCTGGCGGAACAGCCGCGCCAGGCGGTCGGGGCCCAGGCCGACGCGGCGGGCGAGCTCAGTGGTGCTCATCTCGCCGTCGGCAGCGAGCAGGTGCGCGGCGCGCGCCACCGCCGGATGCAGGGCGGCGGCCGGACCGGCAGCGGGCGCCTGCTGCCAGGCCGCCCACAGGCGGTGCAGCAGCCACTCGCAGCCGCTGCGGAAGCCCGCGCCGCCCTGGTGGGCGGCGATGTCGAGCATCTGCGCCGCGAGCAGGCGCTGCTCGCGCTGCGGCAGCCGGCGCGGCGCCGGCGTCGCGCCGGCGCGCAGGGGATGGGCGGGGTCGAGGGTGGCGAGCACGGCCGGCGTCCACACCAGGATGTGCATGCGCCAGTCGGCCGAGCGCTCGACCAGGCAGTGGTCGCGCCCGGCCGGCAGCCACACCAGCATGCCGGCGTCGAGGCTGAAGCGGGAGCCGTCCATCAGGTAGGCGCCGGTGCCGGCGAGCACCAGGTTGGCCTCCAGCTCGGCGTGGCGGTGGTGCAGGCCGATGCGCGGCGGCGCGCCCTGGATCGGCCGGCCCAGCCACACCGCGCCGCCGTCCTCGGGGCCCAGGCCGAGCATGTCGACATGGGGCGGGGGCAGTTCGGCGGCCGTCACGGTGGACATGCCGGCGCAGGGTAGCGCCGGCGCGCCCCGGCAACAGCCGGCGGTTCAGCCGGGCATCGCCGCGCGCAGGGCGGCCAGCAATCGGCGGCCCTCCTCCAGCGACTGCACGTACACCAGCACCCCGAGGTTGCGCTTGGCCGGCCAGTCGCCCGCCAGCAGGCGGCGCACGAAGGGCGAGTCGGCGCTGGTGCCGGTGGTGACCAGCACGGTCTCGGGCGGCAGCCGGCGGGCCAGGTCCCAGAAGTCGTGGTGGCCGGGATCGACGTCGATGCCGTGCACCCGCGGGTTGGAGGCGAACCAGTCGATCACCCGGCCGTGGGTGCCGCAGTAGTGGATGCGCCCGCCGCCGATCGCTTCCATCAGGCGCAGGTCGCGCGGCAGGATGAAGCGCTGGTAGAACTCCGGCCGGATCATGTGCATCGAGCAGTTGCTGATGCGCGCGCGCCCGCGCCAGCGGCAGCCCCAGTCGTCGAAGAAGCCGCCGGTGGAGCCGATCTGGCGGTTGAGCTCGGGCACCAGGCCGATGAGGAAGTCGGTGACCTTGTCGAGCAGCGCCCCGACCGCCTCGGGGGAGTCGAAGAAGTCCATCAGCAGGTCGTTGCCGCGCACCAAGTGGGCGGTGTTGAACGGGCTCTGGATGTCCGGGTGCTGGATGCGCACCCCCTCGGGCAGGCGCGCGCGCCAGCGCTGGTGCCATTCCGCCACCCGGCCATAGAGCCCGGCGGTGAGCGCGGGCAGGGCCAGGGCGAGCGCCTCCTCGGCGCTGGCCAGGGCCGGGGCGCGCGCCGCCGGCAGGCTGTTGGTGGGGAATTCGAGCGGGCAGCCGAAGGCGTGCGCGACCTGGGCGGTGCCGAACTGCACCCGCACCGAGGCCACGTGGTCATCCTCCAGTTCGAGGTGGTTGCGCAGCTTGGCCAGTTCGCAGGCGAGCATCAGGTCGGGATCGGCGAACTGGACCTCGGGCGCGGGCAGGCCATCGACCGGGGCGGCGATGAGGATCTTGGGCCGGGCGGTGGCTGGGTCGGCCATCGCCTCCCAGGCGCGGTCGAGGCGGTCGAGGCGGTCGCGCTGGCGCTGGTTGATGGTCAGGGCGGGAAAGGCGCTGGAGACGGAACCGGCGGTCAGGGTGGCGGCGGCCATGGGTGGTCCTCTGGCGCCGCATCATCGCCAGCCGGGGACGGCCGGCATCTCACATCGCCGCCGCCACTTCGCACAACCCGTCGCCCCTCAGCCGGGCTGGGGTGCCGCCTTCGCCTCCGCCAGGAAGGTGGCGAAGCGCTTGTCCTCGTGCACGGTGTGGATCTGGAACCAGGCCACCAGCATGCCCAGGATGTCGTCGATGCCGCCCTCCTTGCCGCCGAAGGCGCCGACCTTGTGCTCGAGCAGGGTCATGATCTCGCCATGCAGCTTGGCGTGCTTCTCGAATTCGGGGTAGCGGTTGGCGCGCATGATCAGTTCTTCGCCGCGGAAATGGAATTCGGAGTACTTGAGCAGGCCGAACAGCAGCTGGTGGATCATGTCCTCGGGATAGCTCAGTTCCTGCGCCTTGATGACGTTGTTGATCAGACCGATGAAATAGCGGTGCTGATCGTCGATGTCGGGGTGGCCGACGCTGTAGTCATCCTTCCAGACGATCCGATCCATGGTGTCAGTACATTTGCCTAACCGACTCGGATTCAACGTTTTATTAGCATACAAATATGTGTCGCTGGGCATCACCGGTCGACCTCAGCGCGCACGCTAACCCGGCGGCGAAGCCCATGGTCCTCTCCGCGGCGGCAGATGCCGATCGCGGCCCGGTCCGTTTCAGCGCACCTGGTACTCTTCGGGGATGGGTATGGTGCCAAGGGTGTCGCCGGGTTTGTCGCCCTTGACGATGGTCAAGGTCAGCCTGGTGTGGTTGAGTTCGTAGTCGGGCGACTTCTGGATCACCAGATCCTTGCCGTCCTCCGATTCGAAGGCCATGTACACCGACAGCTTGCCGTCCGGCACCTGGAAGTTGCGGCTCTTCAGCGCCGCCAGGGACATCTCATATCCCTTGTCGCCACAGCGGATCCCCAGGGTGACCACGCCATCGATCTGGTTCTTGACCTCGATCGCCGAAGCACCGACGCGGTGCAGCTTCTCCTTGGCGCGGAACCGGGGATCCTTGCGCAGCAGCATCTCGTTGCGGTTGGTCCAGGCGTCATCGATGATGAACATGCGCTGGGCCTTGCGCTCGCCCATCACCTTGTCGATGCGCTCGCGCTCGGCCGGCGGCAGGCTGGCGATCTTGACCTCCGAGATGCGGTAGACGTTGATCGCTCCGGCGCTCTTGGCGGTCACCGCCTGCTTGGGGCTCTCGATCGAGACCGTCAGCTCCTCGTAGGGGACCTTGGTGCCGTTGCTCAGTTCGATCTCGCTCGCCACCGCCGACAGGCAGAGCAGCACCAGGACTATGGGTCGCATCTGGATTCCTTCGCACGTGCTCATGACGCGATTTCACCAGCGGTCAATGCCGGCATGCAGGACCGGGCCGGGCGCTCAGATGCGCTCCAGGAACGGCACCTCCAGGGCGTCGTTGCCGCAATACATGCATTTGTCGGCCTTCTGGTTGACCACCTTGCCGCACCTGGGGCAGTTCACCACCATCCGGCGCATGGTGCCGTCCTTGATGCCATCCATGCCGTCGATCATGTCCACCGCCTTGTCGATCTCGGCCTGGGTCACCCCCAGCTTCTCCATCAGGATCAGGGTGAGGGCGGCGGAATACAATTTGAGCCGCTCGACCCGCCGCTTGAGGTATTCGATGTCCTCGCCGTGGTTGGGCGCCCCGCCGGCGGCGTGGCCGTCGGCATCGGTGCGCAATCTGCCGGGGATGTTCATGGCGGACCTCGGTTGCCGGTATTCAACGGCCTCGCGGCGGAGCGGTTACGCCGCCTGCTTGGCGAGCCGGTGCAGGCGGGTGTTGGCGTCGTCGAGCAGGGCATGCAGCTCGTTGATCAGGACGCGCATCTTCCTGGTGCGCCCCGCCTGCTCGCCGACCGCGAGCATCGCCACCAGCTGGGCCACGTTGCCGGCGATCATCGCCTCCAGCTCGCGCTCGCCCAGAACCATCGCCGCCCTGGCGTAGGTCCCCGGCTTCAGTTCGATGCGGAAGGCGCTGCTGCCGGCCAGGTAGCTGGTGGCCATGCCCAGCAACAGGCAGGTGAGGCCATGGATCCCGGCGACCACCCGCTTGGCCTTGAGCGCGGCCTTGGCGTCGCCGGAGCGCCGGATGGCGCCATGGCGCCGGATCAGCTCCTGGACCAGGTTCCCGACCTCCTGCGACGGGCTCATCCCGCCCCCAGCAGCCTGCGGCGGCTCACCGCACCCCGGCGATGGCGGTCCTGCCCACCGGCAGCCAGGCCAGGCCGTCGGGGGACAGGGCCAGCCCGACCGGCTTGCGCAGGTCGAGGTCGCCCAGCCGGCGCGCCGCGACCGGCAGACAGCTGGTGCCGCGCAGGTCGAGGATCTGCAGGTCCTCGCGGCTGGCGTCGACCACCCACACCAGGCCCTGGCGGTCGACCGCCAGGCCGACCGCGTCCTTGAGCTGGCCGGGCTCGGTGCCCTTGCCCTGGCTGTTCACCACATGGCGGGTCTGCTTGGCCTCGAGCTCGATGGCGAACTTCTTGATCTCGTAGCGGTAGGCGTCGTAGATGTACGCCACCTGGGCGTCGGCGGTCACCGCCAGCAGCTTGGGCTCGTACAGCTCGGCGGGGCCCTTGCCCTTGCTGCCGAAATGGAACAGGTAGGCGCCCTCGACGTCGAACACCGTCACCCGGTAGGTGTCGTCGTCGAGCACCCAGGTGCGGCCGGCGTCGTCCACCACCAGCGACACCGGCGAGGCGAGCTGGCCGGTGCTCTCGCCGCGCGAGGAGAACACCTTGGGCGGGACCTTGGGCTGGGTGAGGTCCCAGCGCACCACCTGGCGCGACTTGCCGTCGACCACCGCCGCCCAGCGCCCGGAGGGCGAGACCGACAGCGACACCGGATCCTTCACCGGGCCGCCTTCGGCCATGCGCGCGCCATAGGCGCCCACCATCCAGCCCTCGGGGTCGAGCAGCGCCAGGCGGTGGTCGTCGGGCAGCACCAGCACCAGGCGGCCGATGGCATCGGCCGCCCACAGGGTGCCGGCGCGCAGGGGCGCGCCGCGCACGCCCGCGAGCGCGCCGTCGGGAGCGTAGCGCGCGAGCACGCCGCGGCCGGGATAGGCCACCACCGCCTCGCCGAGCAGGTCGGCGCCGATGCCGGCGGCGGTGCGCGGGTCGCTGACCAGGCCCTCGGAGCCGAGCGCGATCCAGGGCGCGGCGGAGCGGCCGTCGCGGTCGAAGGCCGCCACCCGGCCGCTCTGGCTCAGCACCAGCAGGCCGCCCGGCCGCACGCAGCAGTCGACCGGCGGGTCCTTGTCGTCGGTGGGCACGCCCCAGGGCGCCAGCGAGCGGCCGAAGCGGTCCCAGCGCAGCACCCGGCGCTGCAGCTGGTCGACGGCGTAGATGCCGCCGTCGGGGTCGCAGGCGATGCCGAGCAGGCCCTTGAAGTCGTCGTTGCCGTCGCCGGCGCGGCCCAGGCGCAGGCGCGGCCGGCCGTCGGGCTCGAACACCTGCACCCCGCCCGCGCCCTGGTCGGCCACCAGCACCGCGCCGTCGGGCGCCACCGCCACGTCGGTGGGGCTGACCAGCCCGCCGATGGACCGGCGCTTGGCGCCGTCGGCCACCGCATGCACCGCCACCACCCCGCCTGAGCTGACCATGCCGCGCGAGGCGTCGAGGATCGCCACCTCGTCCTTGTGGAAGGCGAGGGCGACGGCGTGCTTGGGCGGCTCGGCGAACGCCACCTTTTCCCAGCGGCGCCAGCCGGCATCGCAGCGCCAGACCACCCCGTCGCCATCGATGCCCCACCAGCGCCCGTCGGCGGCCCGGCGCAGGCGGGCGATCGCCGGCTCGGCACCCTCGCCGAACCAGGCCACCGTGCGCAGCTCGCGCTTGACCGGCTCGGTGGCCTCGCTGGCGGCCAGCGGCAGCACCATGCTCGTGCGCTGGCCGAGGCGGTCGCGCACGTTGAGGGTCAGCTTCCACTCGCCGGCGGCCAGCGGCGCGCTCCAGCCGATCTCCGGGCGGGTGGTGGTGCGGGCGTCGAGGCGGCCGCTGCGGCCGGGGTCGGACAGCTCCCAGGTGCAGATCAGCGGGTCGCCGTCGGGATCGGCCACCGGCGCCTTGACCAGCAGCTGGCCGCCGGCGCCGGCGGTGACCTTGGCCGGCACCGCGGTCGGCGCCGGCGGGGCGTTGGGGGCCAGCTCGGTGATCGCCACCGCGTCATTGCCCGCCGCGGGCGCGGCGCCCTCGGCCTGCCACACCACCCGCGCCTGCGGGCAGGGCACCAGGGCGGTGATCTGCGCCTTGGCCACCAGGCGCGGCCGCTCGATGATCACCTCCTTGGTCAGGGGGTGCTTCTCGACCTGGCCGGGACCGTAGATCGCCACCAGGCAGCCGGGCACCAGGCGCGCCGCCGAGGTGGCGTCGAAGCGCAGCACCAGGGCCTTGCCGTCGACGGATTCCACCAGCCCGGAGGGATCGGCGGCGCAGCAGGCGGCGGCGAGGGCGAGCAGGGTGCAGGAACGCAGCATGGCGGGGGACCTATCGGGCGGGGGCCGGGGACGCGGGCTGGAGCCGGGCGGCGGTGATGCGCCAGCCGGTGCGATCGCGCGCCAGCTCGCAGGCGAAGCGCAGCTCGCGTTCGGGATAGACCGCGAGGGCGTGGCGCACCACCAGCTCGGCGCGCGCCTGCTCGCCATCGCGGGTGAAGGCGCCCAGGCGGGCGGCGAACACCAGGCCATCGTAGCGCTTGAGCGCGGCCAGGCCGGCGGCGAGCTCGCGGTCGGCGACCCGCCGGGCGATGGCCTCGGGCTCGCCGGCGGCGACCGCGCGATCGAGCTCGGGCAGCATGTCCGACACCGCCTGGCGCTGGC
>JAKLKR010000015.1:43016-43296 GCA_023150565.1 Planctomycetota bacterium
GAGCAGGGGCTTCTCGGGGCGCTCGCCGGCCTCGGCCAGGTAGGCGGCGAGCGCGGCCTCGAGCTCGGGCAGCGGACGGCGCAGGTCCTCGAAGGACTCGAGCAGCTCGCGCGCGCCCTTGGCGCGGCGCGCCTCGAGCTCCTCGGCGGCACGGCGCGCGGCCTCGGCGCGCGCGCGCGCCTGGGCGAGGTCCGCCTCGGTGCGCGGCAGCAGACCGTGCCCGGTCGGCAGCAGCTCCCTGCGCGCGGCGAGGGCGCGGCCGCCCTCGCCGAGGTCCTTG
>JAKLKR010000160.1:0-286 GCA_023150565.1 Planctomycetota bacterium
ATCTCCAGCGTCTCGGCCTTTTCCGTGCCCTTGGCCGGGGTGCGGTTGGGGCGGGCGGGGGGGCGCGCCACGGTGGCGGTCTCGGCCTTTTCCTCAGGCGCGCGCAGCACCGGCTCGGTTTCGACCTTGGTCGGGCGCGGGGTCGGCCGCTGCGGCACCGCCAGCGGGGTGGGACGGCGCGCCGGCTGCGGCGCCGGGGCGCCGGCGGCCGGGGTCCGGGTGGGCGGCCGCGGGGTGATCAGCGGCTTGGTGGGGGTGGGCCTGGCGGGCGGCGGGGGCGGCACCG
>JAKLKR010000160.1:296-12700 GCA_023150565.1 Planctomycetota bacterium
GGGCGCGGGGTGGTCAGCTCGGTGGCGCGGGTGCCGGGTTCCGCGGTGGGCGCGGCGGGGGTGCGGTTGCGGCGCACCAGCGCCCAGGCGAACAGCGCCAGCGGCAGCAGCACCAGCGCCAGCCAGCCGGCCAGGTGCAGGGGGGCGTTGGCGGCCATGCCCGCCAGCCCCTGGCCGCGGGTGACGGCGCCGGCGTAGTTGGCCAGCGCCAGGCGCCAGCCGGCGAGCGAGATGCCGTCCTCCCAGCCGATCTGCTTCCAGGCCACGGCATAGGCGCGCACCGGATCGCGTGCCGATTCCTGGGCGATGAGGAAGCGCCGCGCCTCGTAATCCTTGAGATCCCCCGCCTTGGCCCAGCAGGCGGCGGCGGCGTCGAGCTCCTGCTCGCGCTCTGTGCCGGCGTCGGCGCCCAGGCGGTCGGCGGCGCGGCGGTGGGCGTGGCCGGCGAAGCGCCAGCAGGCGCCGGCGTTGACCGGGTCGCTGGCGGTGAGGGCGGTGGCGGCATCGCCGAGCATGCGCGCGGCGAGCACGGCGTCGCCCGCGCTCCAGGCGCCCATGCCCACCGCCACCTGTTCCGGCGGGGTGGTGGCCGAGAGGCCCTGGAGGGCGGCGGCGGCCTCGGCCTGGCGGCCGCAGTTCTGCAGCGCCATGGCCAGGTTGAAGGGCAGGGAATGGTCCTTGGCCCCGAGCGTGCGGGCGCGGCCGAGGTGGTCGGCGGCGGTGGCCCAGTCGCCCAGGCGCAGGCGCGCCTCGCCTGCGGTCAGACGCGCATCGCGGTCGTCGGGGGTGGCCTTGAGCACCGGCTCGAGGGTCTCGGCGGCGCGGCGGAACTGCGAGGTGGCCTCGGTGTCCTGCCCGGCGGCGGCGGCCAGGCGGCCGAGGCCGAGGGCGGCGCGGGCCGCCCCCAGGCGCACCCCGGCATCGCCCGGGCGCCCGATCAGGGCGGTGCGGAAGGCCTCGTCGGCCTGGCGCAGGCGCGCCTGGGCGCCCTCGGGCTCGAGCTCGGCGCGCAGCAGGCGCACCCGGCCGAGCTCGTACCAGGCGTCGAGCAGTTCGGCGCGCGCGGCGGTGGCGCGTTCGAGCAGGGCCTCGGCCTCGGCCCACGACTTGGTGCGCAGCTTGAGGCGGGCCTCGAGCAGCAGGAACCAGGCCGGCACCTTGGCCCCGGCCCGGGCCTGGGCGCGCGCGACCATGTCGCGCGCCTTGTCGAGGTCGTTGAGGTCGAGCGCCGCCTCGCCGCCCCAGTAGCTCAGCCAGCCGTCGCCGTCGCCGCCGCGCTCGGCCTCGACCGCCACCACCGCCAGCGCCTCCTTGGCGCGGCCGGATTCCACCAGTGCGCGCGCCAGCAGGGCGGCGCAGGGGGCGTCGCCGGCGGCGAGGCCGCTCTTGGCGCTCGCCGCCGCCTCGGCACGCAGGCCCTTGCGCAGTTGCCAGGTGGCCTGGGCGCGCCAGCCGTCGCCCCAGCGCGGATAGCGCCGGGTGATGTCGGCGAGGGCGGCGCCCGCCTCCTTGGCGTCGGCCTCGATCGCCAGCTGTACCTTGCGCCACTCGTCGGCGGCGGGGGCGTTGCCGGTGGCCTCGGTCCGCGCCGCCGGGCGGGTGGCGGCGGCGCTGGCCGGGACGGAGCGCGGGGTTTCGGCGGCGCCGGCACCCGCCGCCAGGGCGGCGGCCAGAAGTGACGGCAGGACGGCGGAACGGATCGCGGTCATGAGGATCTCAACGGGGGGCGGCGGCGGCGCCGGAGGCGGGCAGGGCATAGCCGTGGGCGCGGGCCTCGGCCAGGAGTTCGGCGGGGTCGCGGCGGGCGACCAGCACCGGGCTGGCCTCGACCGCGGTGCGCGCCACCAGTTCGCCGGGCCAGAAGTCGGTGGCGATGTCGCAGGGGAAGCGCTGCCACCACGGCAGCGGGGTGCGCACCGCGCCTTCCCAGCGCAGCATGCCGCCGGCGCCGTCGCGCTGCGTAAGGTACACCGTCACCGGCAGTTCGACCGGCTTCTGGCTGCGCTCGCTGCGGCTGGCGGGGGGGGCGGCGGGCAGGGCGCGGCGCTCGTTGCCCAGCCAGGCGGTGCCGTGGGCGTCGCCCGCCACCGGCGGCACGCGCACCTCGGCCTCATGCATCACGCAACCGCCCAGGGCAGCGCCCAGGACGGCGAGCAGGCAGGTTGGCAGGGGGCGCGGCATGGCGCCGGGACGTTACAGGGGCCGGGCAGGGGCGGAAGGGCCGCTCAGGCGCGCCAGCGCCGCCGCGGCAGCCACCGCCAGCGCCGCCGCCACCACCGTCTCGGCCAGGCCGCAGGCCATCGACAGGCCGTGCAGGCGGCGGAAGCGCTGGCGGGCGTCGTCGCCGGCGCCGGCGCGCAGGTCGGCGGCGAGGGTGCGGCCCTCGGCCACCAGGGCGTGCGACAGCGGGCGCAGCGGCAGCGCCAGCAGCATCCCGGCCAGGCACAGGCCCAGCCCCAGGCGCCGCCGCCCGGCCCAGCAGGCGGTGGCGATCCGTACCAGCGCCGCCAGCGCCAGCGCCCACGGCACCAGCGCCCAGCCCGACCAGCGCCACAGCACCTCGCCCACCACCTGGCCGGCGATGGCGCGCGGGAAGGCCCCGGCGTCGGCCTGGGCGAACACCGTCGGCGCCACCACCCCGCCCACCACCAGGTGGCCGGCGGCCCACAGGGTGGCGCACAGCGCGAGCAGGGCGAGGGCCGGCCGCACTAGACGTCGTCCAGCCGGCTGATCGCCACCAATTGGCGGCGCGGCACCACCACCCGCTTGCGGTTGGAGCGCACCCCGAGCTTGAGCGACTCCAGGGCGTAGACCTCCTTGGTGCTGTTGGCCTCGCGGTGGTCGTGCAGGTCGGCATCGGCGAAGGTCAGGTGGTCGGGGCCGCAGGCCTCGAGCCGGCCGATCACCAGGTAGGGCTCGGCCAGGTCCACCACCACCACCTGGCCGATGAACTCGCCCAGCCAGTCGTCAGCAGGACAGCTCATACTCGTCCGGCTCGTTGGGGCGCTCGTCCTCGAGATGGCGGCGCAGGGTGCGGATGAAGGTGCGGCTGCGCGACGGGCGCATGCGCCGGAACAGGCGTTCGACCAGCAGGTCGCAGGTGTCGGCGATCGGGCGGTCGTCGTCCCAGGGCAGCTCGGCGCGCGCCATGGTGCGGTGGCCGCCGGCCGAGCCGAGTTCGGCGAAGGCGTCGCGCGCGCGCCGGCCCACGTCGGTGCCGTGGCCGTCGCCGCGGAACACCGCCACCAGCCGGCGCGGGCGTCCGACCAGCCCGGCGCACACCACCCAGCCGATGCCGTAGGTCAGCAGCAGCAGGTCGGCGGCCTGCACCAGCACGTCGGGGGTGCGCACCTGGCCGAAGTGCACCAGCAGGTGGTCGCGGTAGACCACCCGGTGGCTGATGCCCCAGGCGATCACGTCGAGGTAGGTGGCGGGGATCTGGCTCTTTTCCAGGCGTTCGAGCAGGCGGCGGTCGGCGAGGTGGTGCAGCGCCTCGAAGGCGGCGATGTCGGCCGACGAGGTCTTGCGCTTGAGGTCGGCGGTGTCGGTGGTGATGCCGAACAGCAGGGCGGTGGCCAGGCGGCGGTCGATCGCCAGCTCGGCGTCGAGCAGCATCTCGGTGAGGATGGTCGAGGTGGCGCCATAGTCCGGGCGCACCTCGACCACGGTGGCGGGGCTGGCGCTGGTGGATTCCATCAGCGGATGGTGGTCGATCACCACCTGGGCGCGCGGCGGGTCCTCGCGCCAGAAGCCGGGCTGGGCGTCGACCACCGCCACCAGGTCGGCGGCGGCCAGCTCGTCGGCGCGCAGCGGCTCGATCGCCTTCTTGAGGTACTGCAGCAGCAGGCGGTTCTGGTAGCGGTGGATCTCGCCGGTGTAGCGGATGCGCGCCTCGCAGCCGGCGGTGCGCCACAGCGCGGCCAGGCCGAGGGCGGCGCCCACCGCGTCGGGGTCGGGGTCGCCGTACATCAGGATCACCGCCGCGCGCGCCCCGCGCGCCGGGGCGAGCACGCGGTCGAGCCGGGCCAGGCGCGCCAGGCGGCCGGCGACCTGGTCGCGGGCGGCGGCCTGGGGCGGGTGCAGGGTGAGGAACCCCGGCTCGGCGCGGCTGCGCCGGCTGTCGCCGCGCACCAGGAACAGGGCGGCGGTGGCGGGCAGCCAGGCGCGGATGCGCGCCGCGGTCTCGGCGTCGTCGACCGCCACGAAGTAGGGTGGCGGCGGCAGGTCGGCCGGCGCCGCGGCATAGCCGGGGTCGACCACGCTGACCTGGACCCCGGGATAGGGGGCGAGCGCCAGCTCCTGGTCGGCGCTGCTGGTGTAGACCCGCACCGCGACCTGGCTGCCGACGAAGAACCCCGCCGTGGCCACCACCTGGGAGTTGTGGCCGATCAGCGTCACCTGCCCGGGCGCGCCCGCGGACCGGCGGCGGCGGCCGACGGCGGCTGGGCCGGATTGCGGGTGGCTTTCGCGCATGGACCGGTGACCGTACCGCCGCCCCCGCCGATGCAAACGCGCGGGGCGGAAGACTGCCCCGATGAGCGAACTCCCCTGCGACCAGGACCTCTTCGACCTGCTGGTGTGCCCGGCCTCGCGCGCCCCGCTCAAGTGGGTCGAGGGCCGCCTGGTGTCGACCGACGCCGCCACCCGCCGCGCCTACCGCGTCGAGGGCGGGGTGCCGGTGATGCTGGTGGACGAGTCGGCGGCCCTGGCCGAGGACGACTGGCGGCGCCTGATGGCGCTGCCGGGCGCGGTCGGCGCCGGGCCGGCGGCGGTGCACGCGCGCCATGCTGCGGGCGGCTGACGCCGCGCTGCTGCTCCACCGCGACCCCCGCTCCGGGCCCCACCTCGACCTGGTGCTGGGGCGCGGGGCGCGCTGCCCGACGCTGTCGTTCCGCCGCGCCGGGCGCGGCTGGACCGGCGGCTGGATCGCCCCCCACCGGCGCGCCTGGCTGACCCGCTCCGGGCCGGTGTCGGGCGGGCGCGGCAGCGCGCAGCGGCTGTGGCGCGGCCCGGCGGCCTGGTGGCGCATCCCCGGCGGCTGGCGCATCGCCCTGCCGGGGGCCGGGCTGGCGCTGCGCGGGAAGCGGGTTGAGTGCGGCGGCTGGCTGGCCACCATGGCGGGCGCATGATGCAGGAGACCTCCACCGGCGGCGAGACCACCACCGGCCCGCTGACCACCAGCGAGCTGCTGGCGCGGCGCCAGTCGCACCAGGCGATGTTCGAGGCCACCCTTAAAGAGGTGTTCCTCAGCCAGCACGTGCGCCTGACCGAGCCGCTGGCCAAGCCGAGCAAGGAGACGGTGGTCTATTCCGGCATCTACCACGGCGAGGAGGTGGCGGTGAAGGTGTTCGTGCCGGCGGTGCCGGACATCACCGACGCCATCGCCGCCTTCGGCGCCTTCAAGGTCGAGTGCGAGAAGACCATGATCCTCTCGCGCCGCTCCAAGGCCATCCTCCAGGTCATCGAATACGGCGACGCCGAGCTGCCCGACGACCTGCCCGAGGAGCTGCGCGAGTTCTTCCCGGTCCACCTGCTGCCGTTCATGGTCACGGAGAAGGCGCGTTTCGGCTCGCTCGACCGGGTGATGAAGGGCCAGCGCGCGCTGCACGGCTTCGACCTCACCTCCCAGCTCGAGGCCCTGGCCAACGCCACCGAGGGCATCAAGGAGGCGCACGACCACTCGGTGACCCACCGCGACATCAAGCCGCAGAACATCCTGATCTTCGCGCCTGGCCACGGCAAGATCGCCGACTTCGGCATCGCCCGCTGGCGTTCGCGCCGGGTCAACCGCGAGACCGCGCTGCTGACCCCCAAGTACGCCAGCCCCGAGCAGGCCTTCTACGCCATCACCGGCGAGCGCGAGAGCCTGGTGGACACCCGCGGCGACATCTATTCGTGGGCGATCATGCTCTACGAGGTGGTCACCGGCAAACACCCCTTCGCCTGGGCCTGGCAGGGCGCGCGCGACCCCGCCACCGGCCAGAAGCAGCTGCTGCGCGCCATCGCCAACAACGACCGCCGCGGCTTCATCACCACCGGCGACATCACCTTCGACAGCCTGATCTACAACTGCACCTGCGACCTGAAGCACCGGGTGGCCGACATCAGCGTCGCCAACCGGGTGTTGCGTCAGTATATACAACGACTGCGACTGTAATTTGTTAGTTGGTGGTTCATGGTTGATGGTTGGTGCACAGGTGATGCGACGCACCAACCGCCAACCATCAACGGCGCCTCCAGGTGCCCACTTGAAAACTTTTCGTAAATATTCATACTAGCCGGCGGAGACCCCGCCATGAGCCCTCGCCTGCGCCGCGGTTTCACCCTCATCGAACTGCTCACCGTGATCACCATCGTGGCGGTGCTGGCGGCCATGCTGCTGCCGGCGGTGGCCTCGGTGAAGGAGCTGGCCGAGCGCACCACGTGCAGTGCGCAGATGCGCCAGGTGGGCATGGCGGTGATCGTCTACCGCAGCGACAACGAGCAGCGCTACCCGCAGGTGTACTGGAACGATCCCACCTGGAGCACCTGGTCGTCGTGGGCCTATGCGGTGACCTATGACGGGCGCTGGCAGCACGCGCTGGAGCCGTTCATCGGCACCTTCCGCGTGTTCAACTGCCCGACCGCGCGCAAGGTGCCGCTCTTCGGCCGGCGCGGCGAGGTGCTGGACGTGGCCGAGGGCGCGATCAGGCGCGGCGCCGCCCGCGGCGGCGGCGCGCCCGGCTGGCCCACCTGCCTGATGGCCTACAACAGCCAGAACTGGGGCCGCCCGGCGACCTGGACCGGCAACGTCAACATCCCGCCGAGCGCGGCCCAGGCCCATCCCGGGCCGATGACCGACGGCAAGACCGCGAGCATGGTGCAGCGCCTGCCCGGCGGGCGGGTCGACCGCTGCCCGGTGCTGTTCGACGGCATGTGGCAGAACGACGGCACCAACCACATCAACAACCAGTGGGGCATGTACTTCCCCCATCGCGGCAAGCGCGCCAACGCGATCTTCAACGACGGCCATCTGGAAGGCCGCCCCTATGGCGATTTCACCAGCTTCTCGCCGGTGGTGCAGGTGCGCGAGTAGCACCGGCCGGTCCGCCGCCATCATCGCAGGCATGGACGCACCCTTCCCCGACCGCCGCCGCGCCGCGGTGTGCCTGACCTACGACGACGCCCTCGCCTGCCACCGCGCCGAGGTGGCGCCGGCGCTGGCGGCGCGTGGGCTGCACGGGACCTTCTTCGTGCCCGCCGCCTACGGCGACCTGCACGACCAGGTCGCGGCCTGGCGGGCGGTGGCCGCCGCCGGCCACGAGCTGGGCAACCACACCTGCTTCCACCCCTGCCGGGCGCGCGACGGCGCCGCCTGGCCCGATCCCGCCTACGACCTGCGCCGCTACAGCCGCCGGCGCATCGCCGACGAGCTGCGCCTGGCCGACCGCGTGCTGCGCCTGGTCGACGGGCGCGAGCGCCGCGCCTTCGCCGCCACCTGCGGCCACCTGGCCTGCGGGGCGGACGGCGCCGAGGAGGACTTCACCGACGACCTGCGCCCCTTCACCACCCTGGTGCGTTCCGGCCGCGCCGGGGTGCTGCCCCTGGCCAGCCCGCCGTTCGTGGCCGGCTCGATCGGCTGCGACGGGCGCAGCGCCGCCGAGGTCATCGCCGAGCTGGAGCCGCTGCTCGACCAGGACGGCTTCGCGCTGGTGCTGACCCACGGGGTCGGGCGCGGCACCCACAGCCTGTTCATGGAGAGCGACGAGCACACCCGCCTGCTCGACTGGATGGCGGCGCACCGCGAGCGCATCTGGGGCGCGACGGTGAGTGGGGTGGTGGAGCGCCTGGCGGGTTGATCTGCATCAATGCACGCGGGCACGGCGCGGCTAGGCTGCCGGCATGAGCGACGCCGTCCTTGCCACCATCAACGACCTGCCCATCACCCTCGCCACCACCGCCTGCGAGATCGCCTCGGCCATCCCCGGCGCGTCCAAGGCGTTCGTGCTCAACCGCATGGACTGGTGCTGCAAGGGCGCCATGAGCCTGGGCGACCACTGCCGCGAGGCCGGGATCGATCCGGTCGCCTTCCTGGGCGAGGTCGCCGCCGCCGCCAGCACCGCCCCGCGCGGCCCCGACTGGCGGCGCAAGCCCACCCCCGAGCTGGTGGCGCACATCCTCACCTTCCACGACGCCCACCGCCGCGACCTGCCCGCCCTCGGCCACCTGATCAACGACATCGAGGTCGCCGCCCCCGGGCGCTGGGAGGAGATCCAGCAGCTGGCCGACACCTGGCCGCTGTTCGCGGCCGAGACCGAACGGCATCTCGCCTACGAGGAGGAGAACCTGTTCCCCGCCGTCGCCGCCGGCGACCTCGCCGCCCTCGGCCCGGTGATGGCCCGCCTGCGCGAGGAGCACGAGGGCCACGACCACCGCCTGGCCGACTTCCGCACCTGGTGCGAGGACTTCCGCATCCGCCGCACCAACAACCCGCGCGACGAGGCGCTGCGCTCGGTCAACGACCTGCACCGCCGCCTGGAGGTGTTCGAGCTCGAGCTGATGGAGCACATGCACCTCGAGAACAACCTGCTGTTCCCGCGCCTGGCGCCGCCGGCCTGAGGGTCGGAATGCCACATGCTGGAATGTTGGAATGTTGGAGCATCGCAGGAAGTCGGAATCCGGCGCCATTCCAGCATTCCAGCATTCCAGCATGTGGCATTCGCCCCTGAGCCTCTGATCGTTCAGCGCCGGCGCCGCCAGCGCACCCCTGCCAGCGACAGGGCCAGGCCGGCCAGTCCCAGGCCGCCCAGGCCGCATTTGCCGCCGCCGCTGCCGCCCCCGCCGCCGGCGCCCACGCCGCTGGCGGGCGGGATCACCGGCGTAGCCCCGCCCCCGCCCCCGCCGCCGCCGGCGGGGGCGGCGGTGACGGTCACCGCCACGCTGCCGCTCAGGGCGCCGCTGCTGGCGCGCACGGTGTCGCTACCGGGGGTGGCCGGCGCGGTGTAGACCCCGGCCGCGTCCACGCTGCCACCGGCCCCGCCCGCCACCACCGCCCAGGTCAGCGGGGCGGCGGCGATGGCGTTGCCGAACTGGTCCAGCACCCGCGCCTGCAGGGTGGTGCGGGCGCCGGCGGCGACCGCCGCGCTGGCCGGCCCGGCGCTGAGGGTGGTGGCGGTCTGGGCCACCGTCACCGCCACGCTGCGGCTGGCGCTCTGGCCCTCCACGTCGCGCACGGTCACGGTCAGGGCGTAGCTGCCGGCGGCGGCGAAGGTGGCGGTGGCGGCCTTGGCGGCGTTGCTGCCGTTGGGGCTGATGGTGGCGGTGGCCGGGCTGGCGCTCCAGCTGTAGGTCAGCGCCGCCTCGCCGCCGTCGTCGCTGGCGCTGGCGGCGAGCGCGCTGGTGGTGGCGGCCACCGTGGCCGGGGTGGCGCTGGCGGCGCTGACCACCGGCGGGGCGCTGGCCGCCGCCGCCAGCAGCGGCGGCTTGACCACCGTGGCCGGCAGGGCGGCGTTGTGCAGCACGGTGCCGCCGGCGGTGCGCAGGTCGAGCGAGCCGCCGGGGCCGGCGTTGCGGAAGCGCACGGTGGCGGTGCGGCCGTCGGCGAAGGTGAGGGCGGCGCCGGTCTCGCCGGCGGCGTCGCTGGCGGCGACCGCGGCGACATCGCCGTCGACGCCGATGACATGCAGGAAGCGGCTGCCGGTCCCGCTGGCGTGGCTGGCCTCGGCGCGCACGCCGCCACCCGGGTACTCGGCGGCGTCGGTGTAGGCGGTGGTGGTCCAGGGCAGCCCGGCCGGCGCCAGGCGCCAGCAGTCGGCGCGATGGCCGCCGCGGACCAGCCCCAGGCGCTCGCCGGCGATGGTCGGCGCGCTGGCCATGTTGAGGCTGAACACCCGTGCGACCCCGGCGGCGCCGGCGTCGGCGCGGTCGAACACCACCAGGCAGCCGGGTTTGAGGAACAGCAGCTCGCGCTGGGCCAGGACCACCGCGGCGGCGCCGTCGTAGACCGGGGTGAGGTCGCAGGCGGTGTACGAGAACACCGCGTTGTCGGCCACCGCCAGCATGCGCGTCTCGGGGCCGCCGACGCGCTGCGGCACGGTGGCGCCGGCGGCGGTGAAGCGCACCAGGTTGTGCGCCTCCGGCTGCTGGTTGAGCCCGGAATGGCTGCGGATGTTCTCGTCGTCGAACAGCCAGCCGCCCTTCCACAGCACAAAGCTGCCCTGGTCCTGGTGGGCATGGCTCTCGGTGAAGGGGCCGGCGATATGGTAGAGGTAGGTGGCGGCGGAGTCCCACCCGCTGCGGCTGGCGAACACCCCGGTGAAGGGGTCGTAGAACGCGGTGCTGAGGGTGGCCAGCGGCAGGGCGGTGATATCGGGCTGGTTGAACAGCCAGTCCGACCAGTAGTTCATCGAGTTGGCCATGGCGCTGATGCCGGACTGGGCGAGCAGGGTCAGGCCGCAGCGCGCACCGGGATCGCCGGGATGCAGGGTGAGAAGCGCGAGCAGGTAGGTGCGGTGGTAGTCGTAGAGCGCCGCGCTGGATTCCCGCGCGTGGTCGCCGGTGGGGGCGAGGAAGCGGCTGTCGGGGGTGGTGGCGTGCAGCAGCCAGTAAGCCGAGTTGAGGGCGTGGGTGCTGCGGTCGGCGAGGTTCTCGCCGGTGGACTTCTGCCAGTAATAGTAGACCCGGAACAGGTTCATCATCGCGGTGCCGTAGCCGGTGCCCTCCTGCGAGCCGCCGCCGGCGAGGTTGGCGTCGAAGTAGGTGTCGAGCTGGTCGATCTTGGCGCGGAACTTGTCGATCCACGCCTGGGCCTGCGGGTTGTCGCCGTAGGTCGCGACCCCGGCCATCATGGTCGCGGTGAGGAACGAGTAGTAGTAGTTGTTGGCGGGATTGTCGAGCGACCAGCCCGACCACGGATAGGCCACCCCGCCCCAGCTGGCGCCGGCGGGATTCCACAGGTTGGCCAGCGTCTGGTTGGCATAGGCGATGATGCGTGCGCGTTCGCCGGCGGTGAACTGGCCGGGGCACCAGTCCAGGGTCAGCATGACGTCGCCGAGCAGCGGGCCGACCTCCAGGTAGCTGTCGCCGGCGATCACCGCGCGCTGGCCGGCGGCGATCAGCGCCTCCTCGCCGGCGATGAAGGTCATGATGCGGTCGTGGGCGAAGCTGGCGTAGCTGGCGGTGCCGGTGACCTGGTACATCAGGGCGGCGAAATAGGCGCTGAAGCCGTAGCGGCTGCCCGGGTCGGCGATCTCGCCCAGCACCATGTCGCGGAAGCGGGTGGCGGGGGCGAGCCCATCGCTGAGCTGCCGGCGCAGCTCGGCCAGCACCGCGGCATCGTTGACCAGCAGGCGCGGCGCGCTGGCGGCGATGACGTAAGGATCGGCGGCGACGGCGGCGCCGGCGAGCAGGGCGGGCAGCAGGATGCGGAGGGGGGCCATGCGCGGGCTCCAGGGGTCAGTGGGCGACGAGCTTCTTGAGCAGGGAACCGTCGTCGGGCGCGGCCGAGAAGAGCTCGGCGCCCTCATCGATGGCGCGGCGGATCTCCGCCGCGGTGAGCACCGGCTTCCTGCCGAAGCGCCGCTCCAGCCGCTCCTCGTCCAGGCGGAGGATGCGCACCTCGCCCAGGTCGGCGCCCGGGGCGAGGCGCAGCAGGGTGTTCCGGCCCTCGTAGACGCTGAGCTGCACGTAGGTGGTGCCGGCGATGCGGAACACCCGGCCGTACAGGTCCAGGTCCGGGCCGCGGCCCCGGTGGACGATGCGGATGCCGCCGACCATCGGCTCGACCTGGTAGACCTCCTCGCGGTCGGGCCCGGCGCTGCCGCCGGCCACCCAGCGTCCGAGCAGCGCGTCGGGGGCGCAGGTCTCGCCGTCGTGGAAGGCCTCGCCGGTGAATTCGCAGCCGGCGAGCGCGAGCAGCGCCAGCAGGAGCAGGGTCAGCCGGGGCGCGGTCATGGGGACTCCAGGCGCAGGCGGGCGTCGGCGATCTCGAGGCGCGCGCCGCGGGTGTAGAAGGCGAGCAGGCCGGGGGTGCCGACCTCCTGCTCGTATTCCGGCGCCAGCTCGCGGCCGTCGCAGGTGCAGACCGGCTCGGCGCCGGGCCGGCGGCGCAGGCGGAGGTCGTGCCAGCGCCCGCCCTCGGCGGGGACGGTGAAGAACAGGCGGTAGTCGTCGAGCTGGATCTCGGCCAGCATCTCGCGCTGGTCGAGCACGCGCAGCCGGCAGGTCAGCTCGTCCCAGGCGAGGGGGGCGGCGCTGACCAGGCGGGGCCCGCGGGCGTCGGCGCCCCATTCGCCCACCACCAGGGCGCCCGCGCGGCTCCAGCGGCCGCGCACCGGGCTCCAGCCGTCGAGGCCGCTGGCGGGGAAGAGCTCGCGCCAGGCGGGCGGGGCCGGCGGGGCCGGCGGGACCGGCGGAAACGGCGGGGC